>NZ_JBTXLW010000001.1:0-468275 GCF_054871795.1 Enterococcus sp. LJL51 | reverse complement strand
AATTACATTAAGAATTATAATACCCATAGAATTCAACGGAAGTTGGGTTATCTATCACCGATAGCCTATCGAAAACAGACCGTTTAATCGCCTCTCTTTTGCCCTCTCACTTTTGGGGGTCAGTGCCATAAAGTGGACATCTTTTTTATTGGTAAAGTAATTATAAAATTTTTATGAGTTATAAATTCAGTAATATCAAGGAATAGTGAGAGAGGATTTAGCTTCACGAGCGGCTGTTTTTAATAATAAGTCGAGTCGGCCTATTGACAAAAGGGCATCATATGTTTGACTCGTACTCGTTTTTTGAGAGTGTTTATCCATTTCTTTTTCAATATGCAAAAGAAATCTCCAGATACTTACCAATAAAATTATTTTGTAAAATAATGTACGGTTTTTGACTATATAAAAAAGAAGCTTCTATTTTTTGTCAGATGATTTCAGTTGGTTGTTAATGTTCGTGTTTATCCTTTGTATATCAAGATGATTGTGAACGAAAAAAATGTAGTTAGTTATATGTTGCTAAAAGTTGGTTAAACTAGATTTGCATAGGGACTGAATCTGAAAAAATGAATTTTTAATGATAAAATTTTGTTTGGATTTGAACTTATTAATAGAAAAAGCGAACAAAATATTTGTGTTATATTTGTGAATTGAATAGATTACGCATTTTTGCTAATAAAGATAATTTTTTTATTGTAAATGTTCGTGTTTTTAATTATAATATTATAGAAAAACGAATAAGGAGAGATGAAATGAAACGGAATGTTCCGTATTTAATCGTAACACCAGGTGTTATTTTGCTATTATTTTTTATGATTGTACCATTGGTAAACAGTATCTGGCCGACCATTTTTACAGATGCAGGAGCGAGTGTAAAACCTTATACGGATTTTTTGACGGATGATTATAATCTGAAAATCTTTATTCGTACGATACGGGTATCGGTAATCGTGACTTTAATTTCTGCAGTTTTAGGTATTCCAGCAGCCTATTATATTGCAGGAGTCAGTAAAAAATGGAAGAGTATTTTAATGGCAATGACGATGTTTCCTTTGCTGACGAATTCTGTTATCCGCAGCTTTGCCTGGATAAATATTTTAGGGAAATCAGGTGTAGTTAACAATGTATTGTTAAGCTTGGGAATAATTGATCAGCCTCTAACTTTATTGTATACAGAATTTTCAATTATTGTCGGTTCGGTCTATCTTTTTCTGCCTACAATGATTATGACTTTAGTTGGGGTCATGGAGAATATTGAATCAGAGACATTAGAAGCAGCTGAAACATTAGGTGCCAGTCCGTTTAAAGCCTTTTATAAAATTGTTTTGCCGCTGTGCACACCAGGCGTAATTGTTGGGAGCATACTGGTTTTCACTGGAACAATGACAGCCTATACAACGCCACAGCTGCTAGGCGGAAATAAAAATATGCTGCTGGCAACCTTCCTTTACCAAAAAGCGTCAACTCTGGGAGACTGGACCTCTGCAAGTGTAATTGCTTTGATTATGATTGTGACGACGTTGATTGTGAACAAGGGATTAAATATTATAGCGGCTCGTTTAGATAGAAGGGAGTTAAAGAATGCGTAAACAAAAAGGAATGACTCTGATTGCGGTTTTGGTTTTTGCTTTTCTATTTCTACCGTTAGTGGTCATCGTTGTGACTTCTTTTGGCAAATCAGCTACCATCCAGTTTCCAATTAAAGAATTTTCTCTGGACTGGTATCAAAAGGCGCTGACCTCTGACACATTTATGGGCAGCTTTAAGCTGAGTTTGACAATTGGTATTGGAGCTACGCTTCTTGCGCTTCTGGTTGGCGTTCCAACTTCGTATGCACTATCACGTTATAACCTTAAAACTAAGAATATTCTAAAGAGCTTCTTTCTTTCACCGACGATGATTCCCGGTATTGTAGTGGGCTACTCTCTCTTTCAGTTTGTAGTAATTCAGCTTCGCCTACCGGTAATGCAGGGGCTTTTGATTGGTCATTTTCTAATCAGTCTGCCGTATATTATCCGCGTAGTAGGTTCAAGCATGGAGCAACTGGATTTTTCTATTGAAGAAGTGGCGTGGACGCTAGGATGTACTAGGGCTAGGGCGTTTCTACAGGTTGTTTTGCCAAATGTATCTTCTGGAATTTTTGCAGCATTTATGTTGGCTTTTGTGAATTCCTTCAATAATGTTCCT
The DNA here is from genome assembly GCF_054871795.1 of Enterococcus sp. LJL51. NCBI lineage: Bacteria > Bacillati > Bacillota > Bacilli > Lactobacillales > Enterococcaceae > Enterococcus > Enterococcus sp. LJL51. Next base: position 466,088 of record NZ_JBTXLW010000001.1, on the reverse strand, counting down.
GTCTCGATGTTCTTATCAGGTCCAGGTGTGACAATGCTGCCGACTTCATTACTGAGCTATATTGAATACACCTATGATCCAACGGTATCAGCTATATCAGTAATGATTATGCTGCTGACGATTTTGCTGATGTTTGTTATTGAAAAAACCTTGGGGCTGGCCTCTATCGCCTAGTAAAAAAGCTTTATGCCTTTATAAATAAAATGGACGATTACTGAATACAGGAGGAAGAATGTGAGCTTTGTAAATTTAAATAAGATTCGTGTCAGTTATGATGGGAAACAAAATATATTGGAAGACTTAAATATTTCGATGGAAAAAGGTGAGCTGGTTTCCTTGCTAGGACCTAGCGGCTGTGGGAAAACAACTACGCTGCGGGTAATTGCCGGTTTGATTTCACCGAATGACGGTTCGTTTAAGCTGGATGATCAAGAGCTTGTAAAAGTACCGGTGCATAAGCGGAATTTTGGCATGGTTTTTCAAAGCTATGCGTTATTTCCTCATTTGACGATTGCAGAAAATGTGGCTTTTGGTTTGAAGCTTCGCAAAGAAAAGAAAGAAACAATAAACGAAAAAGTAGCAGCTATGCTGGAAATATGCGGGTTGGGTCATTTGGGTGACCGCTATCCTAAACAGTTGTCGGGCGGTCAGCGTCAACGGGTAGCCTTAGCACGTGCCTTGGTAATTGAACCTAAGCTGCTTTTACTGGATGAACCCCTGAGTAATCTGGATGCGAAGCTGCGTGTGCAGATGCGGATTGAAATTAAGAGAATTCAGCAGCAGCTGGGAATTACAACGGTTTTTGTTACACATGATCAAGAAGAGTGCTTTTCAATCTCTGATAAAGTAGCGGTAATGAATAATGGGGTTATCGAACAATACGATACTCCGGAAACAATTTACCGCAGCCCTAAGACGAAATTTGTGGCTCATTTTATAGGTTTTGAAAATTTCTTTGCTGTAGATTGGGTAGCAGAAGGTCGCTATCAGGCAAAAGGCAGCGTTTTTGAAACCAGTTATAAACAGCAGCCAGCTGACAAAATCGTTGCAACCATTCGCCCGGAGGATATTGAAATTGCTTCGGAAGCTGAAGTCAATTGTGTTGATGGACAAGTAGAAGTACGAACATTTTTGGGAAAAAGCTATCAATATGAAGTTGTCACTTCTCTAGGTAAGTTTCTAGTTAACGGTACGGATAAACAAATTTATGAAGCAGGCGATACAATCGTACTGCACTTTCCAAAGGAAAAAATTGTTCTTTTGGAAGATAAATAAAAAAATTAAAAGTGAAAAGAGGAAAAAGTTGTGAAAAAACGTTTTGCATTAGGTTCATTGGTATTGGCGAGTGTATTAACTTTAGCAGCCTGCGGTGGGGGCAGCTCAGACGGATCTTCAACAGACAAAAAGGCATCCAAAGATTTAGTTGTATCAACCTTCGGCTTAAGTGAAGATATCGTAAAAAGTGATGTAATGGCGCCTTTTGAAAAAGAGTTTGACGCTAAAATCACAATGGATGTAGGAAATAGCGGAGACCGTTTCAACAAGCTGGTAAGTAATCCGACAGGCATTGATGTGATTGAGTTGGCGCAGGCAAATTCTGCAGATGGTGCCTCTAAAGAGTTGTTTGAAAAGCTTGATGAGAAAAAAATTCCGAATGTAGCGGAATTGACCGATGGAGCTAAGGAAGTGTTCGACAGCGGTGCAGGTGTTCCCATAGCTGTTAACAGTGTAGGAATTGTTTATGATAAGGAGAAGGTCGGTAAAGAAATCAAAGACTGGTCAGATTTATGGGATGCATCTTTGAAAGGAAAAATCTCTATTCCTGAAATTACAACAACTGCCGGTCCATTGATGATGTATATTGCCAGTGACTACAGCAGCCAGGACATCACGAAGGATGATGGGAAAGCAGCCTTTGATGCATTGGAAGAGCTGAAGCCAAACATTGTTAAAACTTATGCAAAATCTTCTGATTTGGCGAACATGTTTCAGGCAGGAGAAATTGAAGCGGCAGTTGTAATGGACTTTGCCTATGATATTATCAAGGGAGAATCTGATACGATTGAGTATGTGGTACCGGAAAGCGGCACCTATGCAAACTACAACACAATTAATATTCCTAAAGAAGCTGCCAACAAAGAGCTGGCATACGAGTTTGTAAACTATAGAATTAGTGCGGATTCACAAAAGGCTAAAGCGTTGTCGCTGAACGAGGCACCAACTGTCAAAGGTGTTGAGCTGACAGAGGAAGAAGCAGGCAATATGACGTATGGAGCAATTGCAGACCGTGCCAAAACAGTGGATTTTGATTTTGTTAATGGCCAGCTGACAAATTGGATTGACCAGTGGAATCGATTGATTAATCAATAAAAATATGAAATGACTGGGACGGAAGTGAAGTTCCAGTCATTTTTTTAGAATGAATACAGCTCTAGGGAACGAAAAAATTAAAATGATTTACTGCAGCACCTCAAGGAAGAATCTACTGAAAAAACGTTTCGAAAAAAGTTATAATTGATAAACCGACAATAAAGTGAGGCGTAGAAAAAAATGAACATAGATCTATTAGTTAAAAATGTACAGGCTTTTAATACCATAAAACAGAAATTTGAAAAAAAGAATGTTGCCATTAGCGGAGAGAAATTTTACTACATAAGTGCTCAAGAGCTGGATTCGCTGAATCCGGAACAGGTTATTGAAGGAAACGGCCGCTACATGATACCGGGACTAATTGATATCCATATGCACATTGAAAGCTCAATGACAACGCCGACTATTTTCTCAAAGTCCGTTCTACCGTTTGGCGTAACAACGGTTGTAGCCGATGCACATGAGATGGCTAACGTTTTTGGTATTGATGGCTTAACTGAGTTTATGGCAGCAGACACGGAGGTGGATATTTTTCATGCAATTCCATCTTCTGTTCCTTCCACCACTCCTGAGCTGGAAACCACTGGAGGAATCATCGGGCTTGCGGAAACTGCTGAGCTGTTGGAAAATCCTAAAATTGTTTGTCTTGGAGAAGCAATGAATTTCAAAGGGATTGCGAATGAGCCGGAGTCTTTGATTCGGCAAATTATCGATCTTTGTCGTGAAAAACGACCAACAATGCCTCTAGAAGGACATTGTCCTAAAATTTATGGTGAAGATTTGGCAGCATTTCTTTATAGCGGTATTTCTTCCGATCATACCCACCAGTTTCCTGACTCTTTGGCTGAAAAAATTGAAAGCGGCATGTTTATTCAATTTCAAAATAAGTCCATTACACCAGAAAATATGGCAGTGATTGTTGACAACAATTATTATGAGTTTGCTTGTATCATTACCGATGATGTAATGGCGGATGATCTTTTAAAAGGTCATCTAAATGAGAATTTGAAAAAGGCTGTTCAAGCAGGTTTGCCGCTGGAACAGGCAATTTATATGACGACTTATACACCAGCTCGGCGAATGGGCTTTAATGATAGAGGAATAATTGCGCCTGGAAAATTGGCAGATTTTATCTTATTAGAGGATTTAGAAAGCTTTGCTATTGAGTCGGTTTATAAATCAGGGAAGCGTATGTATACTAAAGGCGATAAAGTTAGTTATCCAGCTAAAATAGAGGAGTTTCCGCCGTCGTATTTGAAATCAGTCAAATGTAGAAAGCTAACTGCCGCAGACTTAAAAATTCCGGTTAAAACAGAAAAAAGCAGCGTTCGCTGCAATGTCATTCAAAAGCAGGAGATTGGAACCTTTACAGAGCGCATCACAAAAGAGCTGCCGATTAAGGATGGATTTTTAGATTGGGAAAATTCAGACTGCGCATTGCTTGTTGTTATGGAACGTTATGGTAAGAATGGCAATATTGCCTATGCCTTGATGGAAGAACCTATCAAGGAAAATGGCAGTATCGGGACAACTTGGGCTCATGACCATCACAATGTTATGGTTATGGGAACGACCAGCGAGGCTCTTCTTAAAGCTCAGCATGAACTGCTGGCTATGCAGGGGGGCTATGTAGTAGTCGGTGAACAGGAAACACTGGCGGTATGTCCGTTGCCTATTGGCGGTATTTTATCCCAGGCACCTATTGAAGAATTAGGGACGGCACTTCAAAACGTTCGCCAAGCAATGCAGCAGCTGGGCTACAAGAATATGAATGAAATTATGTCCTTCTCTACGTTGTCTTTACCAGTTTCACCAGCAATCAAAATGACAGATAAAGGAATGATGAATACTAGAACACAGGAATTCTATCCATTAGTGTTCCCGGAAGACGGTGTAATAGGATGAGTACGCTAATCACAAACGTTCATATACTGACAATGGATAACCAGATGAAAGAGTATAAAAACGGCTATGTTTTGGTAGAAAAGGAGCGAATTGTCGCGATAGGAGACTGGCAGCATCAGCCCTTGGACGCGGACGAGGTGGTCGACGGCAATGGAGGACTACTTCTACCAGGATTTGTTAATACCCATACACATGTTGGAATGATTCCTTTCCGTTCATTAGGAGATGATGTGCCGGACCGACTGCGCCGTTTCCTGTTTCCTTTAGAAGCTTATATGACAAAAGAGCTTGTTGGAGCCAGCAGTGCTTATGCTATCAGTGAAATGCTATTAAGCGGTGTAACCAGTTTTTGTGATATGTATTATTTTGAAAATCAAGTTGCTGAGGTTTGTGATAGCTTTCAAGTACGAGCGCTAGTTGGGGAAACAGTCATTGATATGCCTACCTGCGATAGCGAACAGCCGTCTGGCGGTATAGAGTATTGCAGGGAATTTCTGCCAAGGTGGAAAAATCATCCGTTGGTTACGCCTGTAATTGCTCCCCATGCACCAAACACGAATACCTATAAAGGATTGGAAAAAATTGTCGCTATGAGCGAGCAGCATCAGGTTCCTATAACAATGCATGTGGCTGAAATGGATTATGAGCTAAAAGAACTAAGTGATCGTTATCAACAGACTCCATTTGAACTTTTAGAGCAAATTGGCTTTATGAACCGTCCTTTTATCATGGCGCATTGTATTCATGCAACGGATGAAGATATTCTGCTGACAGCAGGCTATAGGGAGAATGTGAAAGTCGCGCATTGTATTGGCGCAAATACGAAATCAGCAAAAGGTGTCGCTCCTGTTAAAAAGATGCTGGCAGCCGGTCTAAGCGTTGGATTAGGAACAGATGGACCCAGTAGTGGGAATACATTGGATTTATTTACTCAAATGAAGTTATTTGCCAATTTTCATAAAACCTGGGAGCTGGACCGGGCGCTATTTCCAGCGAAAGATATTGTTCGGCTGGCGACTAGAGGAGGTGCTGAGGTACTGAATCTCAAAGATACCGGTATAATTGCAGCTGGTAAGAAAGCGGATTTTATCATAGTTGAAACACAGTCAGTCAATATGTTCCCGTTGTTTGATCCATATTCTGTGCTGGTGTATTCGGCGAATGCCTCAAATGTTCAGCATGTCTGGGTAAATGGAAAGCAGCTGGTGAAGAATCATCAGCTTGTTAATCATGACTTGAGGGAGATTAAGGCAAAGCTATATGAGCAAATGAGTGATTTTGTAGTAGAAGCTAAAAAAAGAATGTAGGAAAGCGGATAGAAAGAATAAATAAGAATAAAGTGACTCTTGAAAAGGTTCATCCACAATCTGAGAATCTGTGGAAAGAAATAAACTTCTCCTCTGTTATGATCAGCTCCACGAGTTGGTAATTTTTGCCATTGAGGAGTATGAGCTCTTTCATTGTTTTTCATTCAAATTTCAGTGTACAGGTTTTTCTGTGACTTCGAAGGAAAAATATTTTTTCACTCACTAAAGGCACCTGCGCTGAACTCATCATATAGTGAATTCAGCATAGGTGCTTCTTGCTTGAATTTGAAAAAACTCTAAAAAGTTAGTTGAGAGAAGAAAACTATATGTCCGCTTTTTGCTCCTGTTTTTTTGAGTGAACTTGCTGTTCTCTGGTCTTTTTCAAAAATAAAGCAAACGGTATTGACACTATCAGCAGTACAAAAGCTGAGAACATCTGTCCATTTAACACGTACACATCCCAAAAGGCATTGATTAGAGCATGAAAGACAATGCATAGATAGATACTGTTGGTATAGTTATAAAGACCACCCAGTAAATAAGAAAGAGAAAGACAAGCGACAGAGAAATAAAGAAAATTCATTGTTGATTGATTGGAGCCAGCAATAAACCATAAGGGTACATGCCATAAGGTCCAGATAACAGCAACAATCGTATCGCTAGCAAAAACTGAATATTTTTTCTGGAGTGCAGGCTGCAGGAAACCCCGCCACCCTATTTCTTCGATTCCTCCCCCAATAATCATAATAGGAAACTCAAGAAACGCAAGATAAATCGGCAGCTTTTGGACAGCTCCGCCAAGTAAAACAGGTAAAAAGGCAAAGCTAAAAGCTAAAAGGATTATAACTAAATAAATAGATACTGAATGACGAAAATTGAGGATATTCCCTAAAAATTGCTGCCACTCATCTTTGCTGCTGCTTTTTTTATGCATGATTAATTCACTAATAGCTGGTGAAATCCCACCGAAAATGAATAAAATCATGACAATTGGATGTTGAAAGGGCATATGCAGACATTGGGTCAAGAAGATTGCCCCTCCCCATAGGCTCCATGATAAAGTGAATGTGAAAGCTAAAAAATGTGAAATACTTCGCTTATGATTCATTTGATTTTCCTCCCGTTAATAATGATAATACAGATATATTCAATGCTTCAAACAGCTTTGGAATATTGAGTGTTTCCTTCTTTATTTTTTGGTAATAGCATTGATTGATGATAGAACCGGTGATACCGTCAATTGCACCACTCATAAACGATAGGATTACTTCAATTGAAAATAGAGGGGTAAATTCTCCGGATTCTATTCCTTTAGAAATTTGGATCATGACTTGCTTCATCCAATATTGTCCTTGCGCCTGTTCATTTAATCGGCCTAAAATCTTTTTTTGCCGATCAGGCTGACTAGCAAGCATTGCTGTCAGTTCATATTGGATTTTTCCAATTACTGAAACGTTGCTTTCAACATATTCACCTAGAAATACAAATAGCTTTTGAAGATTGTCAGACGAAGAAGTTTCTGGTTTGATTATTTTATCTAAAATTGTATAAAAATTTTCGTTGCTGCTTTGCTGATTCAAGGAGCTTACTAAAAGATCGTCTAAATCTTCAAAATACCGGTAAATTCCTCCTTTACTGATGTTTATTTCCTTGATTACATCCGTCATGGTTATTTCATACAATACTTTTTTTTCACAAACGGCTAGAAAGGCATTAATGATAGCCTGTTTCTTTGTTTGAATATACTCTTCAGTTACTTTGGGCATAATAAATTCCTCCTGTTTTTAAAAATGAGACACATCTCATTTATTATAATAACAGACTGTTCCGGAGATGGCAATATAAAAATGAGAGTATGTTCATTTTTTTGGGAATAAAAAAAGTTTAGGATAAAATAAAATCCTAAACTTCTTGAATTATCTACATAAAATTAAAGCATGGAGAAGAAGCAGTTGCTTTAAGAATATACCGAAATTCATTCGAAATATTGTAATGCACTTTGTATGAATTTTAGTATACTCATTAAAGCTGAATCCCTTAATAGGATTTTGATGAAATACCTAACTGCTATTTTAAGTTGTCAGTTAATCGTTTTGCGGTTGGTGTCGCAGCTAGACCGCCTTCTGCGGTTTCTTTGAAAATACTTGGCATTTGACGGCCAACCTGATACATAGCCGCTATTACCTCATCAGGAGGAATCACACTGTTGATACCAGCTAAAGCCATATCAGCAGAGATGAATGCCTGAGAGGAGCCAAGTGCATTGCGTTTTACACAAGGAACCTCCACCAGTCCAGCTACCGGATCACAGATAAGCCCCATCATATTTTTAAGTGTAATGGCAACCGCTTGAGCAGCTTGTTCTGGGGAGCCGCCAGCCGCACAAACTAATGCTGCACTTGCCATAGCACTGGCAGAACCTACCTCCGCCTGACAGCCTCCCTCAGCACCGCTGATAGAAGCATTATTTGCGATGACCAGTCCGAACGCACCCGCAGTAAACAAAAAATCAAGCTGTTGTTCGTGAGTCAGCTGTAGACGGTGGATGGCAGCCATTAGAACACCCGGGACAACACCGGCACTACCGGCAGTAGGCGTTGCGCATATCAAGCCCATATTTGCATTAACCTCATTAACGGCGACTGCATTGCGGACGGCAGTAAGAATCGTCTCACCACTTAGAAACTTTCCTTCCGCTATGTAATTGTTTAGACGAGCAGCATCTCCGCCAGTGATACCGGTGACAGAGGTTACACCATTCACCCCTTCAACGATGGACTGCTTCATTACAGTTAGATTCTTATTCATTGTTTCGATAATCCGCTCACGAGGACATTCATGTGTTTCCATTTCAATTGTAATCATTAATTCAGCTACAGAGGAGAAGCTTTGCGCCTGCTCCACAAGCTCTTTTATAGAAAAAAACATCCTATCACCTTCCTCTATTTAAGTAGTCAAAATGACTGTTCTATATTTTTTTCCTGCAGCATTGCGCTGCTTTAACGTTTTAAAGACATTAGTCAAAATAGTTTACGTTGTGAATATCAGGAATCTCGGTTAGTTTTTCGACAACAATCCCGGCAGAACGCTGGTCAACCTCAATAATCATGATGGCTTTTTCACCTTTGGATTCTCTGGTCACAGTCATCGTACCGATGTTGATTCCCAGCTCGGAAAGCTGATTTGTCACTTTGGCAATCATCCCAGGAACATCCTGATGAACAATAATAAAAGTAGGGATTCCCATATTCAAAGAAATTTTAAAGCCATCCAGCTCAGAAATCTGAATATTACCGCCGCCTATGGAAATGCCTGTCACAGATAGCTTGCGTTTTCCCTTGGAAACTAACAGCTGAACAGAATTAGGATGATCTGCTTTCTCGTTTTTAGGAACGAATAACACTTCCAAGCCTTGCTCATGCGCGATTTTCAGCGAATCGGCCAGCCTGGGATCATCCGGTTCCATCCCAAGAAGTCCGCCAACCAAGGCAATATCCGTCCCGTGACCTCGGTAGGTTTTAGCAAATGATTCATATAAATAGATATCTACAGTGTCAGGCTGCTCTCCGAAAATGGTTCGTACGATTTTCCCAATTCGGGCTGCGCCGGCAGTATGTGAACTGCTGGGACCAATCATTACAGGTCCAATGATATCGAAAACACTTTTATAGCGTTGCTGTTCCATGGTTTTCTCTCCTTTATCCTTAACTTAGTCCGTACTTCTACTATTATTATATAGAATAGCACCGCATGTAGTTTATCACATGAGATAAAAAGAAAAAAGTGTTGAGAAAATACATAGAAAATATTTTTAAAGAGTTGACAAACTATATAAGTGAAGGAGAGTGTTCAACAAAATGGTCAAAAGGAAACAGCATCGAAAGAAGTAACCGCAGTCATCTATCAAGCGCCAATTGATCGAAGTTCTAAGTTTCGCTATAGTGTAGGGAAAAGCCGGCAGCTGATTCAGCTTAGAAAATTTTTACCGTTGCCGCTTTATCAGCTGCTGATAGGAAACGTAATGGCAGGCTGATTGAGAAAAAATACTTGGAAATAGCATTGAAAAAAAAAGGCAAACCGTGTATACTATCTAAGTGTGCATTTTTGTACACGTCTATTCCTGGTGTTTTCAGGAGAGACTAGTGGGAGGAGAAATCTTCATCTCCAATTAACCACATCACGGACTCAAGGAGGTATGTCTCGTGGCAAAAAAAGTAGAAAAATTAGTTAAATTGCAAATTCCTGCAGGTAAAGCAACACCAGCTCCGCCAGTAGGTCCAGCATTAGGTCAAGCGGGTATCAACATTATGGGATTCACTAAAGAATTCAATGCTCGTACAGCTGATCAAGCAGGTTTGATTATTCCAGTAGTAATCTCTGTATATGAAGACCGTTCATTCACTTTCATTACAAAGACACCACCGGCTGCAGTATTGTTGAAAAAAGCTGCAAAAATCGATAAAGGTTCAGGCGAACCAAACAAAAATAAAGTAGCTAAAGTAACTAGCGATCAAGTAAAAGAAATCGCTGAACTTAAAATGGCAGACCTAAACGCAGCTAACGTTGAGTCAGCAATGCGCATGGTTGAAGGAACTGCACGAAGCATGGGGATCACTGTAGAATAATTTTTACACAGGACATCCTAAAGAAGTAGCTTCTCAGTCGGTTTCATATTGAAAGATATGAATTACGTGGGAGGTTCTACCGTTATAACCACAATCTAGGAGGAAACAAAATGGCTAAAAAGAGCAAAAAATTGCAAGATGCATTGAAAAAAGTTGATAGTACTAAAGCTTACTCAGTAGCAGAAGCGGTAGCTTTGGCTAAAGATACAAGTATTGCTAAATTTGACGCAACTGTTGAAGTTGCTTACCGTCTAAATGTAGACCCTAAAAAAGCAGATCAACAAATCCGTGGAGCAGTTGTACTGCCAAACGGAACTGGTAAAACACAGACTGTTTTAGTATTTGCTAAAGGTGAAAAAGCGAAAGAAGCAGAAGCTGCTGGCGCTGACTATGTTGGCGATGCTGACATGGTTAACAAAATCCAACAAGGCTGGTTTGACTTCGACGTAGTTGTTGCAACTCCAGACATGATGGCTGAAGTTGGTAAACTAGGTCGCGTATTGGGTCCTAAAGGTCTGATGCCTAACCCTAAAACTGGGACTGTAACGATGGACGTAACAAAAGCAATCAATGAAGTAAAAGCTGGTAAAGTAACTTACCGTGTTGATAAAGCTGGTAACATTCATGTTCCAATCGGAAAAGTATCATTTGATACAGACAAACTGATTGAAAACTTCAATACAATTAACGATGTATTGTTGAAAGCTAAACCTTCAGCAGCAAAAGGTCAATATATCAAAAATATTTCAGTGACAACTACATTTGGACCTGGAATCCACGTTGACCAATTTTCTTTCTAATTAGAAAAGTGCAATAGCCCGTTTAGATTGTGAGGAAATTTGTCTATTTACCGAATAATCTGGACTATGAAGCTAGATTGATAGAAAAGCTGAATAATTAAAAAAATTATTGACTCAACTGCCTTATCTATGGTAAGGTAGTTGAGGTTAATGAATAACTGTACCGAAGACAGCAGGTGACATACGTCTTAATTTCCTGCCGAGGACGCTGGCATTGATAATTATCAATATCAAAAGGTCCCTCTATGTCTACGGTGGCATGGAGTTTTTTGTTGTTTATACAGCTTTTTGAAGAAAATGCTGTATAACAGTGCTTCCATATGTTTGAAGCCTCAAAACTTCACCATCAAAATCAGGAGGTGAAATAAATGAGTGAAGCAGCAATCGCTAAAAAAGCAGGTCTAGTTGATGACGTAACTGAAAAATTCAAAGCAGCAGCTTCTGTAGTCATCGTTGACTACCGTGGTTTAACTGTTGAAGAAGTAACGAACTTACGTAAACAACTGCGTGACGCTGACATTGAAATGAAAGTTATTAAAAATTCTATCCTTTCACGTGCAGCTAAAAAAGCTGGTTTAGAAGGTCTTGATGAAGTATTCACAGGTCCTACTGCTATCGCATTCAGTAACGAAGATGTAGTTGCTCCAGCTAAGATTATGGATGAATTTGCTAAAGACGCAAAAGCATTAGAAATCAAAGGGGGAGTTATCGAAGGCAAAGTTTCTTCTTTGGAAGAAATTACTGCTCTTGCGAAACTACCAAGCCGCGACGGTTTACTATCTATGTTGTTGTCTGTTCTACAAGCACCAGTCCGCAACGTTGCCTACGCTGTCAAAGCAGTGGCAGAAAAAGAAGAAGTTGCTTAATTGCAGCCTAGCATCATAAAAAAATTAATAAGTGAAAACTTAAATGGAGGAAATTAAAAATGGCATTGAACATTGAAAACATTATTGCTGAACTAGAAACAGCAACTATCTTAGAACTAAGTGAATTAGTTAAAGCTATTGAAGAAAAATTTGACGTATCTGCAGCAGCTCCTGTAGCAGCAGCAGGTCCAGCAGCAGGTGGAGCAGCTGAAGAACAAACAGAATTCACTGTAGAATTGACTGCAGCTGGCGACCAAAAAGTTAAAGTTATCAAAGCAGTTCGTGAAGCGACTGGTCTTGGCTTGAAAGAAGCTAAAGCTGTAGTTGACGGAGCTCCTGCACCAGTTAAAGAAGGCATTTCTAAAGACGATGCTGAAGCATTAAAAGCTGCTTTAGAAGAAGTTGGCGCTTCTGTAACATTAAAATAATTCTATTAGATAGAGTTGAAGACGGTATCTTTCCAAGAAAGATGCCGTCTTTTTTTGTTTTATGCAATTTGTGTCGTTAAGAAAAAATCAGAGACATTCTAGTTTTGTTCATTTGTTATTCCGTTGAAAAAAGAACAATGAACCCTCCTCGATACCCATCTTGTATCCCCTTCAAGAGGCCGATTTTCTTCGAATATGAATCTCCGTTATTTGCCTGTATGCGCCCCAGTCATCAATAAATGGCCTTTTACCTGTAATCTTCTTAAAACATTCCCAAACCCATGACTAAATCAAAATAGTATTGAAAAATAAAGAGAAAAGGTATTATGTGAGTAAAGATAAGGAGTTGAAATAGTATGAATAAAAAAGATAAAAATAAGCTGGAAACTATTCCAATGGCGGATGTAGAAGAAGAAATCAGCAGCTTTATCCTGAAGCACAACCCCAAACTGACGATGAAATCGGTTATTACTTATCCAGAGCTTTTAAATTACAGAATGAACTATATTCGGGAACTATTATCGGATGAATCATTGAAAAATGAACAGCTAAACCATTTGATTCATAAACATCTTCAAGAGAATGAAGTGATTGTAGAAAAACTAAATAAAAGAACAGGTGAAAAGCTTAGTCTAGGGCAGCGAACAGCTGATGCAATTGCTAAATTTGGAGGAAGCTGGCCATTTATTTTTATATTTCTTTTTGTTCTATTTGCTTGGATTGTACTAAATAGCACAGCTTTGATTTTTCAGCCATTTGATAAATACCCGTTTATCCTGTTAAATTTGATGCTATCTTGTTTGGCAGCTATTCAGGCACCGATTATTATGATGAGTCAAAACCGACAAGAAGACAGAGATCGAGAACAAGCAAAGAAAGACTATAAGGTTAATTTGAAAGCGGAAATAGAAGTCAACGTTTTGCACGAAAAAATGGATTATATGATTAATGATCAGTGGCAGCAGATGGTCAAAATTCAGAATATTCAACTGGCCCTTTTAGGAGAGCTGCAGGAACAGCTGGAAGAAATGAAAAAAACTGAGAAAGACTGATTTTATAGCTTTAAATAAAAATAACGGACGTTACCTAAAATAGAAGCTTTTAAGTATTTTATAAAGAACATTATGTTTCTGTCATACCATATTACTTGATAGAATGACCCCTTCGCTATTATAATGACAATATGAGCAGTTCGTTTGACTTGCTTGGAAGGGGAGAGTTTGATGTTTGATTATACAGATACAGTGCTATCAGTAATGCAGAGAGTTGAGGTATACAATGAAATTTTCACAACGATTTCCAAAGAGATTCAGCAAGAAGGCTATGAACAAACTGTAAATAGAAAGAAGAAGGATACTTACGTCTTTTGCAGGAATAACGTGAATCGTTTGTTTATCGAGGATGAGAATTTTAGAAAAGTACTTGTTCCTTATGGAGAAAAAGCTGCTACTCAGCTTTTATGTAAAGGGTTGGATGCCTATAAACGTGGTGTCTATTATTGGATTGATGCAATGGATGATAGTTGTATGATTGTGGATGATGACAAATTTGCTCATGGTTTAGATCGGATTAGAACGTCGTTTGAATTAATCAATCAGGCGTGTAAAGAAGCTTGTGGCGGAATAGAGAGCGCCCACAGTGTACACAAAATGTAGACCTTATTTTTTTGAAAAGTGTATCGTAATAACGATGATTGTAATTATTTTTTGTAGTCCTTAATTAAAGTAGATAAAAAGTGGTAAAATGAAGAAATTTATAGAGCTTGGAACAAAAAAACAGGAAGTTTCTGATTTTGTTTCAGGCTTTTTTATTTTGAAGAAATAAACTTTGCCAAGTCCTTTCGTGTCTGCTGAGCCATTTGGCGTCGCTTTTTTAGTCTGACAAGCCCTATAGTGAATCAAGTTGATGTAAGCGTCTTGAAAATAGCTGTTAATTTCTGATTTTCTGACAGATTTGGGAATAGATTAGTGATTAGGCATTTTGGGAACCGATGATCTAAAGGATTATCTGATTAATTATATAAGAAATAATAGAATCGAATTTATTTTCATTTAAAATGAGCTTTTTTCAGAATTATTTGCTATACTGGTATCGTTACAAGTTCCCGAAAGGATTTACAGTGTAAAGACAACCGAGAACACCGGTTGATTTTTTATGTAAAGATGCCTTGTAACCGAATATTAATTAGGGGGAATACTTATTATGGCAGAGAAACATTTATTTACATCGGAGTCCGTTTCAGAAGGACATCCGGACAAGGTAGCGGATCAGATTAGCGATGCAATTCTGGATGCCATCCTGACTCAGGATCCTATGGCAAGAGTTGCTTGTGAAACATCTGTTACAACAGGTTTAGTGTTGGTTTTCGGAGAGATATCAACGACAGCTTATGTGGATATCCAGAAAATTGTACGTCAAACAGTAAAGGATATTGGGTATACAAGAGCAAAATATGGCTTTGATGGTGAAACAGTTGCTGTTCTTGCAGCAATTGATGAGCAGTCTCCAGATATTGCTCAGGGAGTAGATGAAGCTTTGGAAGTTCGCGGTGATGCGGACGAAAAGGACGAGATTGGTGCTGGAGATCAAGGACTGATGTTTGGTTTTGCAGTGGATGAAACACCCGAATTAATGCCATTGCCTATCTCTTTAAGTCATCGTTTAGTACGTCGTTTGGCAGAGCTGAGAAGAGCGGATACCTTGCCTTATCTTCGGCCAGATGCAAAATCTCAAGTGACAGTGGAGTATGATGAAGCTGGACAGCCGAAACGGGTAGATACTGTTGTCATCAGCACACAGCATGATGAGAATGTTACACTGGAGCAGATTCAAAAAGATGTCAAAGAATTAGTTATAAAAGAAGTTATACCGGAAAAATGGTTAGACGAAGAAACGAAATATTTTATTAATCCGACTGGACGTTTTGTGATTGGTGGTCCTCAAGGAGACGCCGGGTTGACTGGCCGTAAAATTATCGTTGATACGTATGGCGGCTACGCTCGTCATGGCGGCGGTGCTTTCTCCGGGAAGGATGCAACAAAAGTTGATCGTTCAGCAAGCTATGCTGCACGTTATATTGCTAAGAATCTTGTTGCTGCTGGTTTAGCTAAAAAGGCTGAAGTACAGCTTGCTTATGCAATTGGTGTGGCTCAGCCAGTATCTATTTCGATTAATACCTTTGGTACAAGTGAAATTCCTGAAAGTAGATTGATTAAAGCTGTCCGTGAGAATTTTGATTTACGTCCGGCGGGCATCATTGAAATGCTGGATTTACGCCGTCCGATTTACAAACAAACAGCAGCATACGGACATTTTGGTCGTACAGATATCGAACTTCCTTGGGAGCAGACAGACAAAGTCGAGGCTTTAAAAGCTAGTTTGGGGGAATAAAGAGGCGGCTCTGTTAAGTGATTAACAGAGCGCTTCTTTTTCTTTGACTAAAAAAAATTGATAATTTCATTTTATTCGGAGTTTTTAGAAAAAAGTTTGGGTATTTAATTATGTCTCAAACTTCTTATTGGTATAGGCTGACTTGGACAGCAAGATGAAATTTAAAAAACGAGGAGAGCACAATATGGAAAGACAAACAAATATAAAACTAGTCACACTTGGTGTTTTTACAGCAACCTTCATGACCGCAATCGAAGGAACCATTGTTTCAACAGCGATGCCGACGATTGTCGGTTCTTTAGAGGGCATGGAAATTATGAACTGGGTATTTTCTATTTATTTATTAACGAATGCCATGCTGACGCCAATCTATGGAAAGCTGGCTGATAAAATCGGCCGCAAACCGGTATTTCTGATTGGGATTACTGTATTCATTATCGGATCTTCTTTTTGCGGTCTCGCCCCTAATATGCTGACGCTAATTATTGCCCGGGCGATTCAAGGGATCGGTGCGGGAGCTGTAATGCCGGTAGCCTTAACGATAATTGCAGATATTTATCCGATGGAACAGCGGGCGAAAATATTGGGCTTGAACAGTGCCGCCTGGGGAGTTGCGAGTGTCTTTGGACCATTAGCCGGTGGTTTTATTGTTGATACAATTGGCTGGCACTGGATATTTTTTATCAATGTTCCAATTGGTCTGGCTTTGTTGGCATTAATCAGTGTATATCTTGTTGAACCAAAAAGAAAGAGCTCCAATCAGCCAATGGATCTTCTCGGCAGTGGTCTGCTTATGTTGGTATTGTTGACGCTGCTGTTGTCTTTTCAGATGATTGGGGAAGGCGGCTTCTCACTCAATATTCTACTGTTTTTAGCATTGACTATAATTTTCTGCCTTCTATTTGTCAGAACTGAAAAACGTGCTGCAGATCCGGTTATTTCTCTTCATCTGTTTAAAAATAAAACCTTTATGCTGGTTAATCTCGTGGCAGCATTAATCAGCGGATTTCTAATGGGTATCGAAGTGTATATTCCGATGTGGCTTCAGGGAGTTTTAGGAACCAGCGCAGGTCTTGGGGGCTTGGCATTGGCGCCTATGTCTATCCTTTGGATGATCGGTTCATTCTATGCCAGCAGCTTAATGGGAAAAACAACGGTTAAAAATGTCTTAGTTCTAGGACTATCCATTATTTTGATTGGCGGACTGAGTTTGACAATTGTTCCTGTTCAGACACCTGTATTTTTATTCTTTGTTATTTCTTCAATTTTGGGAATAGGATTTGGGTTAACGATTACAACCACGACGGTTACTGCACAAAACAGTGTGTCGAGCGATGAAGTTGGTGTAGCAACCTCCTTCAACACATTATCACGGACTATTGGACAGACTGTAATGATTTCTATCTTTGGTGTCTTGCTTAATGCGGCAATGGCAGTTAATCTAAAAAACAGTAGTTTGGATGTTGATTCCAGTGTGATGAACCAGCTGGTAAATCCTCATACGGCGCATCAAATTCCTGCGAAACTGCTGCAGCCTTTGCGCACAATTTTGTATAGTGGTCTTCATTCGGTTTTTCTGACGGGGATTGTTTTAGTTGTTGCGGCCCTCTCAATGGTTTTATTTTTGCAGCGAAAAAAAGCGCAAACAGTGTTAAAATAAAGTAACATTGAAAAAGTGAGGGATTGTAATGGCATTTTTACAAGCAAATATTTATTCAAATGTATTAGGTATGGAAGTAATGATGAATGTAATTTTACCTCAGCAGACGAAGAAGATTTTCGGAACAGACAGTGTGGGAAACAGAAAAGATGTTCCTGTATTGTATCTGCTTCACGGGATGGGGGGCAACCATAGTGTTTGGGAAAGAAAGTCAAATATTGAACGCTATGTAGCTGATTATGGAATGGCTGTAGTGATGCCTTCCACTGATTTAGGCTGGTATGCAGACACAACCTATGACATGAATTATTGGACATTTCTTTCGGAAGAACTTCCGGAAATTTGTCGGGAGCTTTTCCCGCAGCTTAGCCGAAAAAGAGAAAAAACATTTGCTGCTGGATTGTCTATGGGTGGTTATGGGGCTATGAAGCTAGGGTTGATGCAGCCGGAAAAATTCGCCGCAGTTGCCTCTTTGTCGGGACCGCTTCATATTGCTGCTGGAGTAGACAGCCTTCTTTCGATACGAAGTAAAGCTTATTGGGAAGGTGTTTTTGGTCCATTGGAAAAACTGAAAGATTCTGAACATGATTTAGTTTATCTGCTGAATAAAAAAATTCAAAACAAAGAAGAGCTTCCCAAGTTTTTTATCACTTGCGGTGAAGAAGATCCGTTACTACCGGCTAGTCAGTACGTGGCAAATATGTTGAAATCAGATAATTATGACCATTTCTTTGAGACTTCCCCTGGAGGCCATGACTGGATTTTTTGGGATAAATGGCTGCAAACCGTTATCTCCTGGCTACCGTTAGCTTAACTTGTATTCATAGTTATTGAAATTTTTAATTCAGATTATTTGTTAATTAAAGTTGACATCCGTGGCATATCTTTTTATGATTGAAGTATAATTGTTATTTTTGTCATTAAGTGAAAATGTTTTTATATTCATTTTAAAATTAACTTATAGAATGAATGTATAGATAATCTAGAACTGAAAAATAATAATCGTATTTTAAGAAGGAGATTTTGAAATGGATGAAAAAAATTATCGAAAATGGCGAAGTGAGTTTGGACAACAGTTGATGAAAGAAAATCCAACAAAACCAAAAGAGGTTAGAAACGCACTGCTTCAGGTTGATGATATTCAAAAGCAGTTTGAAGGACTAAAAAGCTTTCTAGAGGAGGCTCGAGAGCTTAACGAGTCGATGCTGGCAAGCTATGAAAAGCAGTTTACGGCTGAGAGAAAGAAAAAAGTTGAAAAGACTAAACTAATTTCTTTTGAAGAAATTAGTTTGATAAACGAAGATAAACATTGATATAATGGCTATTTGAACAACAGCAGGCAGATATTTATATATTTGCTTGTTGTTTTTTTTTTGAAATGCAAGTCGTTATTTTTGAAAAAAGCAAAAAGTGACTCTACAATGAAAATGTAAAGTTTTTTAGAAAGTTGGAATGGAGGGAGAGAAATTGAATCGAAGCAAAAAGGTCATTTTAGGCTTGATCATCATTATTGGGCTATCACTTTTGATCCCCTTAATTATTTATAACGATCAGGTTGGTATCTTAGCATTTCCCGAACAGAAACTGACTTATTCATTGTTTATTGGACCAGTGCTGAATGGCTATCTGTTTTGGGCTAGTGTAGTTTTGTTTGTATTACTTGTAGCATCTTTCTTTGTTGTTCTGTTCTGGCCTAAAAAGGAAAAATCTGTGATAGTGAGGGACTTGAATGGGCAATTAAAAATTGAACAGAAAAGTATTGAAAGCTATGTCGCTGCAAATCTAGATCAAAGACAGTTCATTGAAAAGCCGAAGATAAAGGTTAATATGACAAAGAATAAAATAGCAGTTAAAGTTTTAGGCAGGTTCGGTGAATATCAGGGAATTGTTCCCAGCGCAGAACAGGCAATGGTTCAAATGAAAGAAGAGCTGCAGACTCTTCTGGGTGTAACTGACAGGTCGATTGATATAGTGATTGAATTTGTCGATTATGTCCCAGAAGAATCGAAGAAATCCAGAGTTGAGTAGAGAGGTGATCAAGATGAAGGAGATTTTTGACGAATACAAGTGGCCGATTATTGGCGGTATTGGTGGTTTGATTTTAGCAGTATTGCTGATGACTCTGGGCTTTTTTAAAACACTTTTAATCCTTATCCTGATGGTAGTTGGAGTCTATGCAGGATTTTACTTGAAAGCTACGGGTTTAGCGGACCGCTTGTTTAAACAAAAGCCGTAACAAGGCTAATTATCACTAGGTTATAATATTAAATTTATATATTAGAACAAAAAAATTGGGAGGTAAAAAGAATGGACACTCAAAAAACAGTAATGACAAATCAACAAACAATTAAAGGTGAATTGACGTATGATGATAAGGTTATTCAAAAAATCATCGGCATCGCTTTGGAAAATATTGATGGACTTCTAACAGTGAACGGCGGTTTCTTTTCAAATATTGCTGAGAAGCTTGTAAATACTGACAATGTTACCTCTGGTATCGATGTTGAAGTAGGGAAGAAACAAGTTGCCGTTGATTTAGACATTGTTGCAGAATATGGTAAGGATATCTCTAAACTATTCAAAGATATTCAAGCAACAATTGTTGAAGAAGTGAAAAAAATGACTAGTCTTGAAGTGATTGAAGTTAATGTGAATGTTGTTGATATTAAAACAGTAGAGCAATACAAAAAAGATTCAGTAACGGTTCAAGACAGAGTTGGCGATTTTGCTGAAAATACTGGTGAGTTTGCTTCAAACCAAACAGATAAAGCCAAAAAGGCAATTGGTAGAGGGGCAGATAAAGCCAAAGAACAAATGGAACCGCGTGTAGAGTAATCATTAAAAACTAGAGTCGATACTTACTTATAGAAAGAAGGAAATTAAGATGGGATTAATATGGTCACTTTTAGTAGGGGCGTTAATTGGTGTGATTGCAGGAGCGATTACGAATAAAGGAAAATCAATGGGCTGGATTGCGAATATTGCAGCTGGTTTAATTGGTTCAGCAATTGGACAAAGTATACTGGGACACTGGGGACCAAGCTTGGCAGGAATGGCATTAGTTCCGTCAATCGTTGGAGCTGTAATCTTAGTAGCTGTAGTCAGCTTTTTCTTAGGCAGAAACTAATTACCGACAGGCTTTTATTATCATATCAGAAAACGGGAAAGCAGCAATCTGCTGCATTCCCGTTTTTTTAATGTTCTCCTGACTCGACAGCCAAACCATTTAGAAATATTGTAATCATTTTTTTGAAGGTATCCTTTTGGCGTTGCTTTTGTCGAAATTGAAGGCTTTCTTCTATGTTTGTCAATTGATTTTCGTGAAGGTACTGTTTCATTAAAACAACCTGTTGATTTAAATAGTCATCACCATCAACCATCTTATGATAAAGCTGTTGTTCCTCCTGAACATCTACCAATAATCCCAGCAATAAATGCTGTAGTGAATTCACAGCTGTAAAGCTGTCTTCAATAGAGAAGCCTGCTTTTTTTAGGATTGCCAGCATTTTATCATAACGTATTAGACGTGAAGGG
This sequence comes from Enterococcus sp. LJL51, assembly GCF_054871795.1. NCBI lineage: Bacteria > Bacillati > Bacillota > Bacilli > Lactobacillales > Enterococcaceae > Enterococcus > Enterococcus sp. LJL51. The sequence continues at coordinate 445,203 of NZ_JBTXLW010000001.1, read as the reverse complement.
TAGGACGGTATGGTATGTAGTTCGATTTCAAGCGCACAAGGGTAATTCTGATACAGCTCATAATAATTTTCCATGTATAAAAATAGGGTGTGTCGCCAGTCTTCCTGCTCCTCAGGCTCCTGAAAGTGTCTGTCCACTTCTTCGGCCATGCTCTGAAGAAGGGCCTGCTTATTTTGAAAATACCAGTATAAAGCTGGAGCTTGAACACCCATTTTTTTCGCGATGTTGCGCATAGAAAGCTTTTCAATATTTGGTGTTTCATCTAATAATTGAAAAGCTGTTGCAATAATTTTTTCTTTGGAGAGCTTGTTTTCCATTTTTTTCATCCTTTAGCATGAATTTTGTGTAAACTGCTTGTATTTACTCCTTAAAATATGGTAAATTATTGTGCAGTCTATTTTACAGTGTTAAATTAAATGGTTTGGCAACAGCCCGTGTCTCGCTGCAGTCGATTCATATTTATAATAACACATTCCCTCTCTTATAAAAACGTTGCTGAAAATGAGGCGAAAATAGGCTGAGTTTAAAAAGAAAGTAGGGGAATTGATGAACATTGTTATGGACCACGTAAAAAAGTATAAGAAGGAAACAATTATTGCTTTATTTACAGTGATTATTATGGTCATGTCTGCTCTCTGGCAGCCTAAGCTGCTGCAGCAGGTGCTTGAAGCAATCATTAAAGAAGATAACAATAAGATGCAGTCATTAGGCGTGTATTTAATTGGAATCGCAGTGCTGGGACTTATTGCAGGTGTAATTAACACAATTTTTTCTGCGAAAGTAGCTCAGGGAGTAAGTGCGGATATTCGTGAAGCAGTCTTCCGAAAAATTCAAACCTTCTCATTTGCTAATATAGAAGAATTCTCATCAGGAAATCTGGTTGTTCGACTAACAAATGATATTACACAAATTCAAAATGTTATTATGATTGCTCTGCAGTCATTGTTTAGAATACCGATTCTTTTTATCGGCAGCTTTGCGCTGGCGATGACAACATTGCCCCAGCTATGGTGGATTATTGTTTTGCTGGTTGTTGCTGTCATTATTATCACTATGCTGTCGTTTTCTCAGATGGGCAAGCACTTTACCATTATTCAAAATCTGATTGATAAAGTGAATAGTATCGCAAAAGAGAATTTAATGGGGATTCGCGTAGTAAAATCCTTTGTGCAGGAGAAAAATGAGCTGGAACGGTTTGGTAAGGTAAGTAACGATTTAACCAAGCACAATGTCATCGTAGGAACTTTATTTTCGGTGATGATTCCATCGTTTATGCTGGTTGCTAATCTAGCGGTAGCAGGGGCAATTTTCTTTGTGGGTGATTTGGCGAAGAATGACCCTACATTGATTGGCGGCATTGCTTCATTTATGAACTACCTTATGCAGATTATGATGGCAATCATTATCGGCGGTATGATGATGATGATGACTTCTCGTGCAGCAGTATCTATCAAACGGATTAAGGAAGTTATGGACACCGTTCCAGCAATTACGTATCCTGAAGTACCTGAGCAGGAGCTTGACGGTAGTGTGGTTTTTGACCATGTCAGCTTCCATTATCCAGGTGATGATACCGATACACTGAAGGATGTATCCTTCACCATTAAGCCAGGAGAAATGATTGGCGTAGTTGGTGCTACAGGTGCCGGAAAGTCGACTTTGGCACAGCTGATTCCCCGTCTTTTTGATCCGACGGAAGGAACTGTGAAAGTTGGCGGAGTAGATTTGCACGAAATTAATGAGCATAGTCTGCGAAAGACCGTTTCATTCGTTCTGCAAAAAGCAATCCTATTTTCAGGAACAATTTCTCAAAACCTGCGGCACGGGAAACGTAATGCAGATGAAGGGGATATGACCAGAGCGACTCAAATCGCTCAAGCCCGTGAGTTTATTGAAAAGCTGTCTCTAGGCTATGAAGCTCCAGTAGAGGAACGGAGCAGTAATTTTTCGGGTGGACAAAAGCAGCGCCTGTCAATTTCCAGAGGGGTTATTGGCGATCCTAAAATACTGATTCTTGATGACAGTACGAGTGCTTTGGATGCTCGTTCGGAAAGTCTGGTCAAAGAAGCTCTGGAAAATGATTTGGAGAATACAACAACGATTATCATTGCGCAAAAGATTTCTTCCGTAGTAAATGCGGATCGCATTTTGGTGTTGGATAAAGGGAAGCTTGTGGGAGAAGGAACACACAAGCAGCTGGCAGCTGAAAATGAGGTATATCAAGAGATTTATGAAACGCAAAGAGGAAAGGATGAGGTAGAATGACGGACTTAGTTAAAGCAAGTAAATTCTTTTATCATTATTTGAAAAAGTATAAATTATCCTTTTTCATCATTGCTGTAACGATTGTCGCAGCTACCTATCTGCAAGTAAAAGCACCTCAATTTATTGGTGAAGCAATCGAGGAGCTGACAAATTATGTTTTAGGCTTTATGCAGGGAAAAGATGATAAAACAGCATTTATTGGAGTTATCCAAAAGCTGGTCATTTTTTATGTCTTAACCAGTGCGGCGAATTTTGTCTATAGTATTTTATTTACACAAGTTGTTGGGAAATCGACTAACAGAATGCGTTTAGGATTGTTTAATAAACTGGAAAAGCTAACAATCCGCTTTTTCGATTCTCATAAGGATGGAGAGATTTTAAGTCGATTCACCAGTGACTTAGATAATATTCAAAATAGTCTCAATCAGGCATTGCTGCAGGTTCTAACGAATGCTGCGTTGATTGTTGGTGTGCTGATTATGATGTTCCAGCAAAATGTTGAACTGGCGTGGGCAACGATTGCTTCAACACCGGTTGCGGTTTTTATTGCTGTGGTGATTATTCAAAAAGCCAAAAAATACGTAGATATTCAGCAAGATGAAGTTGGCAGACTGAATGGATATATGGACGAAAAAATCAGCGGTCAGCGGGTAATTATTACCTATGGACTTCAGGACGAGACCATTGACGGTTTCATGGAGCAGAATAAAAAAGTTCGGGAGGCAACCTTTAAAGGACAGGTCTATTCGGGCCTGCTGTTTCCAATGATGCAGGGAATGTCTCTGGTTAATACAGCGATTGTTATCTTCTTTGGCGGCTGGCTAGCACTCAACGGCCAGGTGGACCGGGCAGCAGGTCTCGGTCTGATTGTGACATTTGTTCAATACTCACAACAGTACTATCAGCCGTTAATGCAGATATCATCGGGCTACAGCATGATTCAGCTGGCTGTAACTGGTGCGAGAAGGTTGAATGAAATGTTTGATGAGCCAGATGAGGTTAATCCTGAAAACGGTAAAGAAATTACTGGTGTTCATGAGTCTGTCGCATTAAATAATGTAGATTTTGGCTACGATGAACAAGTTCCTATTTTGAAAGATGTTTCAATCAAAGTGAACAAAGGCGAGATGGTGGCGCTTGTAGGACCAACTGGTTCTGGTAAAACAACCATTATGAACTTGCTGAACCGCTTCTATGATGTTAATAGCGGCTCAGTCACCTTTGATGATACAGATGTTCGCGACATTGAGTTGAGCAGCCTGCGTGCCCATGTGGGAATTGTTTTACAGGATTCTGTGCTTTTCTCAGGAACGATTAGAGAAAATATTGCTTTTGGGAAACCGAATGCACAGGAAGAAGAAATCATTGCAGCTGCAAAGCAGGCAAATATTCATGAATTTATCCTGTCTCTTGAAAAGGGCTATGACACAGAGATTACAGAAGAAAATAATATTTTTAGTACAGGACAAAAGCAGTTGGTTAGTATTGCCCGTACGATTTTAACTAATCCTGCTCTGTTGATTTTGGATGAAGCGACTAGTAATGTTGATACTGTAACAGAAGCGAAAATTCAAAAAGCAATGGAAGAAGCAATTAAGGGGAGAACCAGTTTTGTGATTGCCCATCGTCTGAAAACTATTTTGAACGCAGACCGTATCGTTGTTTTGCGGGATGGTAAAGTAATTGAAGAAGGAAACCATAACGAGCTGTTGAAGCTGCATGGTTTTTATTCCGAACTATACCACAATCAATTTGTTTTAGAATAGACTTATGGGATTAAATACTAAGGAATGCTGTTTCAATTTCTAAGCATAGAAAACTTAGTTCTGTTAATTCTATTTTTAATCTTAAAAACTGAATAACAAGTGTAGCCAGAGAAGATTCTTTAGGAATAAGCCGAAATATACGAAAATAGCTTCTATTTTCAGTGTATTCCGGCTTATTTTTTGCTGGGCATTTTGATATGCCTTAAAGTTAGCGTGAGAAAAACAGCAGCAGGAATAATTAATGTTCAGTTAATGTTTGGCTGTTAGTAGGTTAATGGTCTAATCGTATTCTATACCTATCAAAGGAGGAGATAGGATGAATACTCAAAGACGTATCTTAACATTAAACTTTACTGGAATTGATTTAGTCAAATATGCAGCGGCAATTATGATCATTTGTATTCACTGTGACGCAGTTGTGGACAGCCCGCTCTATAATTTTATTATAAAAAATATTATCTGCCGTTTGGCAGTTCCTTACTTTTTTATTACGGCTGGTTTTTTTGTCAGAAAGGGTATGACGAAATCAGAAGGCTATCTTCAACGCTACCTTCTAACAATGGGAAAATCTTACCTGTTATGGAGTCTGTTGTTTTTACCACTGGGACTTCAATGGATTAGTCAGCAGTTTGACTTGCCAATCTTGCTTTACCCAGTGGCTTTACTTGTCGGACTGATTTATGTAGGAACCTATTATCATCTCTGGTATATTCCAGCAACGATGTTTGCTCTTGTTCTGACTCATTTCCTGCTGAAGCGTCTAGGCTATGTCAAGCTGTTAGGGTTCAGCATAGTGCTGTATAGTTTAGGGTGTCTGGAGTCATATAGTGGTTTGCTAAATGGAACAATGCTAGGGGATCTGTTTAAATTGTATCAGCAATTTTTTATTACAACACGAAACGGTCTGTTTTTTGGCTTTGTATTTATTGTTTTAGGCTTCTTATTACATGATTATGGCAATAAATTAGCGGTAATTCAATTATATTCCGGACGTCTTCTGATTTTACTAAGTATTATATCTCTTCTAGAAGGAATGCTGCTGTTTTTTAATCCAGGAACAGACGCAAATTTTCTTTTCAGCCAGCTATTATTTAGTCCAGTATTTTTTCTGTGGACGCTTTCTCTGCGGGTTCCGAAGAACTGGAATTATAGACAACTGCGGGAATTAAGCAAGTATTATTATTTTTTACATCCGCTTGTCTTATTTTTCAGTCAGCTGCTTTTGGCACAGCTTTCAGTTCAATGGCTGCTTCCCACAGGTTTACTTCAGTTTCTGCTGGTAGTGAGTGTTACTCATCTGCTAAGTACAGGAATAATCAGTATTACTGGGAAACTGCGGGCGCGTAAAAATGCACCGGCAATCAAGCCGCAGCATGTTCAAAACTGAAATTGTCAGCACGAGCTTCCTATGGTAACCTTGTGTTAATACCATATAAAGGAGACCGGCAGGATGGCAAATATACTAATTGCAGATGATGAAAAAGAAATTATTGATTTACTAAAGCTGTATTTGGAACGCGACGGAACTGTAATTTTTGAAGCTGCGAACGGTAAGCAATCTTTGGAAGTGCTGGAGAAAGAAGCTATTGATTTGATAATATTGGATATTATGATGCCTGAACTGAACGGTTTTGAAGTGACAAAAAAAATTCGTGAGCAAAGTAGTATCCCAATCATGATTATTTCTGCAAAAATAGATACAACCGATAAAATATTTGGATTAGAGCTGGGGGCGGATGACTATATTACAAAACCTTTCGATCCCCTAGAAGTAACAGCTAGAGTCCGCGCAGCTCTTCGAAGAAATTATGAACTGAATCAGCAGCAGCGTCAACCGGAACAAATCGTTGTCAGAGAGCTGACTCTTGACATGGGACAGTGTTTGCTGATTCGTCAGGGGGAAGAGATTCCCCTGACCTCAGTTGAATTCAAGGTATTGTTTTTATTGATGAATTCTCCGGGACAGGTTTTTACCAAAGAACAAATTTTTGAAGCCGGCTGGGAAGACAGCTATGTAGTGGATGATAATACAATTCGAGTATGTATCAGTAAGCTGAGAAATAAAGTTGGTGAGCATAATATCAAGACCATTCGTGGTCTGGGGTATAGATTGGAGAAGTAAGATGAAGGGTTTGCGACGCTTTCTTATATTTCTGTTTATTGGTTTGACGATACCAATGATTATTCTGTATACAATTGTTGATACTGTTTTTATCTATTATACCAATACGTATCACGAGAGACCTTCACTAATGCTGGCTGGCTATGGTGGTGTGATTGTGATTAAGGTTGTATTCTTCTTGCTATTTCTTTTTGTCTTTATCCGTTTGATTAGTAAAAAGATTCAAGAAGAAAATGTCCGTTATTCAAAAGAGAAAATGACGTTGTTTGCAAATATTGCTCACGATCTTAAAACACCTAGTACTTCTGTCATGGGCTTTGCACAGGCTTTGGCAGAAGGGGAAGTAGCAGAGCCGGAAAGACAAAAGGAGCTGCTTAAAACAATCTATGAAAAATCAAAGCAGTCAAATGAGCTGTTGGAATTGATGTTTCAATATACAAAGCTTGAAAGTACTGATTATCCTTTTATATTCGAAAAACTAGATTTGCAACGGCTGCTGAAAGAATCAGTCGCTTCTCTTTATAACCAGTTTGAAGAACGACAGATTGCTTTGGTGCTGGACTTTCCAGAAGAAGAGGTATGGCTGGAGGCTGACCGTACAGAACTGACAAGAGCACTTAATAATCTTTTAGTGAATGCATATACCCATAATCCTGTCGGCAGCAAGGTATTGGTTCAGCTAACTGTTAAAAATGATCTTGTTGAGGTCGTCATAGCCGATACAGGAGAGAGGCTAAGTAAGGAAACAGTTGAAGAAATTTTTCTACCGTTTATACAAAAGGATTCTGCCCGTCAAAAAGGCAGCGGCTTAGGACTAGCCATTACGAAAACGATTATTGAACGTCATGGGGGAACCATCTCTGTGGTCCATACAGTTCCTGAATATACAAAAGGATTTATGATTCAATTATCTAAAAGTAATTAAAAAGAGGGGGATGACACTAGTAAGAGTTTATCCCTTGAAATCGAATGGACAGTGTTCTGAAAGCTACCATATCTTCGGAAATAAGTCAGGCGATACAGAAAATAGGAGAAGCTATTTTTTGTATCGCCTGACTTATTTTTTTAGGTAAAGCACTTTTGTTCTATTGTCACTTTTAGCCGGAATCAGCAGCTGATTTTCTATTTCTTTTCTATACAATATAGAATAGGCGGCTGGTTCATTTGATTGATAAATTGATAAGTGAGCACATTGTAGAGCTTTTGTGGCAGGTTTTGACAAAGCTGTTGAACCATTTCCAATTCCCGTTCTCCACCTTCATGTCCATAATAAACGACGAGAATAATTCGCCCTTTGGCTGTTAGCCGCTCTAGAACAGCATTTACAGCTATTTCTGTAGTTGCTGGCTGAGTGATAATTTCTTTATCGCTTTTTGGCAAATACCCTAGATTAAATATAGCCGCCTTAACAGTAGTATTTGAAGGCAAAGCCTCACTGATTGTTTCATGTCCTTGATGAAGTAATTCTACTTGTTTGGAGAGCTGAGCAGCTTCAAGCCGTTTTGCCGTGTTGGCAATAGCAGTTTCCTGAACATCAAAAGCGTAAACTTTTCCAGAGCTGCCGACTAGAGAAGCTAATAGTTCTGTGTCATGTCCATTACCCATCGTTGCATCGATTACGTGATTACCCGGCTCAATAACCTCTTTCAGCAGCGTATGGCTGAAGTGTAAAGCAGTTTGCAGCATTAAATCATCACCTTTACTTCTTTTCGGGCATTGTATTTCCCTTGGTAGCTATCCCGTTTTTTCATTTCGTTGTCTATCGCGTTTAGCACTTCCCATTTTTTTAAGCTCCACATCGGACCAATGAGAGAATCGTAAGGAGCATCGCCAGTTAAACGGTGTATAATAATTTCCGGCGGAATCATTTCCAGCTGATCACAGATTACTTCAACATATTCTTCCCGGGTCATTAATTGTAGACGTCCTTCATTATAGTCCCGCATCATTTTTGTGTTTGTCATTAAGTGAAGCAGGTGAAGCTTAATTCCCTGAATATCTGAATCAAGAATTGTCCGCCGTACATTTTCCAGCATCATCTGCCTATCTTCACCTGGCAGACCGTTAATTAGATGAGTACATACACGAATGCCGTGTTTTCTAAGCTTTTCTACGCCATCTAAATAGGTTTGGTAATCATGGGCACGATTGATTGCTGCACTAGTGTCTTCAAAAGTTGTCTGTAGTCCTAACTCTACCCAAAGATAATAGCGTTGATTCAGTTCGGCTAGATAATCAACGACATCATCCGGCAGACAATCCGGGCGTGTACCGATTGCTAGACCTACAACACCAGGTTCGTTGACCACCTGCTCAAAGCGGTGACGAATGACCTCGACAGGCGCATGTGTGTTAGTAAAGTTTTGGAAGTAGACGATGTACTGATCAACATTCGGCCACTTGCCATGCATCATTTGTATTTCCTTTTGAAATTGGACTGGCAGAGGATCATGAGGGGCCACAATCATGTCGCCGGAACCTGATACACTGCAGAAGGTACAGCCGCCTTTGGCAACAGTCCCATCCCTGTTTGGACAGTCAAATCCGCCATCAACAGGTACTTTAAAAATCTTTCCGCCAAATTGCTTACGCAACGCATAATTCCATGTATGATAACGTTTATTGGCATCATCTGTATAAGGAAATAAAGTCATATTATCTTCTTCTTTCTCAAGGTTGTTTATTTTTGAAGCGTAAAGTAAAGCGTAATTTTTGATAGATAGGGTAGGTCATCAGCAGCCAGAAAAGTCCAAACGAAAATCCGCCAAGTATATCACTGGGGAAGTGAACACCCAGATAAACTCTGCTAATACCAATAAATAGAATAATGATACCCAATATTACCTGCAGGATGCGGCAAAGCATCTTTTTTTCTATAAATAAGGGCAGTAATAAAATGATTGTACCATAAAGAAGAACACTACCGGTGGAATGCCCGCTTGGAAAGCTGGAGCTGTGCTCGATGACCAGATGTTCAAGCGTAGGTCTTTCACGCATGAACAGCAGCTTAACCAGCGGATTGAGAACACCAGCAGCAAAGGCTGTATTGGCGAATAGCCAGATTGCTTCTGCGTAGTATTTCTTTAAGAACAGAACCCCGGAAGTCAAGACTGCCAAGACTGCAACGGTCAAAGGATTCGCTAGCTTTGTGTACCAAATGAAAAATTGATTTAGAGCTGGATAAGGACCTCGAATACTACCAGTAACTGCCTGGTCGAAGTTGTGCAGCGATTCAGGATAAAATTTTACCAAATAGCCTAGAAAAATGAAAATCAGCAGAAAGCAGCTCCCGGCAAATTGGTAATAGAGTTTGTTTTTCATAGCGTCGATTCCTTTATAAAAATTTTGATTAATTTAACCATACGAATAACAGTATAGCTTATTGTAGGAGATTTGAGAAACTGTCGATTTCTGTTTAATAAAATGTTAACGAAAAACTTTTGCTGAGACTGTCCTATAAGAAAAGAGAAAACGGGTTGGAACCTGGGAGACACAAACGATGTTTTCGGTTTTTAAAATCGAAAGAATGTAATCTAAACGCAAATTCCTCAAAAAAAGCCGAAATATACTGGAAAACAGGCTAGGCTATTTTCCAGTATATTTCGGCTTTTTCACAGAGCTGACCATTTTTGCCGCAGCTCTTTTTTGTGATTGGGTTAATTAATAGTTAGAAGCGATAAGAAATGGGTCGGATAATATAGATTATTCCCAGTCATCATCCATGTAATCTTCAGGATATGCCCCAACGCCCGTGACATAGATGTCTCCAGTTGCTGTCTTAAGTTCAAATTTTGAACCGTCTTTTCCTCGGGAATAAGTATTATTTTCTGTATCAAAGATGCTGACATCACCTAAATCGGACTGAGCTTTAATTGAAATGTTTTCTACCTCTTCGTAGAGTTCGATATCAATATCACCGTGCTCCATAATCGCTTTGAGCTCCTTAGGCCATTCTTCACCATACAAGTAAATTGAGCCGTTTTTCCCAGATAAATCAGCTTCGCCGCGAAGATTCTGAATATGAAACTCGCCACTTTTCGATTCAGCTTTAGTCGTTGTACTCTTAATGTTTGTCAGATAGATATCACCTGTTGAAGTTGTTAAATCAATCGTATTTCCTGAAAGTTCATAGGCATCGATTTTTCCATGATCATTTTTTATAGTAAGTTCATCAATTGTTGCTTCGCCAAAAATATCAATGTCGCCGCTTTTACTTGTCAGATTAACTTTCTCAGCAGTTGAGCCAGCAAGTGAAATTTCTGAGTGATCGAGGTCTACATCCAGCTCTTTTGCTGTAAAATTAGATAAGTATACACTGCCAGTCGCATCTCCATCAACAACGACACGATCAATATCTGAAGGTACAGTCAATGTTACATGGGAAGACTCTATATGAAACATACGGAATTGAAAATGATCTGTGCCTTTGTTTTTAGTACTACCGTTCACGGTGGCGGTCAGCTTATCTCCAGATTCATTGACATCTAAAGAACCTTTTAATGGTTCGGTAACGCTGCTTCGTGCTTCCATTTCAATTTTATTTGTTGCTGATGATTCAATGACATAATCAGTATCTCCTGATAGCTTCAGGTGGAGTTCCTTAATTTTATCCGTATTTTTAACAGTATACTCTTCGTTTTTTACTTCTACCATACTTGTTTTAGCGCGTTGGTAGAAAACAGCACTCCCAACAGCTCCTACACCCATCGCAAGGATCCCAATAGCTAAAAAGAAAATTGTCGTCTTTTTCATATTATCCTCTCCCTCCGAACACTTTTCCATGCCATTTGATGTAGCGCTTCAGTGATGCAAAGAACAATCTGGTCAATGGAGTTAAAATCATTATTCCGATTACTCCGGCTCCAGACAAGAAGACGCTAAAGAATAATTGAAACAGTCCGGCATCATTGAAGCCGACAATGACTGAATAGACACCAAGTATCGGTGATAGCAGGAAGAGCACTGCAGCCAGCCAGCAAGAGAAGACAACTGCTGCAAAAGCGAAAAACATCCAAAACATAAATAGGAAATCAAATGCCAGTAGTGCACAAATCTTCAGCACACGAACACCAGGTTTATCAGGTCTTTTGTAGTCATAGTGATCATCGTAAGGGTGATCATACATATCTTTTTCATAGGGGTCGTAATCCTGAACAGGCGAAAATTCCTGCCAGCCATCTCTTGTCAAACGTTTTTCAGGAACTTCAATATCGAATTCCTGTAAAATTTCTTCTGCAATAGAACGAGGTTTGCCTAAGCTTTTTGCAATTTGCTCTTCAGCTTCTCCAGAAGCAATTCGTTCGTCAAAAATCTCTTCGTATTTGTCTAAAACAGCTGCCTGCTGCTGATAGGATAATGGCTTTAAATATATTTTCAGTTCAATCAGAAAATGTTCTTTATTCATAAGTTCTCCCTCATTTCATTTTTATCTTTCTGTAGTAGTTCTCTCAAATACACTATAAATTCTAATTGGTGGAATAACAAGTGGTTTTGAGTAAAATCGGTCTAAGGTAAAGGTGGAAATAGGTCTTTAGTCGTAGTCGTTAAGTAAGTAAAAAATATAATTCTTATATAACATCAAATTCGATTTATATAATTTAAAGATAAATAGCTGATGAATGATTATATCTTTTAATTTTTTTTAAAAAAAGGTATACTGTTAGTTGAGTAATTTTCTTTTTTACTACTATCGGAGGACTTAATTATGGAAAAATTATCACGCAAAGAAAGAAGGAAAGCGGAACAAAATTATCGCACAGCGGAACAGCTGAAAAAAAGCACGACAATGCTTGGATCAGCACTAGCGCTATCATCAATTGCCGGCTCAACGATTATACTGCCAAAAGCGGTGGAGGCGACAGAGGGTGGAAGTAACAGTGCAGAAATTAGCCCGTTGCTTGATGGTTTAACGACTGAAACACAGCTTCAACAGGAAGAGACAGCAACAACTGAAGAAACTACAGAAGAGACCACACAAACAGAAGAAACGAATGAAACAGAAACAGGAGAATTACCGACAGAGACGACAGATAGTATAGAAAGCGAAGAGACACAGGCCCCTGTACTGCCGGAAGAAGAGAAACCTTCTTCAACGGATGAAATTATTGGAGCCAGCCCGTTTGCAGCTTCTGCTAGAAGTGCTGTAACAACATCTTCATTTGTTGCAAGTATTGCTGGTCATGCAAAATCTGTAGCCACCGCTAATGATTTATACGCTTCTGTGATGATTGCTCAGGCAATTCTGGAAAGCGGCTCTGGATCAAGCTCATTGTCACAAGCACCTTATTACAATTTATTTGGCATTAAGGGCAGTTATAATGGTCAATCTGTATATATGAATACTTGGGAGTATTTGAACGGGCAATGGGTCGTGAAAAATGAGGCTTTTAGAAGCTATCCATCTTTTACAGAATCATTTGCAGATAACGCCTACGTCTTGAGAAACACTTCTTTTCAGGCTGGTGTGTATTACTATTCAGGTGCATGGAAGAGCAATACCAACTCTTATACAGATGCAACAGCGTGGCTCACAGGTCGGTATGCAACAGACCCAAGCTACGGTACAAAACTGAATTCAATTATTTCGGCAAACAATCTTACACAGTACGATACTCCGTCCACTGGTGGAAATACAGGTGGAAACGGAAATGGGGGGAATACTGGCGGAGGCTCATCATCCGGCGGCAGCACAACACAAGATGTTATTCATACAGTTGTTTCAGGCGACAGTTTATGGGCTCTTGCGAGTAGATATGGAACATCAATTGCCAACATTAAAAGTTGGAACAATCTCTCCAGTGATGTGATATACATAGGACAGAAGCTGACTGTACAAAAAGGCAGCTCGTCCGGGGGTAGTACCGGCGGAGGTTCATCCTCTGGGGGCAACAATAACTCAGGTGGCTCAGGGACAACGACAGACACATACTATACAGTAAAATCAGGGGACAGCCTGTGGGCCATTGCGAACATAAACGGTGTAAGCATCGCTAATTTACGCAGCTGGAACAATATCAGCGGTGATATCATTCATCCTGGACAGCGGCTGATTGTCAAAAAAGGCAGCGGCGGCAGCTCTAGCGGAAATACTGGTGGGGGTTCATCCTCATCCGGCGGCAACAATAATTCCGGCGGCAGCACAGGTACAACGACAGACACATATTATACGGTAAAATCAGGGGATAGCCTGTGGGCCATCGCAAACATAAACGGTGTAAGCATTGCTAATCTACGCAGCTGGAACAATATCAGCGGAGATATTATTTATCCTGGACAGCGGCTGATTGTCAAAAAAGGCAACGGCGGCAGCTCTGGCGGAAATACTGGTGGGGGTTCATCCTCATCTGGCGGCAACAATAATTCCGGCGGCAGCACAGGTACAACGACAGACACATATTATACGGTAAAATCAGGGGATAGCCTGTGGGTCATCGCAAACATAAACGGTGTAAGCATTGCTAATCTACGCAGCTGGAACAATATCAGCGGAGATATTATTTATCCTGGGCAACGCCTTGTTGTTAAAAAAGGCAGCGGCGGCTCCAGCAGCTCTGGTTCTTCTTCGAATAACTCGGGAGGCTCCAGCAGTTCGAATAGTAAAACCCATGCAGTGAAGAGCGGAGATACATTATGGGGATTGGCGCAGCAGTATTCAACAACCGTTCAGAGAATCAAACAGTTGAATAATTTATCTGGAGATACCATTTATATCGGGCAACAGCTGAAAGTTGCGTAAAAGGATTGAATTCCTTCTGAAAATTTGTTAGTATAACGTCATATATCAATACAACGATGATAAGGAGTAGTAGAAAGAACTCTGTTTTAGAGAGCGCATGGCTGGTGAAAATGCGCACAGAAGCTTTTGAACTCGCCTTGAAGTTGATTTTTGCTGAAAATTAGAGTTGAAGTAGGCAGAAACGGCGGCGTCCGTTAACACGCTAAAGGTCTATTCAAACAAAGCGGATAGACAAATTTAGGTGGTACCACGTTGGCATTCAACGTCCTATGGGATTGTTTTCCATAGGACGTTTTTTATTTTTATCAGGTAAAAGACACGCCCTGTGCATAACAGCTGTAAGGGATACCAGTATTTATCAAATGTATTGAAAATGAATAATTGGAGGAGAAAAATGAATTACGATCACAAAAAGATTGAAAAAAAATGGCAAAAATATTGGGCGAAAAACAATACGTTTAATACCCATGATGATCCTGAAAAAGAAAAGTTTTATGCGTTGGATATGTTTCCCTATCCATCAGGACAAGGTCTTCATGTCGGCCATCCGGAAGGGTATACAGCTACAGATATTTTATCTCGGATGAAAAGAAGTCAGGGCTATAATGTTCTTCACCCAATGGGCTGGGATGCATTCGGACTACCTGCAGAGCAGTATGCACTGGACACAGGAAATGATCCGGCAGAATTTACAAAGAAAAATATCGAAACATTTAAACGACAAATCAATTCATTGGGCTTCAGCTATGACTGGAATCGTGAAATTAATACGACGGATCCTGAGTATTATAAATGGACACAGTGGATTTTCACTAAGCTATACGAAAAAGGGCTGGCCTATGAAGCAGAAGTAGCTGTAAACTGGGTACCGGAGCTGGGAACCGTTATTTCAAATGAAGAGGTTATCGATGGAAAAAGCGAGCGGGGCGGTTATGATGTTATCCGCAAGCCTATGCGTCAGTGGATGCTGAAAATCACGAAATATGCAGACCGTTTGCTGGACGATTTAGATCTTGTTGACTGGCCGGAAAATATTAAAGAAATGCAGCGAAATTGGATTGGCCGTTCTGAAGGTGCAAATGTAACCTTTAAAGTGGAAGGAACAGATAAGGAGTTTACTGTTTTTACAACGCGTCCTGATACATTATTCGGTGCCACTTATTCTGTATTAGCCCCTGAATTGGCGCTTGTACAGGAAATAGTAACTGACGAACAAAGAGAACAAGTGGAAGCTTATATTGAAGAGGCTGGGAAAAAATCAGATTTGAACCGAACAGATTTAGCGAAAGAAAAGACTGGAGTTTTTACTGGTGCTTATGCAGTAAATCCAGTCAATGGTGCGAAAATCCCAATCTGGATTGCTGATTATGTACTGGCTTCTTATGGTACAGGTGCAATCATGGCAGTTCCAGCACATGATGAACGTGACCATGAATTTGCTAAAACTTTTGGATTGGAAATTATTCCTGTCCTAGCCGGCGGAGATGTTGAACAAGAAGCTTTTACAGGCGATGGTCCTCATATCAACTCAGAGTTTCTTGATGGAATGGATAAAGAAGAAGCAATTACTGTAATGAATCAGTGGTTAGAGGAACACGGTGCTGGGAAAACAGAAACTAGCTATCGCCTGCGTGACTGGCTATTTTCCCGTCAGCGTTACTGGGGAGAGCCGATTCCGGTGATTCATTGGGAAGATGGAACGACAACAACTGTTCCAGAAGAAGAATTGCCGCTGGTACTGCCAAAAACTGATGATATTAAGCCAAGCGGAACTGGAGAATCACCGTTAGCAAATATCGAGGATTGGATTAATGTTGTTGATCCTGAGACTGGTAAAAAAGGCCGGCGTGAAACCAATACAATGCCGCAATGGGCTGGCAGCTCATGGTACCATTTGCGCTATATTGATCCACATAATAAACAGATGATTGCTGATCCTGAAAAGCTGAAGCGCTGGCTGCCTGTGGATATTTATATCGGCGGGGCAGAGCACGCGGTTCTACATTTGCTGTATGCTCGTTTCTGGCATAAATTCCTTTATGATATTGGTATTGTTCCCACGAAAGAACCTTATCAAAAATTATTTAATCAGGGAATGATTTTGGGTCAAAGCTTCCGTGATTCTCGCGGTGCTTTAGTGCCAACGGATATGGTGGAAAAACGTGACGGCATCTGGGTAAACAGTGAAAACGGAGAAGAGCTGGAAGAATCTCCAGCCAAAATGAGTAAATCACTAAAAAATGTCGTCAATCCTGACGATGTTATCGAGAAATATGGTGCAGATACACTGCGTATGTACGAAATGTTCATGGGACCTTTGGAGGCATCGATTGCCTGGAGTGAAAATGGCTTGGAAGGCAGCCGTAAATTCCTTGACCGGGTTTGGCGTCTAATTGTAGATGAACAAGGAAAAATGCGGGACCGCATTACCACAGTTAATGATGGAAAACTGACAAAAGTTTACCATCAAACGGTTAAGAAAGTAACCGAGGATTTAGAACAGCTTCATTTCAATACAGCAATTTCTCAGTTGATGGTCTTTGTTAATGAGGCAAATAAAGCAGAGGTTCTGCCTTATGAGTACGTGGAAGGCTTTGTTCAGCTATTGGCGCCAATTGTACCCCATTTGGGTGAAGAACTATGGGCAATCCTGGGGAATGAAGGCAGCGTTGCTTATGTTGCCTGGCCGGCATATGATGAAAGTCAGCTAGTCGAGGATGAAGTTGAAATTGTACTGCAGGTTAATGGAAAAGTCAGAGAAAAGCTGGCTATTGCTAGAGGACTAAGTAAAGAAGAAATGGAAGAGAAAGCCATGGCTTCAGAAGGCATTAAGTCCTTTCTTGAAGGGAAAACAGTTCGTAAAGTAATTGTTGTTCCGGATAAACTAGTAAATATTGTAGCGAACTAAAACGATAAAGAAAATAAAGCTGGACTAAAAGTGTTTTACTTCAAGAATCAGAGAGGTACTGTTCAACATCAACTACCTCACTGTGTTTCTTAGCAATAAGCCGTACTCTAGGAAAATGATTCCATACATTTTCAATAGAGTACGGCTTATTTTCGAAGAAGCGGTTTTGGGACCACCGTTTATTCTGAGTTAGGTATACTAAGAGGTTGGGGATTTATTATTGTTCCAAACCAATTTTACTCTAAAAGAAAAGGATATTTAAGGAGGGATAGTGATAGAAGGCTTGAGTCATCTGACATTCATTGTGAAGGATATAGAAAAAGCCGCTCGGTTTTTCCAAGAACTATTTGATGCAAAAGAGGTTTATTCAAGCGGCGAGCAGACTTTTTCAGTTTCCAAGGAAAAATTTTTTCTAATTGGTGAGCTATGGATAGCAGTTATGGAAGGTGAGAGCTTACCAACGAGGACGTACAATCATGTTGCTTTTAAAATTGAGCAGGATGATCTAGATGACTATATCCGAAAAATCGAGGCGTTAGGCTTAGATTTTAAAGATGGTCGGAGTAGAGTTGAAGGAGAAGGCAGTTCTATTTATTTTTACGATTATGATAACCACCTATTTGAGCTGCATACGGGAACACTTGAGGAGAGACTAGGACGTTATCAGCAATAGACAGATTGCATGGCTTCTCTCCTCATGTTACAATATGAAAATAAGAAAAAGATAAGGTGGTGAATAAGCGTGATGGTCGTTATGTCAAAAATAACATATAGAGTATTTGATTTTCTTGGATTTATTTATTTTTGCTATAACATTATTTCCAATTTTTTCTATCAAGGGACAAGTGTGTTCAAAAATAGAAAAATAATCAAATAAACAGACCATTCAGACTTATTCATGCGAATTCGATTAATGAATTAAATAACGTAGTAGGTCATGGGTATTTCTTTCCTGTGGCTTTTTTTATATCATTATAAGATACATTTCCAAGGTTCTGAATGGCAGAAAAGAGGAAAACAATGTTGATTCAATTACAGGGAGTAGAAAAAAATTACAGCACGTATCCATTATTTGAAAACTTAAATATAAAGATTGAAAAGGGGGAACGGATTGGAATTGTAGGAGCAAACGGCTCTGGAAAAACGACAATTCTGAAAATGATTGCGGGGATTGAAGGAATAGACAAAGGAACAATCAGTATTCAAAAGAATACAACAGTCGGGTATTTGGCTCAGGTCCCAGAAGCAATTGAGCAGACGGTTAGGGAATATCTGCTAGCTTCATTTGAAGAAGTCAATGGACTTCAGAAGCAGCTCAAGTATTTGGAAGAGCAGATGGCTAATCCTCAGGCAGATTTTGACCGGCTTTTGCTGCGCTATGGTCGTTATCAGGAAGAGTTTGAGGGAATTGGCGGGTATGATATTGAAAACCGGCTGGAAATGATTACAAATGGATTATCAGTTGCCCATTTATTGAATTCCCGCTTTAATGAGCTTAGCGGCGGCGAGCAGACTATTGTTAATCTAGCCAGAATTCTATTGCAGCAGCAGGAAGTCATGCTGTTGGATGAACCTACCAATCATCTGGATGTCCAGCGTATCAATTGGCTTGAAGGGTACCTTATTCATGAAAAAGCGACCTGCCTGATTGTTTCTCATGACCGGCAGTTTTTGAATACAGTTGTAGAAAAAATAGTTGAGATAGAAGATGGTGCTGGTTGGGAATATAAAGGAAATTATTCCGCATATAAGCAGCAGAAAGAAGAACGTCTGGAAAAACTGCGAAGAGATTTTGCAGAACAGCAGAAGGAAATTCAAAAAATGAAGCTGGCAATCAGAAGATTTAGACAATGGGGGCATGAGGGCGATAATGAAAAGTTCTTTAAAAAAGCAAAGCAGCTGGAACATCGTCTGGAAAAAATGCAAAAAGTACCAAAGCCTAAAGTAGATAGTCAAAATCTAGGAAGCGGTATTTTTCAAAAAGCAGATCGTTCTGGAAAGGAAGTTCTTATTGTTAAGGATATCGCCAAAAGCTATGATTCCCGTACTTTATTTGGTCACAGTAGTTTTACCTTGTTCTGGCAGGAGTGTACAGCCATCATCGGGGGAAATGGTGCCGGAAAGACAACTTTAATGAAGCTGATTCTGGGAGTGGAAGAACTAAGTGATGGAGAACTTCGTTTGGGAAGTAATGTGAAAATCGGCTACCTTCCTCAGGTGATTCAGTATGAACAGCCTCAGCGAACGATTTTACAGGAATTTATGTATGAATGCTCTTTAGGTGAACAGGAAAGCCGCAGAATTCTAGCTGGCTATTCCTTTTATAAAGAAGATGTGCTGACGCAGCTCAGGTTTCTCAGCGGCGGAGAAAAAATTCGGCTGGAGCTGGCAAAGCTGATGCAGCAGCAGATTAACTTTTTATTACTCGATGAGCCTACCAATCATTTGGATATAGAGACAAGGGAAGAAGTCGAGGAGATTCTAAGTGATTTTAAAGGTACTTTGCTGGCCGTTTCACACGACCGTTTCTTCCTGGAAAAAATGTTTCAGCATTTTCTAGTAATCGATCACCAGAACATTACTAAAGAGACTGGAAACTATGCAGAAATCATGAATCAAGAAAAGTAATGAGAAGTAATCGTAGAACTAAAACAGCAGAAGCAGACAAGCAGTTCATTGAGAACAGCTGTCTGGCTGCTGTTATTTTTATTGGAATCATAAATACGAAGTTTTTATAGATAATGACAGTATCATTCAGCATAGCTTTTAAATGTAGTCCGAAAAGCTAATGACTTGTTACATCTTCGCCAAACCATTTTTTTGAGATTTTTTCCAGCTGACCGTTTTTCTGTAGTGTTTCAAAAGCATCATTAATTTTATCTGCTAGTTCAGGGTCTGTTTTGCGGATACCCACGGCAAAGGTCTCTCCTTCAAATGCCCCAGTCACGATAGAGTAGTTAGAAAGATTATCCTCATGAGAGAGGTAGTAATTGGCATACACTCGATCAATCAGCAGCCCGTCAATTCTACCTGATTTTAAATCCATAAAGGCTTCATTAAAACCGTCATACAAAACAGGTGTCTGATCTTTAACAAAATTTTTCAGAATTTCCGGCTGTTCTTCAAAGCTGTGGTAGCCAGATGAACCGTTTTGAACACCAAGGATTTTCTCTTTCATATCGGAAAATTGATTAATCTTGTTCTTTTTTAATGAAACGACAACCTGTTCATTTTTCATATAATCGTTGCTAAAAAGGACTTTTTCTTCCCGTTCAGCTGTTTTGGAATAGCCGTTCCAGATAAGGTCGATAGTTTGATTTTGCAGTTCATTTTCTTTCATTGACCAGTCAATCGGCTGGAAGTCAATTTTTATGCCGTATAAATCAAAAACAGCTTTTGCTAAATCTACATCGAAGCCAATAATTTCACCTGATTTGTTTTGGAAACCCATTGGAACAAAAGAGTCATCCAGACCAATGATAATGCGTTTTTCTGTTTCAATTCGCTGCCACTGATCAGCGTTGCTTCTTTTTCTACTGCAGCCGGTAAAAAATAAAGTCAGGAGCAGAACGATTGGAATAAATAAGAAAAAAGTTTTTTTCATAAAAATGTTCCTTTCTATTGAACCGGAGCAACCGTTAATAATTGATCAGCGATATTCTCCGCAAAGTGCATGTCATGAGTAACAACAATCTGAGTGATTCCTTCTTCTTTTAAGCCTAAAATAACTGCTTCTACCTGCTGCCGTAATTCCGGGTCTAGTGCACTTGTTGGTTCATCATAGCCTAGAACCTTTGGCTTCATAGCTAATGCACGAGCTAAAGCTACCCGCTGCTTTTGCCCGCCGGAAAGTTGATAAGGATAGAGTGTTTCTTTTCCGGAAAGACCTAGCCGGTCAAGCAGTTCCAACGCTTCGTTAATGCTTTCCTGTTTGGATTGTTTTAGGGAGAGAACAGGCGCTAAGGTAACGTTGTCAAGAACAGAGAGATGAGGAAATAGTTGGAAATCCTGAAAAACAATTCCTACTACTTGGTCAGCATTATCCATCATAACAGGATCAAAAACTGCTCCATCTATTCTAAGCTCACCAGCGTCAATTGTTTCTAGCCCGGCAAGGCACCGTAGTAAAGTAGTTTTACCGCCGCCGGAAGGACCAACAATGGTTAATATTTCTCCGTCAGGGATATCCATAGATAGCTGGTCGATAATCGTTCGACCGTCGAATTGTTTGGTTAAATTTTTTATTGTCAACATGTCTGTACCTCCTCGATTATCTATAATACTGATAGTATTTTTCGATTTTTTTAGATGCAAGTGTTAGAAGTGCTGTAAATAGTAGATAGATAATTCCCACTAATGCCAGCGGTAAAATTGTCACGTCTCTGCTCATCGCAATTTTTCCGGCTCTTAGAAGATCCCCTAAACCCAAGACATAAATCAACGAAGTATCTTTAACAAGATTAATTACCTCGTTGCCAATTGAAGGCAGAACAATTTTTACTACCTGGGGCAAAATGATTTTCTGAATCGTCTGCAGTTTGGTTAACCGCAGTACCTTTGCGGCTTCGTATTGACCTTGGGGAATAGATTGAATGCCACCACGGAAAATCTCGGCAAAGTAGGCTGCATAGTTTAAAATGAAAGCAAAAAGAGCAGCATCATAACGTTCAAAAACGATGCCTACTAAAGGCAAGCCATAAAAAACAAAAATCAGCTGCAGCAGTAAAGGTGTTCCCCGCATTAACCAGACATACGTATTGATTAAATAGGTTAGCGGTTTGAAGCGTGTTTGTAATCCAAAAGCAACGACAATCCCTAAAGGAATTGATCCTAATAAAGTAAAGATAAAAACTTTCATCGTCATTGCTGCCCCGCTTAATAAAGCAGGTAAAATTTCCCATACATATTCCATCTTACTTCCTCCAATAGCTATCTATATAAATTTCCAATCTTTAGTGTCATCTATATAGATGTTCTGATTTTTTGCTGAGTGTTCAGCTGATTTATAAAAAAAGCCCTCTCGGCGTTAGCCAAGAGGGCGAAGATTCGCGGTTCCACCTCAATTCACTACTGACTTTCGAACAGTAATCTTGTGAACATTCAGATTTTTCTGAATGTTTCCTCAGTAACGGTGAGCGTTCCGCAGCTTCCTACTATATTTGTTCAGAAACTGACTTTTTCAGATGTGTTCATTACCGGACTTCAGCTGCCTCTTTCAGCAAATAAGGCATTCTCTGGACAGAAGTAATCGGGAACTACTTGTTCTGTGCATTAGTTTTTATTGTATTTTAATGACTTGGCAGCAATAGCATAACGTACTGCCTGCTGCAATATTGAAAATAAAAAAGTCCTTTGGCAATAAATGCCAAAGGACGAAATATCGTGGTTCCACCTTTGTTCACTGTACTCTCACAAGTAACAGTCTTAAAAAGTCAATGTATGACTTTATGCTGTAACGGGCTTACCCGAATCTGCCTACTTCCTTCAGCAAATCAACTCCCAGATGTGGTTCACTTTGTATTGTGTCTTTTTCCACCAGCCAAAGACTCTCTGTTTCAATCAGCAAAGCTACTCTTCTGTTCTCTGTTTTTTTATAACTTTATCACCCGTCTTCCTTTCTGTCAACTAAAAAAATAAATGTTTGTAAGCATATAAGTTAAGCAATCAATTTTTTTCAGGTAAAATAAAGAGAAGAAAACAAAATAACAGCTGGTATTTTGTGAGCTGTTGAACGAATGGTTTCAAAGGGGGAAAGAGGATGAAAAAATTTAGTTTACTGGCAGCAGCAGCGGTTCTGATTTTGAGTTCATGCAGTACGGGTCAGCAAAGCAGTAGTAATTCTACTGAAGAGAAAAATGAAGCAGAACAGGTAATCAATGTGGCTTCCGGAGGTGAGCTGTCAACATTGGACAGTGCGCAGTATACAGATGTTTATAGCTCAGATATGATTGGTCAGGTGTCTGAAGGGCTGTACCGATTGAATAAAAACCAAGATCCGGAATTGGCAATGGCAGCAGCAGAGCCCACAGTCAGTGAGGATGGTCAGGTTTACACTTTTAAATTAAGAGAAGCAAAATGGTCAAATGGGGATCCTGTTGTGGCAGGTGATTTTGTGTTTGCTTTCAAAAATGTTGTTGACCCCGCTTACGGATCAAGCAGCAGCAATCAGATGGATATATTTAAAAACGGCAGGAAAATTCGTGAAGGAAAGGCTTCCTTGGATGATTTTGGTGTGAAGGCTTTAGATGATCAAACCTTAGAGCTGACATTGGAGTATCCAGCACCTTATCTAGCTCAAGCTTTGGTGGGTACACCTTTTATGCCGAAAAATGAAAAATTTGCCAACGATAAGGGGACAGCTTACGGTACTTCTTCTGATGATTTTGTAGGGAATGGTCCTTTTCTGATTTCCGGTTGGGATGGAACGACTGAGAGCTGGACATTATCTAAAAATCCTGATTATTGGGATCAAAAAAATGTAAAGCTAGATACTATCAACGTGCAGGTTGTAAAAGAAATTTCTACTGGAGCAAATCTTTTTGATAATGGGGATTTAGATTATACCGGGCTGGCTGATACGTATGCACTTCAATACAAGGATTCGCCACAAGCCTATTTTGTTCCTAAGGCATTAGTGGGTTATTTAAGCCCTAATCATAAACGTGAAGTAACTGGAAATGTTCATGCTCGTAAGGCAATTTTGCAGGCGATTGACAAAGAAGCATTTACGACCGATATTTTAGGAGATGGCTCGACAGCGCTAAACGGATTTGTTCCTAAGGATTTTGCGAAAAATCCTGAAACTGGAGAAGACTTCCGCAAAGAAAATGGTGATTTTTTAGCCTATGATTTAGAAGCAGCTAAAAAAGAATGGGCGCTGGCAAAGCAGGAGCTTGGAAAAGAAGAAATCGAACTAGAATTGTTATCTGCTGATTCTGCTATTGCCAAAAAGACGATTGAGTTTGTTCAAGGACAGCTGCAGCAAAATCTTTCTGGACTGAAAATTGTTCTTAAATCAGTTCCCCTGCAGAACCGACTTGATTTGCAGACGGATAGTAATTTTGATTTGGTTTTTGGTACATGGACGCCAGATTATGCTGATCCAATTAACTTTTTGGAATTTTACGACTCTAAAAGCGGCTTAAATACAGCTGGATATGATAATCCAAAATATGATGCTGGGTTGAACGATGCTCGAATTACTTTAGCCAATGAGCCGGAGAAGCGTTGGAAAGAACTGCTGGATTTAGAGAAAATTCTTATAGAGCAAGATACCGCAGTTTTACCGTTGTATCAGGGAGCGATTGGTTATTTAAAATCTGATCGATTAAAAGAGCTTCAGGTATTTTCATTTGGACGGACGATTTCTTACCGGACTGCTTATGTAGAAGAATAAGAGCAACGGAACACCATAAATAATTAATACATTTAAATACGATAATCACTGGATTTTCTGATTTCCAAGAAAATCCAGTGATTATTTTACCTATTAACAAAATAGCATGTGCATATACCAGAATGGTATGGGGACGAAAATGAAGATGATTGTGGAGAGCAATCATCGCCAAATGTTGTCCCATCAATGCAGCTTGACATAGAAAAATAAGCTGTCTGAAAGCAATTTCGGTTTTCAGACAGCTTATTTATTGTTCTATTTCTTAATGTTCTGAAATTTCGGTTGGCAACAGGATGGTTTCTCTTTTTCCATCATCAAATGCAAACACTCGATCTGGATAATCAGGAGAGTAGTTGTAGGCTAAATCTACAGCCATTTCTACATCACTGAACTCCTGAGAGAAACGCAGAGTAATTTTTCCGTTGTTGTTGACTAAATCAAAGGTCAGCATATTTGTTAACGGAATAACTCCTTTTAAATTCAAGTCTATAATCAGCCAGATACTGTCAATCAATTCTCCTGGAAGACTGGAAACAACACCAAAGGAAGCATAGCGGCTGCGGCTTCTGTCAAATGATTCAAACATAAGAATCCCTCCTCGTTTCACTTACTCTATAAATCCTGCTAAAAATTTCCCATTATGAATGCTGGCGCTGCTATACAGAAACACATGATAGAAAAATAAGCCCATAAAGAAAAAGCTGGATAGTTTCTAAATATCTGTATGGTTGTTTGAGTTAAATGACAACTTTTCCAACAACGATGTTTGTGCTAGAGACTGGATAAATGGAAATAAAACTATCTTACATTTTTAATAGGATTTACATAGTAGTATACAGCAAACAATAATAACTTTCCTTTTTTCTGTCTTGAACCAGAGAATTTTCTCTAAGATAAGAGATTAAGATTTTTCTTTTCTTGATTTTTTATAGACAAATAAGCTGAGAATCAGAAGGAATACTAGACCGATAATCAAGGAAAACTGAGCGCTTATTTCTCCAGTAGTTGGAAGCAAGCCGCTAGAAGCTTGTTTTTTCTGTTCTGATTCAATTTCTTTAACAGCAAGTTTCTCTGTGTTAATCGTCTGTTTCTCGTCATTTGAGTCAGTGTGTTCTGCGAACAGCTGCTCTTTTTTTGTGCTTTCTCCTGTATAGTAATATTCGAAACAAACATACTTAGCTGCTGGATTAAGTGTATTTGCAGGAATGTTGAACACGGCTTTATCCGTTCCAGAAGAAGCTTCGATCGTGACCACGTCTTTATTTTCAATGACGATTTTTGGCTCTTTTCCACTGACAATTTCTAGAAGCTGAGTAACTCGAGTGTAAGTGCCGGGAAGAAAGTTTTCATAGGTAATCCAATCCTCCAAATGATTGTCGACGGTTGCATCAATGGTTTTGCCCCCTTCGCTGGTGAGCAGTTCAGTACCTACAAGAGGTAATTCATTTGCATAGACTGTCTGGCTGGTGCTTTTTGGGTCCGTATGACTAGCAAAAAGATATTCTGCATCAGTATTTTTTTCAGTATAGTAATACTCAAAGCAGACATAACTGTCTCCTGGTAAAAATGTATCAGCTGGAATGATTAGTTCTGCTGTATCTTGACCGTTTGCTTCATCTATCTGAACCTCACTTACCTGCTCGTAAATAATTTGACTGGCATTTTGTGTATCATCAAGCTTAATCAGTTGAGTAACTCGAGTATACTCACCAGGGATGAAGTACTGATAGTCGATAAAATCGATAAGTATATTTTCTTTGCGGCTATCAATAAGCTTTTCACCATCGATGCTAGCCATCACAGTCCCTACAATCGGCAAGCTATTTGTATAAACTGTCTGATCTGCGTCTGTAGCGTCTGTGTGTTGTGCAAATAGATTCTTCTCCTCCATCTCTGAGCCTGTATAGTAATATTCAAAACAGACATACTTACTATTGGCTTTAAACGTATCAGCTGGAATGATTAAACGAGCTGAATCTATCCCGTCCGACTGAGAAATAAGAATAGAATCTGCCTGTTGGAAGACGACTTCGCCGGCTTCATTTTGTTCGTTAAGCTTAAGAAGCTTTGTTAGCCGGGTGTAAGGACCGGGGGGGAAGTTCTTATACTGAATCTGGTCTTCAAGGATTTGTTCCTTACGGCTGTCGATTTCTTTACCACCATCAATTGTGGCTAAAATAGTTCCTACGGATGGATTAGCCAAGACATTGATTTTCAAAGAAACAGTTGTCGGTACAGCACTGCCGCCAGTGGTTACCGACTGGGCGTTGTTTTTTACGTAAAAGTACTGGCTGCCGGAATAATACCCTTCTTTTGAGAAATGAATGGTTTCACTTTTAGAGACAGCACTTGGGGTGACCGTGACAGAGTTTCCATCATGACTGATGCTGAAAGATGGTGTACTGCTAAGTGTAAATCCGGCTAACAGGTTCTCATCATCTGTGATTGTTAATGATTCACCAACCTTTACAGTGTATTCTTTTTGGTGGATAGCTGGCTTTTTTTGGTAATTTGCAATGTTTTGATAGATTGTTTTTTTATAGTCAGCGTAATTACTCAGATTAAGGTCCTGCAGCTGATAGCCCATTGCTTCCCAAATAGCAAAGTTAGTCGCAACTTTGAACTCCACAGAGTCTGTTTCTTTTGCACCGAAGTTCACAATTAGATTAACTTCTTCTTTTTGCTCGGGAGTCATTCCAGCGAATTCTGTCTGCTGAGTAAATCCTGCTCCGGGCTGAAAAACGACCCCTGGTTCTACACAATAAGCTAATTTTCCATCAATATGATAGATTTCAAGATAGGAACCCCAGCCGTACCAAGAGCTGCCTTGAGATTCATGTGTTACATGCCACGTATAAGGGTACATCTCACTGGCAGTTCCGGAGGCTTTTCCGCCTTTTCTGGAAAAAGGGATATCAATAGTCTCGCCGAATTCAGTCGTCACTTGTAGGCCGAAACCAGGATCGGCGGCTGCATAGTCGCCGTAGCGCTGTTCAGCCAGTTCAATGATTTCCTGACGCGTTAGACCTTGAAGGTTAAAACCGTTTATTTCTGCTCTATTCTTCTGGATAACTTGAAGATGAGGCACTAGAGAATCAAGTGCGGGGAGTGCTGTTGAGGAGGGGGGATTAGCTGTTAGAGGAGTATCAAGAGAGAAATTTTCTTTTTCAATATAGGTATTCTCTTCTGTTTGCTGGACTTCTGATGGAGTGAGTGCTTGAGCAAGCACAGGGCTTTGGAACAGTGAGAAAAGCAGCGTGGAACAGACGGCTGCCTTTTTCAGCTGTGCCAACCACCCCTTTCTAAGGCTTGGGAATTTTGTCATTTATTTTCTCCTTTCAAGTTATAAGGTAATCAGTGCTTTGAAAAGTTTTTTTAGCATTGATTCATTTTACGAAGCGTGAAGGCAAGTTAAGTATGGTGATTAATCAGGAAAATTTAAACTGTTGCTTTCCTCCTTTCTATGAACTCTTAATTTGCCTTTCAAGAATAAATTCGTAAAAAAAACTGAAATGAATTAACTTAAAAATAAAAAAATCTGCGAGCCGCATGGCTCACAGATTGCTTAGGAGACTATTCTATTCTTCTTCACCGATAACTTCGGGTTCAGCCGGTGCTGCCGGTACTTCATCTTCCGCTGTTTCAGATTGTGCTTCAGTGACGCTGACAACCTGTTCTTCACCATCTGTGACAATCGTAAAGGCATCATTTTTAGGAAGGTCAGCCACAGTTAAGGCATCTCCGATGGCTAGCTTGCTAATATCAACTTCAACTTTTTCAGGTAGATTTTCTGGTGTTGCTGATACTAGGACAGTGTATAAGTTTTGAGTAAGTACACCACCAATTTTAACACCTTCCGCTTCTCCGACTAAAGAGATTTCAGCTTCTACTTCAGTTTCTTCTTTCATATTTACAGCCAGAAACTCAATGTGTTTGATTTGACCAGTGAAAGTATCCAGTTGCGTTTTATATATTAACGTATTGATTTTTTTCCCTTCAAGGGATAGCGCAATTACTGTGTTCGCAGCAGTGTCGCGTAAAATTTTGGCTAATTCTTTTCCGTCGACTGTAATAGGCGTACTTTCGATTTCATAGCCGTAAACAACTGCTGGGATTTTACCTGAGTGACGTAGCTCATTTCTAAGTGAACGGGGACGGACGGCTCTTTCTGTAACTTCTAATGATACTGACATAACCTAAATTCCTCCTTCAATAGTGAGTGAATTTAATTGGTTAAACAAAAATACAACATAAAAATTTCAAGGAAAACAGAAAGAGGATAATTACAACAGAATTATCCCCTGAAATATGACTATAATACTTTTCTCTTCCAGGTCATTACGCTGTTTTTGAGAAACCGCTGATTCACTTTACTCTTTAACCTTAACGTGCTTTTGACTTTAAGTCAAGGAAAGCGATATTTTCTGTTTGTAACTTAACCAATTTTATGTATAATTAATGATTATTGAATGAGTAGATTGAGGAAAATACGATGCGTTTAGATAAGCTGTTGGAGAGAGAAAAGATAGGTTCGAAAAAGGCTGTTAAACGACTGCTTCTAAGGAAGGCAGTGACAGTAGATGGAAAGCCGGCAGAAAGTGAAGGGATGAATGTTGATCCGGTCATTCAGGAGATAAAAATTTTTGAGAAGACATTGAAAACAACTGGTCATTCTTACTTTATGATGAACAAGCCGAAGGGGGCTGTGACAGCGGTTAAGGACGCTAAGCATACTACCGTACTGGACCTTCTGGCAGATAGGGACAAAAATGAAAAACTCTATCCAGTGGGAAGACTGGATAGAGACACCGAAGGACTACTTTTGATTACGGATAATGGGCCACTAGGTTATCAGCTGATTCATCCCAGTAAAAAAGTTGTTAAACGTTACGAGGTAATAGTAAACGAACCTCTAAGCATAGAAGACTGCCGCCAATTTGCGGAAGGTATCACTTTTACTGGTGGACAACAATGTCAGCCTGCGGAACTGCATATTCTTTCCAGTTCCTCTAAGCAAAGCCTGGCATATCTTGATATTCAGGAGGGCAAGTTTCATCAAGTTAAAAAAATGTTTTTGTCTGTTGGCAAAAAGGTGATCTATCTGAAACGTCTAAGTATGGGGAGCTTATTTTTAGATTCGAAGCTGAAACCAGGTGAGTATCGGCGATTAGAGCCTGAAGAATTGAAGCTGCTAATGTTATACTTCAAGAAATAACTATAGAAATGAGTGGGGAAATGAATTATAAGACATTGCTTTTTGATGTAGATGATACTTTATTGGATTTTAAAGCTGCTGAAAAGAAGGCTTTATACACATTGTTTTCAGAGGAAAAACTAGTTTTGACTAACGAAATTCGACAGAAATATGATCGGATTAACCGTCAACTATGGGAGGATTTTGAACGGGGCAAAGTAAAAAAAGAAACGATTAGTGAAACCCGTTTTGGTTTACTATTTGAAGAGTTGGGAAGAAAAGCTGACGGGAAAGAACTAGGCGCCCGCTATATGAATCATTTAAGTAACGGTCATGATTTATTGGGAGACAGCAAGCAGATACTGGAACAGCTGCATGCAGATTATGACTTATATGTAGTAACAAACGGCATTGCTTCAACTCAGTATAAAAGGTTGACGGATTCAAAGCTGCTGCCTCTTTTTAAAGATATTTTTGTTTCGGAAGAGGTAGGCTATCAGAAACCAATGAAGGAATATTTTGATTATGTCTTTGAGCGTATCCCAAATTTTGAGCAGGAAAAGACCATGATTATCGGAGACTCTTTGAATTCAGATATCGCCGGGGGAAATCAGGCCAATATTGAAACAGTTTGGCTAAACCCTGCAAAAGTAACTAAACAAACTGAAACAAAAATTCAGCCGTCTTATGAAATCAGCCGGCTGGATGAGCTGTTCACCATATTAGGCTGAGAAATGAAGCAGTAAATAGCTCTTTTACCGTTATAAACATAACGGTAAAAGGGCTATTTACTTATTTCTTATAGGTCAAGACTTAAGCGCACCATATCTTTAAGCTGTAGGTTGTTTTCTATGATAGGTTTATCATAATGACGTATAAAGAAATCTTTATCAATTCCTGTCATACGGAATCCGCATTTTTGATATAAGTAGAGCTGATTCAAGCTAGTGCTTCCAGTTCCGATTTCTATTGTTTTATAGCCGTGCTTTTTAGCAGTTGTAAAAGCATGGGTAATCAACTGCTGTGCATAGCCCTGTTTTCGATATAGTTCATTAACTGCAAGATTGACAATTTCAAGTGTGTCTGGTCTTGTTGGCAGTAAAACGATGATGCCGATAAGACAATCCGCATCAGAAATAGTATAGACCTGCCCCCGCTTTGTATAATCATCAACTAGTTTTTTTGAAGGATCAGCTTCCAAAAGCAACTGGTAGTGCTGTTTAGTCAACTCTTTAGTTAAGTGGATAATCATAGTTTTTTCCTCCTGAAAATAATTAAATTCCTTAACAAGTATGAATTCTGATGATTGCACAGGATATTTGTGTGCCGATTTTTCCTCTAAAAGTTCTTGGGTAATAAGGAAATGCTTGCTTATCGCAATCATTCTTATTTTCGTACGCCTACCATTCTACTAGAGGTTCCTGCACAAGTAGAACTGGCAGCTAGCTCATAGTAAGGAAATGCTTGCTTATCGCAATCATTCTTATTTTCGTACGCCTACCATTCTACTAAAGGTTCCTGCACAAGTAGAACTGGCAGCTAAAAATTCTTCATGCATAGAGACTTTAACGTTATTTACGTAATTGATTCTAAAAAAAATGAATTTTCAGTAGCATTCTTCTGTCTTTTTATTATAATAGAAAGGAGTGATAATGGCTATTTGCTGAATAAAGAAAGAGGTTTAACTGCATGAAAAACAAGCAACCGATAATCATTGGGGTTACAGGTGGATCCGGCAGCGGAAAAACGAGTGTTAGCCGGGCGATTTTTAACCATTTTCCGAATCATTCAATTATGATGCTGGAACAAGATTCTTACTATAAAGACCAAAGTAATTTGAGTTTTGAGGAAAGATTAACTACAAACTATGACCATCCCTTTGCTTTTGACACAGATTTACTGATTGATCATTTAAAACAATTACTGAGCTATGAAAAAATTGAAAAACCAGTATACGATTATGTAGCGCATACCAGAAGTTCTGATATTATTATTCAGGAACCAAAGGAAGTAATTATTCTTGAAGGAATTTTGATTCTGGAAGATCCAAGACTTCGCGAGCTGATGGATATCAAACTGTATGTTGATACAGATGATGATATTCGAATTATTCGCCGTATCAAAAGAGATATGGAAGAGCGGGGACGGACACTGGATTCAGTGATCGAACAGTATTTGACAGTGGTTAAGCCTATGTACCATCAATTTATTGAACCAACAAAGCGTTACGCGGATGTTATTGTGCCCGAAGGCGGAGAAAATCATGTAGCGATAGATTTGATTACAACAAAAGTTAAAAGTATCCTCGGCTGATTTTAAGTTGAATTGCCAGGAAGAATATGAAAAACCGAAAGCTACTAGAAGGCTTTCGGTTTTTTACTGTATATATTTTTTTCTAACTATGCGCTTCTGTATGCAGCTGATGAATAACTGCTAGAGACTTAAGAAATTCTTTTTTTAAAACAGACCATTTCTCATATTTTTGCATGGAAAAAATATAATCATCTAATCGGTCATCTTTTACGATGCTAAAAGAAAAGTGTTTATCATGAATACAGACAAAATCGAATTTGAAAGTTTCGGTTTCACTGTCGTATCTATAATGACATTCCTTAATATAATCCAGTGCCTTGGCCTTTTTTGAAAGAATGGCACATCTTTCTAGTAAATAAGTGAGCTCAGAATTGTTAAATGGTCGATTAGGTGAAACTTTAACCGAATAAATATTCATCTAGTACTCCTTCTATTGAATTTGGTAATTCCAACATATTTCATCCCTTGAGTAAATTCAGATAGTTTCCATTAAATAAAATCAATCGATAACCTTGTTTGGGCTTCCACAAAACGGGCTTATTTACGTTAGCTAATTCAAAAAGCCAACTGTATTTCTGTACGTTGGCTAGCTCATTAATCTTCAGTGGAAATGAATGTGGATTTTTCTGCTGTTCAGCGTAAGAGCTTTGGTTGAGTTAAATGGACAAGCTAACCCAAGAAAAGAATTCTAAACGGTTGAAGCAGTGTCTGTTCTTAGTTTCGTATATAAAATCCTTAATGGGAATCACAAGAGAAAAAATAACTAGTACTACAAATATTATCTTATCATATGTAATAACAATATTCTAATAATCTGATGAATCATCTTGAAAAAACCAAAAATACGTTAAAATAATCAGAAAGATTTTTATTTTAAGAAATAAACAGGTTTTTTTGATAAATTGTCGTATATTCTGCTATCGATTATCAATTTTTTGCATTTTTTTGGAAATTCTTGAAAAACATTTCTGTACGAATCATGTTATAATTTGTAAAAAAGGTTTTTCTTGGAAAGAGGGAGATAAGAAAGATGATTCGAAGGGGAGAAATATTTTACGCAAATCTTTCACCAGTAGTGGGTTCTGAACAGGGAGGAATTCGCCCTGTTTTAATTATTCAAAATAATAAAGGAAATTTGTTCAGCCCAACACTGATTGTAGCACCCATTACTAGAAATATTAGAAAAAAGATGCAGCCAACCCAGGTCAAGGTTAACATTCCACACGAGGAAGAGATGACCCCTTCTCTGATTTTGCTGGAGCAGATTCGAACGCTGGATAAAGGGCGGATTCTGCAGAAAATTTGTAAACTTCATGAAGGTGATATGGAAAAAGTAAATCAGGCGCTGAAAGTAAGCATTGGCATCCGATAGACCATTTTGGTAGATACATAGAAAACGATTGAATGACTAAGGACATGTCTGAAAACTACGGTGAAACCCGAAAGTTTTAGATGTTTACCTTTTATTTGTAATCAAATTTGAAACAAGATTTATTCGATTTTAGGGCAGAAGGCATACTATTGTCTCAGCCCTTATTTTTATTTAGTCAAGATTTGAGTTTTCTTTATTTTCAGTGTAGTGTAAACATAATAATAAAGGAGGCGGCAGCATGAAACAGATTCGTTATGGTATTTTGAGTACAGCACAAATCGTACCAAGGTTTGTACAGGGAATTAGGGAAAGTGCAGCTGGAGAGGCTGTTGCGATTGCAGCAAGAGAGCTCAGCAGAGCTCAGCAACTGGCTGAGAAACTGCAGATACCGAAAGCTTACGGCAGCTATGAAGCGCTATGTCAGGATGAAGAAGTCGATATTGTTTATATTGCAACCTATAATAAAGGGCATTATGCTGCAGCTAAACTAGCGCTGGAAAATAAAAAAAATGTGCTATTGGAGAAACCTTTCACATTAACCTTAGCTGAGGCAGAGGAACTGTTCTTGCTGGCAAAGCAGCAGAACTGTTTTTTGATGGAGGCACAAAAAGCAGTATTTTTACCGGTGACAGCAATGGTAAGAGACATTATTCAGCAAGAAAAAATAGGCAAAATCAAGTATATACGTTCAGTCACTGCCTATCCTAATATCGACCATCTGCCTTGGTTCCATTCTCTGGAAGCGGGTGGAGGAGCCCTTCATGGTTCCGGCAGTTATCCGTTAGAATACATACAGTATGTACTAAATGCGACGCCTGAAAGCTATTCAGGACAAGCTTCTATAGTACCTGGGAAAACAGATGACCGTTTCGAGCTAGCCGTAACCTTTCCCAACCAGATACTAGCTAGTATTTTTATTACAGTGGAATTGGATTTACCTAATGAACTGGTCATCTATGGTGAAAAGGGACGTATTGAGATTCCGAATTTCTGGAAATCTGCCGAAGGAGTAGTTCGGTATGAGGATGGCTCAGAGGAATACTTAACAAGTGAATTTGACAGCGAGTTCTCCTTTGAAGTTGACCATGTGAATGAGTGTCTTGAAAAAGGGCTGAAAGAAAGCCCGATAATGACTGAAAAAATAACAAAAGAAACAGTTAGTCTTGTAGAAAGTATGTATAGACAATGGTTTAAAGACGGAGATTTAGACGAAGAAAAGTTGAAATAAAAAATAAATTATGTTAGACTTTAGGACATGCGACGAGTTGACTTAACCAGACAATCTTGATTGTTCCGATTTATCGGCTGGTGGTTAGTTGAAACAGAGGCACGGATGTTCACTCATCACTACCGGATTGTAGGTGTCGGATGGAATTTTTGTGGAGAAAATCCATCTATCTGTATGTTAATATGGGTACTGTAGAAAAAAAGAAGATATTTTATCTTCTTTTTTTTGTACTTAAAATAAGGGCACCTAACCAGAAATGGAGGTAAGTGCAACCTTTTACAATCCGATATTTTTTTAAGGGATTGCACTTAATTATATGAAAAAAGACTTGACTGTACAGCGTTTTCAAAATGAATACGAAGGATTTAAGTGGAAAGCAGGTCTGGTTTCTTTTGCCGTTACAAAAAACATTTGGATAAAGTTGCACTTACAAAAGTGCAACTTTTTTGTGTTGTTCCCTAAAGGAAATCAAGCTATAGTTGCAGATGTAAGGAGAAGGAATGAAGGTGAGTAAGGAATGTCACTGCACTTATCAAAACGAGAAATCAATATTTTACTAATGCTTTTGGACTTGGAAGACAGTATTACAACAAAGGAGCTAGCTGAAGCTTTCAATGTGAGTGTTCGCACAATCAAGTATGATTTAGACAATGTCCGTGAATGGTTTCAGGAAAGAAGCATTAGTCTTCAGTCACGAAGAAACAAAGGAATTTGGCTGGAGCTTCCTGATTCAGAACGACTGACATTAAAAAATGAGGTTTTAGAGGTTGATCGGTTTGAAACCTATCCGGATCAAGAGCTGCGAATGAATCACTTAATCTTTCGCATGGTTCTGACGAAAGATTATCTAACATCGCAAGAGCTGGCAGACGAACTTCAAGTTAGTCGAAATACAGTTCTAAAGGATTTAGATCGTTTGGAAGAATTCATTGAAGGTTATGACTTGGAGCTTGAGCGGCAGAGCCGTCTAGGTTTTTCTATTCAGGGAGAAGAGAATAAGGTTCGGCTGTTAATGGAATACATCAGTCAAAAAGAAATTACTGAATATGATATCTATCAAATTATGAGCCGCTTTGTTCAGTCAGGTAATCAAAAACGATTGATTGATGTCCGTATAGGAGCAAATACAATTTTCCAGGAAATCTATCAGGTGGCGCTGAATGAGATGACCAAACTGTTGGATCCATCTTTGTTCGATCAGTTCAACTATGCTGAGATCCTTTCAATTACCCTAAGAGTAGCAATTGCTGCATCAAGAATGCAGCTGAATCATACAATGAATGGGTACAAAATACTGGCGAATCAGGAAGAGCTGAAGGACAAGCAGGAACTGCCGTTTTTACTGATGAGTAATGTGTTCGAGCATTACGAGCTGCCTCTGCTGGCTGATGAATATCTCTATATCTATAGCGATGTATTTATAGCGGGAAATCATCAGGATGTAGCACAGCTGACTGAAAAGTTAATCAAGGATGTTTCTGAAGAAATTAATTTTCCGTTTTATAGGGATAGGCAGCTATTCACTAATTTATTTGCCCATCTATCCTTGCGTCTGACAAAAAAACATTTGTTCATCAATGAATACAATCCCTTTGTCGATGATATTAAGGCGAAGTATCCACAGTTGTTTACAGCAATAACACATGCCAGCAGCAGGGATATTAAAAATACGGCGCTTTTCATTAACGATTCATTTATTGCGTATATTGCGTTGCACTTTCTTGTAGCATATGAGAAAACTCAGCATGAGATTAATGTTGTAAGAATCGTTTATGTGTGTTCAACCGGCTTGGGAGTGACCAGTCTGATTGAGCAGAAAATATTGGAGGAGGTATCCAATGTTGAAATTGCTGGTTTTGCTTCTGTATTAAATGCAGCAGAAATCATCGAAGAAAAAAATCCTGATTTGGTTTTAAGTATTTTTCCCATTGAGGTTGCTAACCGGCCGTTTATCAAGGTCAATCCGTTGCCTTCAGAAGGTGATATACAGCAAATTCAGGAAGAGGTCAATAAGATTCTGACCAGTGTTCGAGAAGGGAGTATTCCTAGACTGATTCCAAGGCAGCCCTTAAAAGAAAATAGGGGGCTGGAAGCAGAAAGCCGGGATATTCTGATGCGGGCGTACATCATCTATGAAGAGTTGCTGAAAGCTTTTAACGAAAAGCTGAATGAAGAATATAAAGAAGCTTTTCTACTTCACGTGATGTTGATGGTCCATCGAATCATTTTTGATGGTCAATATGAAAATGAAGGGAACATCGTAAAAGAAACCCTGATGGCTCAACAGCAATTAGTCGAGCAAATTGAGCAGATATTCGCTAAAAGTAACCTAACAGTTAATCAGGCGGAAATCACAGCTTTATTGAATTACATCAGAGAGGAGTGAAGAGATGAAATTAACAGACGATGCAGAAAAAATTGTGAATGAATCTGAGTATAAACAGGAGCTGGAAGAGTCAATAAGAAAAACAGAAGAATTATTGGAAGCAGCTTCAGTTGTTCCAACTGAACTACAGTGGACGATTTTGATTAATCATGTAAATGAGATGATTAAACGTTCAAAAGCAAATGAAAAAATGACTGGTGTTGACCCGGCAATGTTTGAAGAGGTGTCGAAAGAAGCTCTGTCAATTGCCGGAGCACTTGTTGAACATATCGGTAATTTACCAGTGGATGAAATGTATGTTTTATCTATACACTTTGAAGCTGCTAAACAAAATATAGCTGAATAAAAATAATTTAAATTTGGGAGGAATAAACATGATAACAGTAGTAATCGCAGATCGCTTAGGTAAAGGTCAAAATGTCGCAAAGGGTGTTGAAGCAGCAGGCGGACGTGCAGTTGTTGTTCCAGGAATGGGCGCTGATATGCGTTTAGGCGATATTATGCAGCAGGAAAATGCCGACATGGGCATCTCATTTTGTGGAAGCGGTGGTGCAGGGGCCTTAACCGCTGCCAATAAATACGGCTACCCGGAACGTCACGGCATGCGCTCAATCGAAGAGGGGATCACCGCTATTAATGATGGTAAAACTGTACTGGGCTTTGGATTTATGGACCAGGAAGAGCTTGGGAAGCGTTTGACAGAAGCTTTTGTCAAAAAACATGGTGAATAATCATTGTTAAAAAAGCGATTCTGTTTTTTTGAAAATAGGTCAAGAGTTAGAAGTTATAAGCAAGATTAATCAGCAAACGATAAAAGAAGACAACAGCCATAAAGAGAAACAGGGCTGTTGTAGACAAAAATTAATAGGAGAACCATCATTCTAGCAGGATGTACCTGCGTAGAGATGCTGGCTAACGGACCACCAAAGAAGACAACAGCAGAAAAGAGAAACGGGGCTGTTGTAGACAAAAATTAATAGGAGGACCATCATTCTAGCAGGATGTACCTGCGTAGAGATGCTGGCTACCGGACCACCAAAGAAGACAACAGCCATAAAGAGAAGCAGGGCTGTTGTGGACAAAAATTAATAGGAGGAAGAACAGTGAGCGCAACGGAAAAAACTACTCAAATCGTGAAGGTCTCAGGTAAAGGGGAGAATAAAGCGGCAGCATTTGCCAGTGCTTTAAGTGATGTATCGAAAAAAATCTTAAAAGAGTCAACAGATGTCTTGGTACGAATTGAGCCCATTGATATTGATATCCTTTCTGCGGTAGAGAAGAATTATACAGAACGCTTTCTGTTCTTCTTCTTTCCAAGAAAACGAACAAGTTATGAAGTGGAGTTAAATGTGGAAGTGGAAATCAGCAAAATAGCTATGGCGGATGTTCCCTTCCAAATAGTTGATGGAACAGATCCTAATGGGGTGGCTGTACCGTTTACAACGAAGAAAATTTAAAAGAGGGTAAGGAGGAAAAAGCAAGTGGACTTAATAGTTATTCTATTTAAATCAGTTATTATTGGCGGACTACTTGGCTTTGCAGCAGGTGCTGGAGCAGCAAGAATGTTCCATGCGCCGCAAACACAGGGGTTAGGAGCGTTTAGAACATTAGGAGAGATGAATGCCGCAGAGGGAGACCCAGCTTCTCATTTTTCATTTGGTTTGGGATTTTTCTTCAATGCATGGGCTTCAGCAGTTGGCGCTGGAGCGTTCACACAGGATGTGACGCACCGAATCGTACCAAACTGGGCAGCAGCAGCATTGCTAATTAAAAATAAAGATGTGACACAAACTGTTCATGATCCCAAGAAAATGGGGATTGCTGGAGCTATTGCTGGAATCATCACCGTTGCTTTTCTGAACAGCACAGCAGCGGCAATTCCGGAATCACTGCAGGTTACAGCAGTAGCTGTACTTGTTCCGGCAGCAACTATTTTGATTAATACAGTTATGCCGGTGTTGTTCTGGCTGGCGGCTTTGGATGCTGGCAAGCGCACAGGCTTTTGGGGTACATTATTTGGCGGACTGTCTCAATTAGTAATGAGCAATGCAGTTCCAGGTGTTGTTTTGGGGATTCTAATCGGTAAAGGCGTTGATGAACTAGGTTGGACTCGTATGACTAAAGGAATGATGGCAGCGATTATTTTACTCTTTGTATTCAGTGGCTTCTTCCGTGGTTTTGACCTGCAGATGATTGAAAGCTTCAGACTGGACATTCCAAACTGGTTAAATGATCTGCATAATGTATTCACTGTGAAATAATTAGATATCCGTATAAATCATGTGAAAGTTTTTGTTATATGAGAAGTTGTCACTTCTGTGTATGATGGACGTTTAACAGTCAGTTTCACTAGCTTTAAAATGAAACGGTACGGCAGATGATATCTTTTCTTTGCATGATTTATATAAGTAAGGAGGAAGAAAAAAATGAATGAACAAGAAAAAGCAGAATGGTCACAAGATGAAATAGAAATTCAGGCAGCTTTAAAAGCAAAAAGCTTTTGGTATGCTGACTGGTCATTTCCAATATTAGTTGGATTAATGGCTGCCGCTGTTTTTGCTGGAACTCATATGTATGTAGTACATGGTGTGGGAGCTTTTAACGAAGTATCCATTGTTGCAATGCTGAAGGCAGGGCTTGATGGTGGTTCATATGGTGCAGCTGCAGCTTTTGGAGCCAGCTTCCTGTTTGCCAGAATATTAGAAGGCTCTTTAGTCGGAATTCTGGATTTAGGTGGATCAATTTTAACTGGATTAGGTATTGGTGTACCTGCAATTCTGTTAAGTATGAACATCAAAGCACCTATTGAAAACTTTGCATTAGCTTTAATTACAGGTGCAGTTTTGGGCTTACTTGTCGGCGGTATCATTATCTTGATTCGTAAGTTTACAATTAATCAAGGTGGATCAACATTTGGTGCAGACGTAATGATGGGCGCTGGAAATGCATCAGGACGTTTCTTAGGACCGTTGATTATCTTAAGTGCAGCAGGTGCATCTATTCCTATCGGAATTGGTTCAACAATTGGTGCAATGATTTTCTATGCATGGAAAAAACCTATTGCTGGAGGCGCAATCCTTGGAGCCATGATTTTCGGCGCATTTTTCCCAGTTGAGTTGACTCAATAATTAGTGCAGAATTCTTCATTGAAACAGTAAAAACCGTTTACATTAAAAGAGTATCGTGTTATTATGGAAACGAAATAATTTTATAACATTATAATCTTTAGTAGCGGGGGGAACAAAATGAACGGATTTGTATTATGGATGGAACAACATTTAATGCCTGTAGCAAACAAATTTGGCTCACAACGACATATGGTTGCCATTAGAAAAGGGTTAATTGCGACAATGCCATTGACCATTGTGGGTTCATTTTTTACACTTTTTCAAAATATCCCGATTGATTCCTATATGGAGTTCATTGCACCTTATCAAGCTGTAATGGATATTCCATCAAGATATACGATGGGAATCTTGGCGTTATATGCAACATTTGGGATCGCCTCTTCTTTAGCTCAAAGCTATAAACTAGATACGCTAATGTGTGGGATTTTAGCGCTGGTAGCCTTTTTAGTAACAGCGGCACCTCCTACAAGGGTTTTTGAAGATGTTCCAGAGGTGATTAATGCAGGGCGTTATATTAATTTGGCGAATTTAGGCGCAGCTTCATTATTTGGCGCTATCGTGGCAGCACTTCTGACTGTAGAAATTTACCGATTCTTTGTTTCAAGAAACATTACGATTAAGATGCCTGATGGCGTTCCGCCTGAAGTATCCAATTCCTTTGTAGCTTTGATTCCGGGAACCGTTATCCTGTTATTGTTTTGGGGGCTACGTCATATCGTTGGGTTTGATTTGAACGGCTTCTTAAGTAATCTACTAATGCCGTTGAAAGGCGTATTGGCTGGAAATAGTTTGTTTGGCGGATTGCTGACAGTGTTCTTAATCTGTTTCTTCTGGGTATTGGGAATTCATGGTCCTGCTATCATGGGGCCGGTTATTCGTCCGTTTTGGGACATGTCGATTGCTGAAAATAACGAAGCGTTTATCAGTGGAGTTAGTGCTGACGCTTTACCAAATATATTCACTGAGCAATTCTTACAGTGGTTCATTTGGATTGGTGGTGCGGGTACAACTCTGGCACTTGTTATACTAATGATGTTTTCAAAATCGAAATATCTAAAAAGCTTAGGAAGACTATCTTTCCTTCCCGGAATCTTTAACATTAATGAACCTGTAATTTTTGGTACGCCGATTGTTATGAACCCAATCATTGGGATTCCATTTATTGTTGCGCCGCTTGTGACAACAACCTTGTCTTATTTCCTGACAATATCAAATGTGGTTCCTATGATGGCTGTGCGTTTAGCCTTTACCCTGCCGGCACCAATTGCTGCATGGCTGAGTACGGATTATAGTGTAATGGCAGGCATACTAGTATGTATCAACTTTGTGATTACACTGGCAATTTACTATCCGTTTTTCAAAATTTATGAAAAACAACAGCTTGATAAAGAGCTGGAAGCAGAAAAAGCATAAGAGTATTGACAAATACATGGGGGAGGGTGGAATGACACAGTTGTGTCGTTCGACCCTTTTCAATCCAAATAGATAAATTTTGCTAGAGAAACAAGACATAATAGAAGTATCTTTGCCTAAACTTTTGGGAAACAGCCCTTTCAGTTGGCTGAATGAAGTTTAATAAGTTTATTGGATTTTTGCACAGGTGTTATTTCGTTAAAAGCTTCTATTTTATAGGTGAGATAAAACCTTACCAGCAGCTGGTCATGTAGACCATTTCTTGCAGAATTTATAATAGAAAGAATGAGATATGATTTGGAGGTATTCAACATGTGGTTATGGTTTATTCTGTTTTTCATTATTTCTCAGGTTATAATTGAAAGAGAGTACTTACCTGAACGGTTTACGGATTTAAGGTTACGATATCTTTGTTTATATTCAATAGGTGGTATTTCTGCAGCAATTGTTATTGGCGTATTGGTTGGTCAGCCGATTTTACTGATAGGAACGGTAACAATATTCTTTGGATCGCTGGTCTCATGGAAAAACCGGAAAAAATTCGACAAAATGGAGCGTGGCAAAAGTATATGAAACGAGCATTAGGTGTATCTGTCTACCCTGACCATAGTGATATGGATCAGGATAAAGCGTATTTGAAAAAGGCAGCTGAGTGCGGCTTTACAAGAATTTTTATGAGTATGCTGGAAGTGACTGAAGGAAAAGACGTAGTGACCAAAAAGTTTAAAGAGCTGATTCATTATGCCAAGGGGTTAGGTTTTGAAACGATTTTAGATGTAGTTCCAGCCTTGTTTGATCAGCTGGATATTTCGTATGATGATTTGTCCTATTTCCATGAGCTTGGAGCTGACGGTATTCGCCTAGATGCGGGTTTTGATGGGAATAAGGAAGCCAAGCTTACCTATAATCCTTATGATTTAGCTATTGAGCTGAATATGAGTAATGATGTTGCCTACCTGGATAATATTTTGACTTATGAAGCGAATAAGCCATTTTTATACGGCTGTCACAATTTTTATCCTCAGGAAGGGACTGGTCTTCCCTATGACTTTTTTGAAAAATGTAGTATTCGTTTCAAGAATAATGGTATCCGGACAGCGGCGTTTGTTGCTTCCAGTATTGGAGATATTGGTCCCTGCGACATTAATGACGGACTGCCGACGTTAGAAATCCATCGTCATCTTCCTATTGATATTCAGGCCAAGCATTTGTTCGCTACAGGACTGATTGATGATGTAGTAATCGGCAATGCATACGCATCAGATGAAGAGCTGGAGGCATTGGGTCAAGTGAATCGCTATCAGCTGGAACTAGCAGTCGATTTTGTTGCAGATGTAAATGAAGTAGAAAAAGAAATTACGCTGTCTGAACAGCATTTCCGCAGAGGAGATATTACAGAGCGGATGGCGCGTTCTACTGAAGTACGGAAAAAGTATATTGATGATGCTAATCCAGCACATGACAATGAAGGCGAATTTCAGATTGGTGATGTCGTTATTGGTAATGATGCCTTTGGCAAATATAAGAACGAGCTGCAGATTGTCTTACAGCCCCACAAAGACAGTAGAAAAAATAAAGTAGGAAGTATTACTCCAAGCGAATTGATGCTGTTGGAATTTATCAAGCCTTGGACAAAATTCAGATTGAAAGAAAAGTAGGGAAATAAAATGACATATGATCTGCTAATAAAAAACGGTAAAACAATAGATGGAGAAAAGCTGGAAATTGCAATATCTGAAGGCAAAATTGTCAAAACGGCCGTTTCAATTGCTGAAGATGCAAAGGAAATCATTGATTTGAATGGAGCTGCATTTATTTCAGCCGGTTGGATTGATGATCATGTACACTGCTTTGAAAAAATGACGCTGTATTATGACTTTCCAGATGAAATCGGTGTAAAAAAAGGTGTTACAACTGTTATTGACGCTGGAACAACAGGTGCGGAAAACATCCATGAATTTTATGATTTAGCTGTACAGGCAAGGACCAATGTCTATGCACTGGCAAATATTTCTAAATGGGGGATTGTTGAGCAGGATGAACTGGCAGATTTGAGTAAAATCAAAGAAGACCTTGTGAGAAAGGTGCTGCAGGAGCTGCCTGATTTTGTCATTGGAATTAAAGCTCGTATGAGCAAAACAGTAATTGGAGAAAATGGGATTACTCCTCTTGAAATGGCAAAGAAAATCCAAAAAGACAACAACAACTTGCCGTTAATGGTTCATATAGGTTCAGCTCCGCCGGAACTTGATGAAATTCTAGCTAATATGTCTGAGGGAG
Source organism: Enterococcus sp. LJL51 (assembly GCF_054871795.1). Lineage (NCBI taxonomy): Bacteria > Bacillati > Bacillota > Bacilli > Lactobacillales > Enterococcaceae > Enterococcus > Enterococcus sp. LJL51. The sequence goes on along the minus strand of NZ_JBTXLW010000001.1, from coordinate 401,697 downwards.
ATATCCTGACACATTGCTTTAACGGGAAACCGAATGGTATCTTGGATAAGAATACAGGGAAAATTAAGGACTTTGCTTGGGCTGCTTTCAAAAAGGGCGTAGTATTTGATATCGGCCATGGGACAGACAGCTTCAATTTCGAGGTTGCTGAAACTGCATTTAAAGAAGGTATGCTGGCTGAAACCATTAGTACAGATATCTATATCCGAAACAGAGAAAACGGACCAGTTTATGATTTAGCAACGACAATGGAGAAGCTGCGGGTTGTTGGATATGAATGGGCAGATATTCTTAAGAAGGTGACTGCTGCTCCTGCTGAAAAATTCCATTTGAATAGTAAAGGACAGCTGAAAGAAGGCTTTGACGGAGATTTAACAATCTTTACAATTGAAGAAGGTCAGAAAACTTTGACCGATTCAAATGGCTTTACCAGAGAAGCCAAAGAGTTGATTACTCCTGTGAAAACCATCGTTGGAGGTGTTGTTTATGACAATTAGTTACGAGAAATTCAATTTAAAAGAGGTTATTAATGCTTCTGGACGAATGACAATTTTAGGTGTATCAAAAGTATCTGAGCGAGTCTTGGAAGCGCAGCGCTTCGGTGGGGAACATTTCTTTGAGATGGGCGATTTAAGCGTTCAGACAGGAAAATATTTGGCGAATCTGCTGAAGGTTGAGGATGCACAGATTGTGTCTTCTGCCTCTGCTGGTATTGCACAAAGCGTGGCTGCTCTAATTGGTCAGGGCTCAGCTTATCATGCCTATCATCCGTATACAGAAAAAATTGACCGGAGAGAAATTATTCTACCTAAGGGGCATAATGTAGATTATGGAACTCCGGTAGAAGTGATGGTAGCTCAAGGTGGAGGACAGGTGATTGAAGCCGGCTATGCCAATATGTGTACGCCAGAGCATATTGAAATGATGATTACAGACCGCACAGCAGCTGTTTTATATATAAAGAGCCATCATACCGTTCAAAAAAGCATGCTGGGTGTGGCGGAAGCAGCAGCGGTTGCCCACAAGTACAGTCTTCCGTTGATTGTAGATGCAGCAGCTGAGGAAGATCTTTTTAAATATGTTGAGGCTGGCGGAGACTTGGTAATTTACAGTGGTGCAAAAGCGATAGAAGGACCAAGTGCTGGACTAGTGATTGGAAAAAAAGAGTTTATTGAATGGGTTCGTTTACAGGGTAAAGGAATTGGCCGAGCGATGAAAATTGGCAAAGACAATATTCTCGGATTTACTCAGGCGGTAGAGGACTATCTGACAAACGGCAGTGAGGATGGCAAATCAATGCAGAAACGTATGGAGCCATTCATCGCCGACCTAAATCAATTACCGAACATAGAAGCTAAAATTGTTCAGGATGGTGCCGGTAGAGATATTTATCGTGCCAGCGTCAAAGTCAGCGGACCGAAATCAGCGAAGCAAGTCATCCAAGAGCTGAAAACGGAAAGTCCGGCAATTTATACAAGAGAATATCAGGCGAATAATGGAATTATCGAATTTGATATTCGTTCAGTTAACAAGGAAGAGATGGACAAGATTACTACCCGTTTAGCTGTAATTATGGCTTAAGCTAAGAATAATAGTAAGATTTAAGTTGAAAACAGATAGAAAATTATAGATGGAGCATGGCACTGTTCATGTGAGAAGAAGGAGATAATATTATGTCATTAACACCAAAATACTTAGAAGATCGTTTATGTTTAAATGTTTTAGCCAATTCTGTGGAAAATGCCAAAGCCTGCTATGAAGCGGCGGAAGGTCACGTTGTTTTAGGTGTACTTTCAAAAAATTACGATACCGATGAAGCGGCAATAGAGGATATGAAAAAATATGCTGCAGCTACAAATAACGCATTATCTGTAGGTCTAGGAGCTGGCGATCCAAATCAAAGTCAGATGGTTTCACGCATTTCAAAAGAACTGCAGCCTCAACATGTCAATCAAGTATTTACAGGTGTGGGAACTTCACGGGCCTTATTAGGACAAAGTGAAACAGTAATTAACGGGTTAGTTTCTCCGACTGGAAAAGTAGGCTATGTAAATGTTGCAACGGGCCCATTGAGCTCTCAAGCTTCGGCAGGGGAAGTGCCGATTGAGACAGCAATCAAGCTTTTACAGGATATGGGTGGAAGTTCCATCAAGTATTTCCCAATGAAAGGCTTAGCTCACAAAGAGGAATACAAAGCTGTTGCAGAAGCCTGTGCTAAATATGATTTCTACTTAGAACCGACTGGCGGGATTGACTTGGAAAACTTTGAAGAAATCGTTCAAATTGCAGTAGATGCTGGCGTGAAGAAGATTATTCCTCATGTGTACAGCTCAATTATTGATAAGGAAACTGGCGATACGAAGCCGGAAGATGTAAAAACATTAGTAGAAATGATGAAAAATACGTTAAAATAAAAGCCGGGCAAATCGAACAGCAAATGTGTTAAACCTTTGTGGTTGAGCCTTTGTTGAGGCTTTCGATTTTTACAGCTGGATAGGATGGAAACAAAGATGAGAATTTCAGCTTTTGGAGAAGTAATGATGCGGCTGACTCCGCCGGAATATCTGATGTTGGAGCAAACCAGGGAGCTGCGGATGGATTTTACCGGAACGGGCGTCAATATTCTAAGCAACCTTGCTCATTTCGGTTGTGAGACAAGCCTAATTACTAATCTTCCAGATAACCGCTTAGGAGAAGCGGCAAAAGCAAGCTTACGTCAGTTAGGCCTTGGTGATAGATGGATAGGTCAGCATGGGAATCACATTGGCTCTTATTTTGCTGAGATGGGGTATGGACCAAGACCCACTCAGGTCACTTATCAAAATCGTCACAGCAGCTCATTTGGCGTAAGCGGTGCAGCAGATTATGATTTTGACAGCTTCCTAGAAGCAACTGATTTGGTTCACATTTGCGGTATCTCTTTAAGCTTAACGGATCAGACAAGAGCAGCTGCATTTGCATTGGCAGAAAAAGCCCATAGTCAAGGGAAAAAAATATGCTTCGATTTCAATTTTCGTCCAAGTTTAAACGAGAACAATGAAGCGGTATTTATGCGTGAACAGTATGAACGGATGCTGCCGTATTGTGATATCGTTTTTGGAACTCAGCGGGATTTAACTGATTTATTAGGGATGAAAGCTGATGAGACCTTAGACAATGAAGAACAGTTTAAATCGCTGACTAAAACATTTATGGACAACTATGATATTGAATTATTTGCCGGCACTTTTAGAATTAGAGAGAATGGCAGTTACTATCTATCGGGCTTTTTATTTGATAAAAATCATTATGTACAGGCTGAACCAAGAGAAATTATCAATCTTGACCGGATTGGCGCCGGAGATGGCTATGCCGCTGGTGTACTTTTGGGATATGCTGAAAAATGGGCTCTTGAGAAAACTGTAGCTTTTGCAACGGCAAATGGCGTTTTAGCTCATACAATTCAAGGCGATGTTCCATTAACAACGAGGAAACAAGTGGAGCATATCATGCTGCACCCTACAGTTGATTTGATTCGCTAAGTAAGATAGACTGAAACGAAAGTTTGCCTAGTCAGCTACTTTCGTTTCAGTCTATTTTTCATTATAATAGAGAAGATGGAATTTATGAGTAGCGAATCAACTGCAGGAGGAAAGACGATGCCCAAGGATTTTTGGAATGCTTTGGAAAATGAGCAAATAATTGAAAGTATTCGCAAACGCCCGGGAATGTATATCGGTGCTTTGGGGCTTTCGGGTCTGGAGAGTATGATTATTCAGGTGCTTGATGAGCTGCTGAAGCTGACAGATCAGCCTGGAAATGCCCGAATCACTGCTGAGCTTTCTAAAAATCAGCTCATTTTTTCCTTTGCTGTAAAAAGAGAATGGCATTTAACGCAGGAAAGGGAACAGAATCAGCTGTCTTACTACTTTTTTCTTCAGTTATTGCTGGCTTTGTCCGAACAGTTGGGGATAAGCATTGAAACACCAGCCGGTCGGGAAATAAGGATTTATCAGCATGGAGAGCTTGTCAAGGAAGCCGCAGTGAAATCGAAAAGCGAGGAATATCGTCTAGAGCTGGCATTCACCCCTGATTCGGCTTATTTTGGAACCAAGCCTCTTTCCTATTTTGTTTTATTCAATCGTTGCCAACAGCTGGCGATGCTTAACAGCGGATTGACGATTACATTGAAAGAGGGCGAGACTCAAAAAAATCAATTAGTCTACGAAGAAGGATTAGTTGAATATATTTTTCAAAAGGACAATGCACTAACCAGAGGAAGCCGTCCGCTAACGATTCGGACTAGAAGAGAAGATGTGGTTATTCAGGCAGTGATTTCAAAGAACCCTTCCGCAAATATCAGAGACAGCTTTGTTAATGGCTATTTACCACCAGATGGCGGGACACATATGGAAGGTTTTGTTCAAGGAGCGGTAGACGGCATGAATCGTTTTTTAGAAGAAACGAGCCGAATGAAGATTATAACAGTTGAGAATTTTCAGGAACGTTTTGATTTTGTTCTTTCTATTCAAGTCAGCCGACCTCGTTATGCCGGAGCGGTTAAGCAAAAAATCCGTAATCCGGAGCTATATAAAATTTTGCGGGAAGTGGTGTCGGATGAGGTTTTCCGCTTTCTGACACGCCATCCCTCCTGGTATGTCACTTAATTCTGATGACGATGAGAGGGGGAAGAAAAATGAGAGTGTTAATTGACGGAGATGGTTCGCCAGTAAAGGATACAGCAATCGAGACCGCCCTTCAATATCAAATGAAGATAGTCGTTGTAACAAGTATTGATCATTATTCTCTCAAGGAATATCCTGAAGCGGTTTCCTTTGTTTATGTGGACAAAGGGAATGATGCAGCAGATTATAAAATCATTGCGCTGATTAAAGCAGGGGATATTCTGATTACTCAGGATTATGGCTTGGCTTCACTAGCTTTACCAAAGGACGTGACCGTACTTCATCAGCTGGGCAAAGAATACACTGCCGAGACGATTGGTCAGTTGCTTGAGCAGAGATATTTTAGTGCTAAAATTAGAAAAAGCGGAGGCCGAACTAAAGGGCCGAAACCTTTTACGAAAGAAGACCGGGAACAGTTTCGTTTAAAGCTGATTGAAGTCATCGAGAGGGAAGCACAAAAGGAAATGTGAGGATAAAAAGAAACAGCCGTTTCTTTTATATTTGTTTCTACTACATAAATCGTTTTTATGCTAAAATAATGAAAAAGAAAATTTTGGTTACGGCCGCACCAATCTATTTAGATGGAAATTTAGGAGGAAAAGCATTTGAAGATTGTATTACTCTATGGAGGGAAAAGTGAGGAGCATGAGGTATCTATCTTATCCGCTTTTTCTATTTTAAATGCAGTTTACTATAATTATTATCAGGTCCAGTTAGTATATATTAGTAAGGAAGGTCAGTGGGTTCAAGGACCGCTGCTGACAGAACCGCCACAGGATGAAACAGTTCTACATCTAACTTGGAATCCTCAAGGTGAACAGAAGTTTGGAGGGAACTTTACTGGTAAGGTAATTGCGCCTTGTGATATCAAGGAAGAGGATTCAATCGTTTTCCCTGTTCTTCACGGTCCAAATGGGGAAGATGGTACCATTCAAGGATTTCTTGAGACTATGAATATTCCTTATGTAGGTGCGGGAGTACTAGCTAGTGCGACGGGCATGGATAAAATTATGACTAAATACTTGCTTCAAACAGCAGGTATTCCTCAGGTTCCGTTTGTTCCTGTTTTGGAAAATCAATGGAAAGAAAATCCTAAGCATATTTTTGAACAGTGTGAAGGTTCGCTTATTTATCCAATGTTTATTAAGCCTGCGAATATGGGTTCAAGTGTGGGAATCTCAAAAGCAGAAAACCGCGAGGAACTGCAAAATGCGTTGATTGAAGCGTATAAATATGATTCCCGTGCGATTGTAGAGCAGGGAATTGAAGCGAGAGAAATTGAAGTAGCAGTATTAGGCAATGAAGACATTCGGACAACTCAAGCAGGTGAAATCATTAAAGATGTGGACTTTTATGATTATAATTCTAAGTACATCGATAATAAAATTACTATGCAGATTCCGGCAGAGGTACCAGAAGAAGTTCATCAAAAAGCACAAAAATATGCTAAAAAAGCGTATCGTATCTTAGATGGCAGTGGTTTGAGCCGCTGTGACTTTTTCTTGACAAATAAGAATGAGCTGTTTCTAAATGAATTAAATACAATGCCTGGCTTCACACAATTCAGTATGTATCCATTGTTATGGGAAAACATGGGTTTGAAGTACAGTGATTTGATTGAAGAACTAATTCAACTGGCTTTAAACCGCTATAAAAGAAGACAACAGCTGTTTGAAGAGCAGCAGTAATAAAGCTGCTTCAAAATAGCACAGAGAGAGCGGGACAAAACGAGCGATTCGTTTTGTTTCGCTCTTTAAATCCAAGCAAACAGTGGGCAGGAGCACCTAGCAGCATTTAACTGCGATGAGTGACTTTCTGTGGAAATAAAGATTTCTTGTCTCGGCCGCATTCATTTTATCGCTGTAGACAAAAAATGAACATATGAGGAGAGAAAGCGGATGAAGCTTAGCTTTTGGGAAGTTGCACAAATAGTAAATGCTGAAAATAATTGGAAACAGTGGGCAGATTTTTCAATCACAGGACTAGAGTTTGATAGTCGCCTAATAACAGAAGGCAGTCTTTTTGTCCCGCTGTCTGGTACAAATGACGGTCACCTTTTTGCAGGAAAGGCGGCGGAGCAGGGTGCATCTGCGGCATTTTGGAGCAGTTCGGAGGCTGCACCGGAGGGGTTGCCGATTCTTGAAGTGGCGGATACGTTGAAAGCGATGCAGCAGCTGGCTGTTTATTACCTGAAGCAGGTGGCTCCTTCCGTTATCGGCATCACTGGCAGCAATGGGAAAACAACCACAAAAGATATGGCTGAAGCAGTACTTGCACAATCATTCAAAACCTATAAAACTCAGGGAAACTATAATAATGATATTGGTCTTCCTTATACTATCCTTCATATGCCGGAGGACACGGAAAAGCTAATTCTTGAAATGGGGATGGACCACGCTGGCGAGATTGCCTTTCTGTCTACGTTAGCTCAGCCGGATGTAGCGGCAATTTCAATGATTGGCGAGGCGCACATTGAATATTTAGGCTCTCGTCAAGGGATTGCAGCGGCTAAAATGGAGATTGTTGATGGGCTGAAATCCGATGGGCTACTGTTGATTCCTAATGAAGAACCTTTATTGCAGCCTCTAGCTGAACCTTTACAGCAGAATGTGAAAACATTCGGCTGGGAAGCATCAGCTTCTTATCAGGGGAAGATTATTGATTCAGGAAAAGATTTTACCAGCTTTATGATTACGGGCTCCCCGCAGTTATTTACGATTCCCATGCCTGGAAGCTATAATGTGACGAATGCGTTAATTGCAGCGGCAGTCGGTCGCTGGTTTGGACTTTCTGATAAAGAAATTGCTGCCGGGTTAAATGCTTTAGTAATGACCAAAAACCGTACGGAGTGGTTGAAATCAAAAGCTGGTGTTGAAATTTTAAGTGATGTGTATAACGCCAATCCAACTGCAATGAAGCTGGTTCTGGATAATTTTCGGACGATGGAAGGCAAGGGCAAACGTGTCGCTGTTTTAGGTGCGATGCTGGAGCTGGGACCGGAATCCGAAGCAATGCATCAATCGGTTGAGGCCTATTTGAATCCAACGGAAATAATGGAAGTCTATCTCTATGGCGAGGAAATGCGCAGCTTATATGATACAATCGCAGAACGCTATCAGGGAAATGCTCATTACTATGATAAATCTCAGAAAGCAGAGCTGATTGAGGCAGTGAAAGGGACTCTTTCACCTGAGGACATGATTGTTTTGAAAGGCAGCAATGGAATGGGACTAGCTGAAGTTGTAGAAGTGCTGATAAATGAAAAGTAGTTTTCATAAAACTTGCTGAAAAGCACGATTCGTGTTAGAATGAACTATTGTCAGAGGATTTGAATAGAAACAGATGGCAGAAGGAACATTTTGCCAATCATATATTACTTGAACAGCTGAACGATTCCGTTTGGCTTTTCTGTTGTCGTAGTTCATATGATTGGATTTTCGATAGAGTTGATAAGAATAGATAGTTTGATAAAACATAAAGAATATATCTTTATTTCAATGATGAAGAGAGCAGGTCTGCTAAGCGAACTGATCCGGCTTTTTTCAACAGAGCAAACTGTATGGCTGGGTTTATTGACCCTATTGAAATGTTTAAAGCGTGGGACAATGGTCCCGAATAACAAGAAATTAGGAGGATCACATTGAAATTTAGAGAACTTGGTTTATCATCTAAATTATTATCAGCTATTGAACGCTCAGGATTTGAAGAAGCAACACCGATTCAGGCAGAAACTATTCCGTTGGCACTGGAAGGGAAAGATGTTATCGGACAGGCCCAAACAGGAACTGGTAAAACAGCTGCTTTTGGTTTGCCGATGCTTGAAAAAATTGATGCAGACAATCGTGTACTGCAGGGATTAGTTGTGGCGCCGACAAGAGAACTAGCGATTCAGACACAAGAAGAATTATACCGTTTAGGAAAAGATAAAAAGATTCGTGTACAAGCAGTATACGGAGGGGCCGATATTGGGCGCCAAATCAGAGGTCTGAAAGACCATCCGCATATTGTTGTTGGTACGCCAGGCAGACTGCTGGATCATATCAACCGCCGTACATTGAAGCTAGGAACAGTAGAAACCTTAGTATTGGATGAAGCAGATGAAATGCTGAATATGGGATTTTTAGAGGATATTGAGAAAATTATTTCTCAGGTTCCTTCTGAACGTCAGACATTGCTGTTTTCTGCGACAATGCCGCCGGCAATTAAAAATATTGGTGTGAAGTTCATGAATGACCCGCACCACGTAAAAATTAAAACAAAAGAAATGACTGCTGATTTGATTGATCAGTATTATGTTCGCTCAAAAGATTATGAGAAATTTGATATTATGACAAGACTTTTAGATGTTCAGACACCTGAATTGACAATTGTATTTGGTCGTACTAAGCGTAGAGTAGATGAGCTTGCCCGCGGACTTGAAGCTCGCGGCTACAAAGCTGAAGGGATTCATGGCGACTTATCACAGCAAAAGAGAATGAGTGTATTGCGGTCATTCAAGAATGGCAACCTTGATATTCTGGTAGCGACAGACGTTGCTGCCCGCGGATTAGATATTTCCGGTGTTACCCACGTATACAACTACGACATTCCACAAGATCCTGAAAGCTATGTTCACCGTATCGGAAGAACAGGTCGTGCAGGTAAGGGCGGAATTTCAGTAACCTTTGTAACACCAAGTGAAATGGGTTATCTTCATGTGATTGAGTCATTAACAAAGAAGAGAATGTCGCCCCTTCGTCCGCCAACTGAGAAGGAAGCTTTTCATGGCAAATTAGGCGCTGCAATGGAAGAAGTAGGTACGAAGCTTGAAGAAAACGGCTTGGATAAATACTTAGCTTCTGCAGAAGTTTTGTTAGAAAAATACTCTTCTCAAGACTTAGCTGCTTTGCTGCTTAAAACAATTTCTAAGGACCCGGCTGATGCAGCTCCAGTTAAAATCACTCCGGAACGTCCGTTGCCTTCACCAAAAAGTGGTGGATTTAATAAGAACAAACGTTATAGCGGCGGCGGGAATCGTCAGCGCAAAGACAACCGTTCTTCTCAAAGTAGAAATAAAAATAACAAAAACAACAGCAGTAGTGGTGGCGGCTACAATAAAGGCAAAAAAAATTATTCCTCTAAACGAAGCAATGACAAGGGCAGAGGCTTTGTCATCCGTGAAAAAGGAAACAGCTAAATAGAACAGCTGAATATCAGGCTGCAGATAGATATCTTTTGGGATTATAATCTGCAGTCTGTTTTGCTATAATAAAGTTTAGGGTTTTCTTAGGCTTCTTGTAGGAAAAAACCATTTATTTTGATAAAATAAAGATAATTTATTGATTTGGAGTGCGTGTCCGATTATGATAAGAGGAATAGGGATTGATATTGTTGAACTCTCTAGAATTGAAAAAATCGTTGAGAAGCAGTCGTCGTTTATTAAACGGGTTTTGACTGAAAAGGAGCTTGAGCTCTTCCAATCGCTCTCTTACCGGCGGCAGGTAGAATTTTTAGGCGGACGTTTTTGCTGTAAAGAAGCTTTTTCAAAGGCCTGGGGAACAGGAATTAGTGGTGTTGGATTTCAGGAAATAGAGATATTGAAAAATGCTGCGGGGGCTCCTGAAGTAACCAAATCACCTCATAAAGGCAATGTATTTGTCTCAATCTCTCATACAGAAACGATGGCTGTGGCACAGATTATTTTAGAAGATTAAATTTTGTATTCTGAAAAGGAGGGAGATAGAATGGTCACGGGATATCACCGACCAACAAAGCTTATTATTGATAGACAGGCAATTATTGATAACGTGGCAGGAGAAGTAGCCAAAATGCCGACTGACAAAGAGCTTTTTGCTGTGGTTAAAGCGAACGGCTATGGGCATGGAGCTGTTGAAACAGCTAAAAGTGCATTAAAGGGCGGCGCAGCTGGTTTTTGTGTTGCCTTATTAGATGAAGGGATTGAACTGCGGGAAGCAGGAATCACTGAACCTATTTTAATTTTAGGTGTTGTGGAACCAATATACATAGAGCTGCTGCTGAAGTACAATCTTTCTGTAACAGCTGCAACAACGGCGTGGCTGTTGGAAGCTTGTAAGTGCTTAAAAAGATTGACTGGAAGTCAAAAGCTAAAGATACATATAAAAATTGATACAGGAATGGGTCGTCTGGGATTTACTTCACTGAAAGAGGTACTTGATGCAGTTCAGCTCATAGAAAATAATGAGCAAATCGAGTGGGAAGGAATATTCACTCATTTTTCTACTGCGGATGAAATAGATACACTCTATTTTGAACAGCAGCTGAAGATGTTTCAGGATATTATTAGTGAACTGCCTCGACAGCCTCGTTATATTCATAGTGAGAATAGTGCTGCAGCCTTATGGCATCCGAAAAGTACGGGTAATATGATTCGGTTTGGCATTGCTATGTACGGATTGAATCCATCAGGGCGTTCTTTAATAGAAAGCTACCCGCTGAAGTCGGCACTAACCCTTGAAACAGTATTAATTCAAGTAAAGGAACTTCAGCCGGGAGCGGGAATAGGATACGGAAACACGTATACCGTTGCCGAAAAGGAATGGATTGGGACAATTCCTATAGGCTACGCGGATGGTTGGCTGAGGAAAATGCAGGGATTTCATGTTTTGGTGAATGGTAAAAAGTGTGAGATAGTTGGGAGAGTATGCATGGATCAGTGCATGATTCGGCTGCCTGAGGCTGTTCCGGAAGGGACAAAGGTTACTTTAGTTGGGGAAAATCAGGGAGCGGAGATAACACTGCAGATGGTTGCTGAGTATTTAGAAACCATCCATTATGAAGTTGCATGTACGTTTTCACAACGCATACCAAGAGAATATATAGGGGGATTATAATGGTTAAACGTGGAGATATCTTTTTTGCAGATCTCTCTCCTGTTGTTGGTTCTGAACAGGGCGGAATTCGTCCTGTCCTAGTCATACAGAATAATTTGGGGAATCATTTCAGCCCGACAATTATTGTCGCGGCAGTAACAGCCAAAATGGCTAAGCCAAAATTACCTACACATATAGGAATCAATTCAGAGGAGACGGGGATTGAAAGAGATTCAGTAATATTATTAGAGCAGATTCGAACGATTGATAAGGTTAGGCTGAAGGAGAAGGTTTGCCACTTAGGTGTTGATGTGATGCTTGAGGTCGATAGAGCTTTGGGCATCAGCGTAGGCATCGTTGAACCGGAAGAATCAGTAGGAACCTATCAAATATAGATTTTGTCCGATGCTGACTGACTGGAATACATAGTGAAAGAATACAATATTTAGTTTGAAATTAAAGAGTATGAACCGCAGAATTTGCATACAGGCAACGGTAATTCTGCGAATAGAAAAAAAAGTTGGCAAGAGCAAAGTGTAATGTTACAATGGATTATGTATAATTGGGTAGAAAATTGAGTTTTTAAAGAAAAATTCTTCTTGAATGTTTTTCATTAAGATATAAAGGGGTTTTTTATTTGGTCATAATCATTACAGGGATTGTCGTAATAGCGATGCTGGCACTTTTCAGCTATGAGCTGTATAAACGAGTGAATTTGAATCAGCTTAATTCGGAAAATCCCAAAATGCAGAAAAAAATCAATGTATACAGACAACAGGAAAACAGCCGTTTAGTCGTTTCGCTGGTTATTGCAGTCATTATTATTTCCTTTGTTTTATTAGGAATCCTGTATCAGCAGTATACATTGCATAAAGACAATGAATCTCTTAAAGCGGATGTAGAGACATTGGGAAAGGGGGCAGCCAGCGGTAAGGTAATAGTCGAAGAATACCAAGACAAAAATCTGAAGCTGGCCGAGTTTCCCTGGGCAAAGGCTGTAGAGAGTCAGGATGCCGCAGCTTTGACGAGCTATGAACTTCAGCTTTCAAGAGATTGGAAGCCGTTTTTTGGAGAAATCAGTGTGACAATCGTTCGCAGTCAAAATACACAGTCTCTGACTGTTTCAGTATTTTCGTCTTCACTGACGGATAAAGATTTTGAAGTAGCAGAAAAAAATGCAGAGAAATTTGCAGAAGCATTAAGTGGTATCAAGGAAGTAACGGTTATCGATTTTAATTTTACATATCGTGATAAGACAAACACGTTAACGAAGCAATCAATGGTATTTGATCGGGAGTCACAAGATCAGGGCCTTAAAAGGATAGAGCTAAATAAATAATAAGAAATTTATGGAAATTTAAAATGAGGTGTAGAATACATGGCAAAGAGACGGTTAATTAAAAAAATTAACGAAGTTTCAGATGAAGAGCTGGATCAGGACTTATTTGGAACGGAAAGCGATGGGACAGATACGGAATCATCCTATGCTTTAAACGATCAGCTGGAAAAACAGGAACAGGAAATTAAACATTTAAGAGAATTACTGGAGGAGTACCGCTTACAGGAAGCAGACTTCGAACAGGAGAAGGATGAAAACTTCAGATTATCCCAACAAAATAAGCAACTGGCGCTCAAAGTCGAAAATGATCAGAATGAACTGGAAGCGCTGGCTGACAAGAATGATGAGCTAGAAACGCTGTTGAATCAACGTGAAGCTGAAATTGACGATTTGAAAAATACACAAACAACAACGGATTCTGATGAAACAGCAGTATTGAAGCAGCAGATTAGTGAGCTTCAAAACGAGAACGCTGAAGCACAAAAGCAAATCAGTAATCTGGAAGCAGAACTGCTAGTGAAGAATAAAGAATTAGACAGTAAGATTTCTGAGAAAGAGCAGGAAATTAAACAACTGCAAGCGGATTTATCATCTCGTGGAACAATTACAGAAAAACAAGAAGTATTGGAGACGGTAAAAATGGAATTAGAAGAATTAAACAAAAAACTTCAAGCAAGTGAATCAGAAAATCAGGAACTGTCGCAAAAAATTGCCGATCTTCAGCAAACAGCTGCGAGGCTTCAGGAAGAAAACCAACGCTTAAATGATAAAGCTGTTTCTTTAGCTGCGGATAGCTCAAACCCAGAGGCTACTGGTCATGTAGAAGCACTGAAGCAAGAAATGGAATCAATTCTTAAAGAGAAAAGCGAATTAGAAGTTACGCTTGGCCGTATTCAGGCATTGAATGATAAGCACTCTGTACAGAAAAATGTATTTGAAGCTGAAGTAGCTACATTGAGAGAAAGCTATAAACAAAAAGAAACAGAGCTGGAAACAGTGAAATCTGAACTAAGTGCATTACAAAATGCATCTTCAGCGGGAGAAATGAAAGGTGAACAGTTGGCAGAACTATTGCAGGCTAAACAGCAAATCAATGATTTACTGCTGAAAAACCAGTCATTACAAGAAGAAGCGCTGAAATCTCAGCAGGAAATCGGGGAAGTAATGGTTTCTGCGAAGAAAGAAGCAAACCGCATCATCAGTGAAGCACAGGTTGAAGCAAAACATATGATTAATTCAGCTGAGCTGGAAATGTTGAATATCGGCAACCGTGCGAAAAACATTTCTAATGAAGTAGAAGAATCTAAAAATGAAATAATGGGCATTTACCGTGAGTTAGAAGAACGTTTAAGCAAGCTTTCACGTTTAGATAAGTCAGGAAATTAAGTTTAAGGAGCAGCTGTTATGAAACGAAAAAACAAAAAAATCGCGTTGTGGTCGCTTTTTTCAGTAGGAATCGTTTTGTTTTCTGGTTATTTGATGGAATCCACGCCAATCATGGGATCTACGCCGGAAGAGGGTGTAACAGCTTCAAATGAAAAAACAAATGCAACTGTGAGTACAAGCGAAGCAGACAAAGGGAACAGCTCAGAGTTAGCTGATACATCTGTCGCAGCGAGTGAAAGCCATGAAGCAACAGAAGCTATTGTTCCTGCTCCAGAAGAAACAATTCCTTCTACAGAAACGGCTGGTACCTCTGAACTTTATAAAGTAAAACAGGGAGAATCACTTTGGGAAATTGCTCAGAATGCCAATATATCCCTGCAGGATTTGATGAATATCAATCAGTTAAGCAACAGTGTTATTCTTGAAGGTCAAGAATTGCTTACTGAAAAATAATAAGATAAAGAAGCTTTCAGTTCATGTTTTTCAGAGCTGAAAGCTCTTTTTAGTATTTTTTATGGTAAAATTGCTTTTGGTTTGTTATTCTTAATAAGATATAGAACGTAAATTGAGGTGTAGCAGCAGTATGGATGAGTTTGTAGATAACCTGAAAAAAATGAAGCGTACGGGGAATTCTTCAAGCGGAAAGCGTCAGATGGCGAATAAGAGGATGATGAAGTCCGGTAAGCCTAGAAGACCTCTGATTAAACAGCAGCCCTTAGAGGGGGACCAGAGAGGCGCAGAAGCACCTGCGATTGAAGAACCTTCTGTTAGAAGAAAGAAACTAGTGCTAAACACTGGGGATAACGGCTTAGTTAATGAGACCGAGTTTAAACCTGAAGAAGAAGTTGCTGAAACAACAGATGAGATAAAGAAAGTAAGTAATCCAGAAAAAAAAGCGGAGGAAATATCCACAGCAAAAAAAAGCAGCCGGAAAGAGCGAGATGAAGAGCAGCTCTCGAAGAAAAAGGTTATGGGAGAAAAGAAAGAGCAGGGACAAAAATCGAAAAGCAAACCTGCAAAGAAAAAACGTAAAAAACTTTCTAAGGAAGAGCTTGCCCGCAAAAAGAAGCAGAGAAAAAAACAGCAAATTATAGAAGTAATCAAATTTCTTGGGCCTGTAACAGTGATGGCATTCATTGTATTTATGTTTATTTTTAAAACTTCTCCTCATGTAGTAGATGGAGACTCGATGAAGCCGACGCTTTTAAGCGGAGATAAGGTAATTGTCAAACGGACAAAGACACCTGACCGCTATGAAATCATTACATTTGATCCACCGGTTGACAGCGATTATCAATATGTTAAACGGGTCATTGGGATGCCGGGAGATTCTATTTGGATTGATGGCGCAGATTTGTTCATCAACCAGTCGGGCAACGTACCCGCTGAAGTCCCGTTAAATGCTGCAAATGAATTGCCGGATGGAACGATTAAAGTTGCATTATCTTCAAAAGCACTTGAACAGTTTGAAGGGCTGGAGAAAATTCCCGATGATTTCTATTTTGTTTTAGGAGATAATCGGAATAATTCCAGTGACAGTCGTGAATTTGGATTAGTAAGCGGGCGGGCAATTGAAGGAGTGGTTTCTTTTCGTTTTTCTCCATTTCAGTCAATGGGGTGGATTAAGTAAAGAAAAATAGTATAAAAGCTGTTGGAACAAGAAATGTTCCAACAGCTTTTTTTTAAAATAGTAAATCTGGCAATAAGTAAAAATAAAGTAATACCGCCGTTTTAAAGAGTTATTCTCACTAAATTCCGTTTTTCCCTAGAAAATAGAGAACTTTAAAGAAAATTCTTTGATATAATGAACTTAAAGTCATTTCAATTATTTGTTAAGTAATTGTAGAATTAACTTTTCTACTTCATCCATGTCATAATTGTTCCCAATATCAGAAAAGACATATGTTGTTTTCTGATTTTCCGATATGGTATCGTCATAAATATTCGATAGTAGTATGTCATAGAATGTATCTTCAAGATAAAGCTCTGCCTTAATAGGATACTTGTGCCCAAGGATATTTGACAGATGCTGAATAACCAGTTCCCCAATAAATGGATTTAGAGAATGGTAGACACCAATGACGATTTTTTCTTCATTTAGTTCAGCAATATGATTTAAAATGATTGTGTAGTTGATTTCTGTGAATCTATTTCTATACTGGTCTTTTTCACCGCTGGAGTTAAATTTTTCAGAAGCAATACCCATTATTTCAATAACTTCATTTCCTGTAAAAGGATGGCGATGAGCGTTGACAATAGATTCAATCGTCCAGTTATCAAAAGGAAGTATGAAGCCATCAAAATAATACAGTCTGGCATGCAGCTGAAACAGCAGATTTTCAATATAAGATAGACGTGAAGGAGAAGCATAGCTTGACAGATAACCTTGCTGCTTCAAGTACTTTAAAATCACTTTGTTCATATAATTAAGATAAGAACCTGATGTTCGCTGCTCCTCTGCAAGACGAAAAGCAAAGGATGAATTTGGCGAGAAATTATTCATGGAGCAGAAGAAATCATAAAACATGTAAGCTTCATAAATAGTATAAGGTCGATCAATTTTTTTCATATATGTATGGAATGCTAGATTGATTTCTTCAAATAAAGGGCGATCCGGGTAATCATAATTCGGACTAATGACCGGATTAAATTCTGTACTTATTCGCCTTAAAGAAATTTTCATCCATAGTTTAATCTGGAAAGCCTCTGTGGGATCAAATGGGATATTCAGGGATTCTTTCAAGGCTTCGACAAATCCAAGATATTGATTTGAGGTTTCTTGCTCTAAATCACTCTTATCTTCAAAAAGAAACCAAAAGAAATTAAAAAAGAAATACCGAATCTGTTTTTCTTCTCCAACTAGTTTACCTCGTTTTATCTGTAATCGAAATTCTTTCAGAAGCTCATTCAATTCAGTAACCTTTCGATAGTAGGTTGCAGAGCTGATGGCGTAGGTCAGTTGAAAATATTCACAGCTGACTTCATTTTTTTGAAACAGCTGATTGACCATTTGAAATTTTATCGATTTATCAAGAAAAAGCAGAACGACTTTCTTTAATGGAAATTCTGGTTCTTTGTGTAAGTAAAGCACATCTCCTTCAGAAGAGATTTCAACCTTACCATCTATTCCATTTTCCTCAAGAAAACTTCTTAAAAAAGACAGGTACTCATTTAGAGTAGGCAAGCTGATTTGGAATTCTTCAATGAGTTTGCTTTTTGTTGATTTTCCTTGATTATTATATAGAAATAATAGAATATCATTCATATAGTCATAGGGCTTTTCTAAAAAATCTCGTTTTAGCATAATAGACACCTCACTTTAAGGATACTTGATTCATGGTAAAATGGCAATATCAATCTGAGAAAAGGGTGTTATTCTCACCTGTTGGATTTCTTTTTTGCGAAAAGTTATATATAATGAAGTCACATGACTGTCTATGCTTTTGGCTAAATAAAATTTTTTACAGGCAGGAGCAGCTAGTTTGAAGGGAGAAGGTACAGTGAAAATAGTAATAATCGGCGCATCCCATGGCGGGATACAGGCAGCCTTAACTATAAAAAGATTAAATCCAAAAGCTGAAATCATACTGATTGAAAGAAGAAACGATGTTAGCTATGTGTCCAGCGGTATGATTATAAAGCTAAAAGAGATGGTAGATGATTTAAATGACGTGCGTTATATAACTCCTGAAGGTCTTCGCAAACTGGGAATTGATATTTATTTAGAATCTACGGTGGTTCAGATAGACCCTAAAAATAAAATAGTGAGCTACAAGTCTTCAAATGGAGAAGTCGCTGGAGAAAATTATGATAAGCTAATCCTTGCAACAGGCTCTAACCAATTTTCTTTAAATATGAGTTTGCCGGATAATGATCGAATTACGTATTTTAAGAGCTACAAAAGCTCATTAGAAGCCTTACATAAACTAGAAGAAGCAGCAAGCATATCGATCATTGGCGGCGGTTATATCGGAGTTGAGCTTTGTGATGCTCTAAGGGATAAGGGAAAAGAAATCCATCTTATTGAAAGTTCTGACTCGATTCTATTTCGCTATATTGATAAGGAATTGTCTGCTATTCTCGAAAAAAAGATGGCAGAATCTGGTATTCATCTGCATCTAAATGAGAATGTCATGACTTTTGGCAAGACAGATAGTGTTCCCTTTACAACTGTAACAACAACAAAAGAGATTGAAAACGAGTATGTTGTGATTGCTGTAAATGCTCGGCCTGACACATCATTGTTTCAGGAATTCCTTGATTTGAATCACAATGGAACAGTTCGTGTGAACAAGCGGATGCAGACGAGTGATCCGAGTATTTACGCACTGGGAGATATTGTTTCATACCCTGTTCATAACAGCTACCGTCAGTCATTTATTCCATTGGTGAATAATGTTGTCAGAAGTGCAACAGTTGCAGCCATGAATGTTACGGAAAATAAAATGGAGTATAAAACGACACAAAAAACGACGGCAACTAAAGTATTCGATTACTACATTGCCAGTACAGGTTTAACAGAAGCCGAAGCGAATTTTGAAGGGCTGGATATTGACAGCATCTTTTTAAAGCTTCCATATCAACTACCTTATTTGAAAGAGCAGGAAGATATTTATGTGAAGCTGGTCTTCTCTCAGCATAGAAATACGCTAATTGGTGGCCAAATGATGTCAACGAAAGACATTACCCAGATTATCAATACGCTTTCCCTGGCAATTGAAAAAGAAGTGACCATGGAAGAGCTAGTGACCATGGATTTCTATTTCAACCCTACGTTGAATCATCCAATGGGGATCCTTAGCCGGGCGGCGTATGAACATATGATTAAGCGATATAAAAAGTAAAAATTGTCCTGTTTGCAACAGTCTGGACTGCTGATTTTCTGTTTTTATATCAATATAAATCAGCGTGTCAGGCTTTTTTCTTCTGTTTGAAAACAAGTAGTTTTACATCAAAATGTGTTGGCAGGACAAAAACTAAATGAACTCTTAGAACTTGAAGCAAAAAGCAGGAAACCGCTGCCTTTGTTTCAAGTTTTTATTTTAGAGCTTCCTTGTACAAGCAGAACCGAAAACTAGCTCAGATGTGGGTACCAATCAACAAGATTTTGGTACGCCTGGGATTTCGCTAAAAGTTCCCTTTTTTAATCCTATAAAAAGACTTGAATCATAGAACTACCTGAACGAAAAGAATAGAAGTTATAGGAAATAGCTTTTCAGCTGATTTTTTTGATTGATTTCATTATGTTGGTTTGATTTTTTATGTTTAACCATCGAATAGCTACTGACCATCTTCGTTAATGATTTTTGCTAACATAAAATAGGTTAAAGCTGAATAAGCCAGCTTTTTCTATCGGATTTTCTAAAAGTAGCAATCAAATTATTATTACTTATAGACGTTTCATTTTATAATAGAGAAAAGCTGCAGGGAGGATTCACTATGAAAAAACAAGAACAAGCTTTTATCGATTTTGTTATGGAACGTACACTAGCCGATCATAAGGGGGATATGGATAAGCTTCTTGGTGAGCTGTTGGAGAAAAAGAACAGCGGTCAGCTGAATAAAATGTATTTAATGGGTGTTATGCCTCGAGCGCTTTCCTATCTTGAAGCAGATAAGGTGCCGGAAGTAAAAGATGCAGTCGAAAAATTGTTAGCATAAGAAATCAGCAGATAAAGTATCTGTTTGGATATGTATAGAGAACGAGATAAATTTAATGAATGAGAAGAGGCTGTGACAGAAGTTTTCTAGTTCGACTTATTTCTGAAGAGGCGGCTTCTGTCACGCTGTTTATTTGGTTTTAGAGGATGGAGGCATACAAGTGTCACATCCTCTTTCCTAGTTTTAAGAGTCAAATCAGCACCCTGTATTTATGCAAAAGTATTTATTCGGATACATGGCTCGTAGGTAATTGCCTTTATTTTTCTTAAGAATGCTGACTGATATTTCGAGAGCATACAGAGCTTATCTTTTGCAGATAGGGGATACTTTAAGATATTCTTTAAGAGATGACTTAAAAATTACGACAGATTAAATTAATTGTCCAACAATTAATCGTCTGCCGGTTTTTCAAACTGTTTTTATCAAAAAAGATGTGCTAAAGTAAGTCGTCGTAAGGAAGCAGGTGGGAATTATGAAGCATATAAAAAATACTTTGAACTTATTTATAGTAGATTGGAAAAGAATTTTTAAAAATCCGATTGCAGCGTTATTGATTATCGCTTTGATGATCATTCCTTCGCTCTATGCCTGGTTTAATATCAAGGCTTTATGGGATCCGTATGCGAATACGGGGGAGCTGCCGATTGCAGTATATAGTGATGATCAGCCAGCAGAGTTTCAAGGAAAACAAGTGAGTATAGGAGATGAGGTATTAGCCAATCTCCATAAAAATAAACAGCTGGGCTGGCGCTTTGTTGATTCAAAAAAGGATTTGGATGAAGGCGTGAAGTCTGGTAAATACTATGCGGGAATCTATTTGCCAAAGAGCTTTTCAAAAGATTTATTAAGCTTTACGACAGGAGAAATCAACAAGCCTGAAATCGTTTATTCTGTGAATGAAAAAATCAATGCAATTGCACCTAAAATTACAGATAAGGGAGCTACTTCCCTCCAGACAGAAATATCTTCTGAATTTATCAGTACGGCGAGCAGCACGTTAATTAAAGTTTTTAATGAGATCGGGTATGATATTGACGCAAACTTGGTTAGTATCAACAAAGTAAAGAGCCTGATTTTATCAACAGATGAAAACATCGATACGATTGACGGGTATGTGCAGCAGGTTGTTGATCTGCACAAGAAAATGCCTGAAATTAAAGAGAAGATTGCCAAAGCAGAAGAGTTTAAGGCGTATATTCCTCAAGTGGATGAGTTGACTGAAAAAATCACCGAGCTGAATAACAACATGCCTGCATTGAAAGAACAGGCCAAAGTGATCCTAACTCTTCAAGAGAAAATACCAGAGATACAAAATGCCGGTAATCAGCTGGCAATGATTGACAGTGATTTTGCCTCTGTTGAACAGGTGATGACGGAGGGAATTGCAGAAGCTAAACAAGGACTGCAGATTATTCAATCTGTTGAAAGTGCATTGCCTGATATTCAAAAGCTGGGAGAGCAGGCGGATCAGTTTGGAACAGTGACGATGGAAGGAGCTCAAAAACTTCAGGATGCTTTGCCAAGTATCACTAGTAGTGTGAAAATTACTTTGGAATCCATTCAGGGAATTGGCACGAATGTTGCGTCAATCACCAGTCAAATTCAACAGATGCTGGCAGATAATGAGCTGACACCTGATGAAAGAGCATCACTAAAGGTGCTGTTACAGAATTTTTCTGAAAGTTTGGGCGGCCAAGTAAATGCGGCACAACAGCTGTCTGCATTGCTGACAAACATTCAGGAGTCAGCCGGAAATCAAAACTTACAAGGGGTCATCGATCAGCTTAATGCTCTTCAAACCTTGATTCAAGGATTGAAAAGCCGGGTAGACAGTATTAACGTGGATGCAATTACAACAGCTGAACTGCAGGCAATTGCCGGAGAAATCACAGCTGGTGCAAATGAAATTGCCAGCACGGCTGGAGGAATTCTGGGGAATATGGATAGCATTAATGCAACCATCAGCAGCCTGTTAACCGATTTGATTAATACAATTACAACAGCTAAAGGCTTGCTTTCCCAAGCTCAGCAGACAGACTTTACAGCATTACTGAATGCCACAGAGGGAACTGTATCGAATGCTATTGGAATTCTTGAAAAATATCAGGCTCAAATGCCTGCCATTAAGCAGGAGGTTCATGATGCGAATGTGCTGTTGAATGGTCATATGGATACGATTGTAGGCGGTATTAATAAAGGAGCCGATTTATACAATAATGAACTGCCGGTTGTCGAGGAAAAGCTGGGACTGGCTGCAGATTTTATCAAAAATGATTATCCTGGTATAAAAGCGGATATTACGGATACCTTAACGATGGTTGATGAAAAACTGCCAGCAGTGGAATCTGCTTTGAATACGGCGAATGATTTGATTGAAAATGACTGGCCAAATATTAAAAGCGGACTTCATAAAGCGGCAGAAGCTATTCGCAAGGGGGAAAGTGAAGTCGATTTAGGTGAAGTTCTAAAATTATTGAAGCTGGATGCCACTTCAGAAAGCGACTTCTTTACTGAGCCAGTAGTGGTCAAAGAAAATCAGATTTATCCGATTGCCAATAACGGGTCTGCAAGCACACCGTTTTATACAGCACTTTGTCTATGGGTGGGCGCTGTTCTGTTTTCAAGTATTGCTACAACAGATTATTATTTGGATGAAAAAGACAAGAAACGCTATAGCAAAAGAGAACAGTTTTCAGCTAGAATGCTGACGTTTATCGTGATGGGGCTGGCACAAGCCCTAATCGTTACCCTAGGGAACTATTTCCTTTTAGGAGTAGATGTCAAGGCGCCGGTTTACAGTGTGTTGTTTGCATTGTTGATTGCCCTCGCCTTTATGACGCTAGTATACGTACTGGTAGCTCTGTTTGGGAATGTCGGGAAAGGTATTGCGATTATTATTCTGGTTCTATCTATTTCTGGTGGGGGAGGAAATTACCCAATTCAAGTTTCAGGTAAATTCTTCCAGATGATTAACCCGTTTTTACCATTTACCCATGCAGTAAATCTGCTGAGAGAATCCGCTGGAGGAATTTATTGGCCAAATGCGTGGAAAGCAATCATTATTTTAGTTAGTTTAATGATTGTTGTCGGAATTTTAGGGACAATTTTTTATCCTATTTTAGAACCGAAAATGAAGAAGCTTGCGGAAATTTCGCATAAAAGCCATATTTTCCATTAAAAAGAGTTTCTTTCACCTGAAAGAAAAATCAGACAGTTTCCCTATGCGGATAGTCTGATTTTTCTTTATTTTGTTCTGACTGTACAGCTTTCTAGAGATGGAAAAAACTAGGTAGTCCTAACAATTAAGAAATGGTCTGCTTTGTCTAGGAATAGGGGATTTCTAAATAGTAAGAATCAAGTAAAAAATTTAAAGCAGCTATATACAATTAAAGTAGAAATCGGTATATTTTTTTAATACTTAAAAAAGGTAGGGATTATATGATAACGGGAATAGTTAATTGGTTTGAAAAGAAGGCGGATAAAACAAAGGACCAGCGGACTGCTTTTGGTATATTTGCCGGGATTGTAGGATTGATTTCCAATCTGCTTCTGGTTATTGGGAAATTTTCCATCGGTTTTGTTTCCGGAAGTGTATCAATTATGGCAGATGCGGTTAATAACTTATCAGACATGATTTCTTCTCTGGTAACATTAATTGGTTTTTATATTGCGGGGAAGCCGGCTGACAGGGAGCATCCTTATGGTCATGAACGATTTGAGTATATCAGCGGTATGTTCGTTTCACTATTGATTACTTTTGTGGGCTTTCAGTTCTTCCTGACTTCGATTGATAGAATCAGAGAGCCTAAAAGTATCCAATTCAACTGGGTTTTATTAGTGGTTCTGCTGTTTTCGATTGGATTAAAAGTTTGGCAAGGGCTGTTTTACAAGCAGGTTGCTAAAAAGATTGATTCTAACACCCTAATTGCAGCTTCTAAGGATAGTCTTAATGATGTCTTCACAACGATTACCGTTTTAGCTTCCACTGCGGTAGAGGGGCTTACAGGGCTTAAGATTGATGGCTATATAGGCTTGCTGATTGCTGTGTATATTATTTATAGCGGGATTCAGTTGATTCGGGAATTTGTCAATGAACTAATGGGCTCCAGACCGGATCAAAAAGAGATTGATCAGATGAAGGCTTTTTTATCCGGCTATCAGGATATTGTCGGCTATCATGATTTGCTGATTCATCAGTACGGGCCTAATCAGATTTTTGCTTCGGTTCACATTGAAGTAGATGACCGCTGGGATTTGAATCATGCACACCAAATTATTGATCAAATTGAATACACATTTAAAAAGCAATTAGGTGTGGAACTGGTCTGCCATGTGGATCCGGTGAATTTATATGATGAAGAGCAGCAAATGATTCATAAGGGCATCAAGAAGATTATTAAAGAAATTGATCCAGATTTACGAGTGCATGATATTCGTTTAGTAACTCATAAGGATGTAGCAACGATTCATTTTGATTTAGTTGTTCCCAGCAAGTTTCGGCTAACGGATGAAGCACTTCAGAAAGAAATTCAAGAAAAAATTGTACTGACAATTGGCATATACCAGCTAACAATCACATTTGACCATAATTATTTACTTTAAAATAACAAAAATTATTTTTTTCTCATAAACTTCTCTCTTTTAAGAAAAAACTGATAAAAAAAGTACATACTCCCATGTTAACATATCCTTAAGGAGTTGAAGGACATGAACCTAGCATATTTAGCTATTATGTATTTTTTTGTAGTCGTTATTATTGTTCTATGTTTCTTGTTAATAAAAGAACGTCAGATGTTACAAAAAACCTTGTACGAAAAAGACGTTCTGCAAGAACACTTATCTGATTTGAAAGTCGAGAAGGTTCGAATGAACCATATGCTTAAAATGCAGGATGAAAGCATTGTTCATCTAATGGATGAGCCTGAGATACAAGAGAAAAAAGCACAACAGCCGGCGATACAGACGCTGCGAGAAGAAATACAGCGTGAACCGATAAAAAGAGAGTTTGAAAGAAGTGAACCGGAATCTAGCGAGTTTTCGAAGCGTTCACCGAAAAAACAGCAAGAAGCCGAGCCAGAGATAGAGGAACACAATGAAGAGCCCTTCATCATTCTAAATAGCCGCCGCTTCTCTGGATATGAAGATGAAGTCTATCGAAATATTGAAGAATAATAAGCAATAGTTTTAAATAAAAACCACGATAAAATCAGTCAAATTCTGATTTTATCGTGGTTTTTATGTTAGGGTCAGGAACTGTCGGTTCCATACCACTGTAGAAAGAATTGATTCATCTGAGTATTTGTCAAATAATTAGAGCCAGTCAGGAAGTTTACAGATTCGCTAAAATAGTTGAGCTGTTCAACGATAAACTGGTTAATTTCCTTAATCTGAGGCTCCAATCCTAATTCGTTGCCTGCTCTTTTTTTTATAAGTAACCGTTCAATCTGCTGTACAAGCTCAGCAGATAATCCTTCTTGCTGAAGCAGCTCCTGAAAAAGAACGGGCGGTGCTGTTTGATGGGCTTCAATCCACCGGCAGGCGAGCAGGGGACGAAGAACATAAAAATATTTTTTGATTTTAACCGTTTCGCCCTGCAAGTAATCCCGATAGTTTCCTTTAGCCATATGCAGATAATGATAAATCAGTCCTTTAGACTGAATAGAAGCTTTCATCAGCTCCAAAAGCTCTGTGTGGAATAGGGAATCCTTATAGTAAACAATGGGCGAAGCCAGCCACTCTATAAGTGATGGGTTGCTTTTTTGTAAAAGCAGCAGACTTTTATCTAAATCCCATCCGCTGATATCCAGCAGCTCTGAAATAGGATATTCAAGGGTGTCTCTAGTTTTTTGAAGCTGTAAGTACCAGCTTTTAGGACGAGTGTAGATAAAGCGAACATCATAGTCACTGTCTGTCGAGGGAAAGCCCCACGCTCTGCTTCCTGACTCTACAGCATATAAAATTCGGATATTTTCTTGTTTTTCGATTCTTTTTAATTCTTGAATAATTTTATTTTTCATGGAGATCCTCCTTTTAGAGACGCGGATCCAAATCCTTTTCTTTTTCAAATTCATAAATCAGTTCAGCCAATGTATTCATATAGACGTCATTTTCTTCAGTTAACTCATGGATTGGAATCTGCAGCAGTTCAGCAGCAAGAGCAGCTTCTCTTTTAGAAGCCTTCAACTTGCCATGAATTTTTTTGTCTTCAATAAGCTTCTGATAGCGTTTATCGGAGCGATAGTCATAGCCGTAGATAAGAGTTAAGTATTCTTTATTGCGAACCTTCATAAAGGGAACGGCCTTTGAATTCCCCAGATGTTCCGGTTTAATGACAATTCCTTCCATTTGATTTGTAATGGTGATTGTTTGAAAATAGTCTTCTGCCTGTGCTAAGGCGGACTCTTCTAAGAGATTAACAACTAAACAATTATCCTCCGATAAAAAGCGGTAGATTTCAGAAGCAGACTGCTCCGGCAGCATTTGACTACCGTCCTGATAAACCACTTTTAATAAATTAAATGGTTTGTACGACAACTCCCCTTCGCTGCCATAAAGCTCAATCTGTTTTCGATAAACAGCTAAAGCCTGTTCTTGTTCAGAGATACCTACCTGCCGGCTGCGGGTCTCGGTTAATAATGCAAATTGGCGTGCTGTATAATCGCCGTATAAGTCAGACAATGTCTTCTTATCTTTATGGTACTGATCGGTAAGATAGTCGGTAGCATCAAGCTTTTGAAGTGCTTTTGCATAGTTCTCTTCAAAACCAAAATCTTTTAGTACAGTAAGTTCTTTTTCTATACCGAAGGAAATCGGCTGATACTCTTTTTCAATCAGTCCTTTGCCGAGAACACTCCATGGCAGCAGCTCACCATCCAACAACAGCATCTCAATGTGATTCTCCTGCATATAAGGTAGAAATTTTATCAAGAGCTCCTGATAAATTGGCTGAAGCTCCAGCTGCCGAATAATATGTCCATTTCTGGATACTGCAAAACAGCGGTCGAGTTCAGTATAGAGATAGAGATTACAGCGAGACCCCATATATTTAGGCTGCAGTACTACATTTTCTATTCCCTGCTGCTTAAAGTAGTTGAGTCCAGCTTCCAAAGATTCTAAATCGTTTGTTTCAGGGTCAGCAGCTGAAGGCGACATGGTACCGGAAAGGTATTGAATGTTGTTGCGGGCCATATAGCGCAGCCGCCTCTGGCTTTCTCTAGGAAGTGTCTGCCATGAAGGCTTTTTAGGCTTAGTAAAAAGCAAAGGCAATGTTTCTGTCTGGCCCTCTTCAGATGGCACAGAATACAACATCGTTTTATAAGGTAAAATCTTAACTGCTGTCAGGCGGTTTTTAGCTACAGCACCAGTATCAATACTTCGCTTGTTCTTTAGTTTGAAAGGCTCCTGACAAGCAATGTGCCCGAAAAGATGCAGCGGCAGGTTGAAGTAGCTTTCTTCTTCCAGAAATTCCAACTGGGGCTGAAGCTCAGCCTCTCGATTCAAGCGGAAGTTACGCTGTTTTCTTTTTGACCCATTATCCAGCTTGCCAAGATACTTTTGGCGGCAAGGAGCATGTGTGACAATGAAGGATTGTTCGCCTCCACCAATTCTACGATAGAAAGGTTTAGCTTTTTCAACCAGCTGAAAGAATTTTTCCCGCAGCGCATCATCTTTTTCCAAGATGCCAACAGAATCAAAATAATGTGCCAGCACCTGAGGATCAGCACCTTTAATCGTCCCTTTCAAATAATGATAGACAAAATGCTCATGATTTCCAATCGTCAACAGCAGCAGCTCCTGATTGGCATAAAGAAACTCGATAATTTCTGCCGTTTGTTTTCCTTTATCAATCCAGTCACCGTTAAGAATTACTTTTCCTGAACGTTCATTCATGACTAGCTGATTCTCTACTACTGAATGACCAAGCCGAATCAGCAGCTGTTTTAAGGCGTGAACACATTCATGAACATCGCCAATAACAGAATAGTCATGAGCCGGAGGCAGGATACAGGCTAAATATTCTTCCTGATCCTCAACAGCTATCTGAATATCAGCAAAATCTTTTTTAGGAATACGATGAATTGCATGGTAGTTTTCTTTAGCCAGCTTTGGTAAAACCTCACGCTTCAGCCGTTGAATATGGTTGCTGATAAGACGGCGGGAACGTTCACTGGCATAATAGTCCTCCCGATTTTTGTAATCAAAGACAACTGCTTCAATACGATAGTTTTGTTCCTGGGCAATTGCTAAAATTTCCTGGCGAAATTCCTGTGCCAGTCCAGTTGTATCGACAATGACAAATTCTGCCGAAACAGGATAGGTTGTCACAAATTCTAGTCTTTTTCGCAGGTAGGGGAAAGCCACATTACTAGCCTCCAGCATTACCTGATCGTATTTATCATACGCATGTCCAAGAATTTCCTGACGTAAATCATCCGACGAAATATATTGGACATTGCTGTAAAAGTTTTTTTCACAATCTTCAAAGCCCAGCTGTTTCATTAGAACTTCTTTTGAAAAGGTTGTTTTTCCACATTCTGTCGGACCAATTAATAGGAAAATTGTATGAGTTTTTGTTTGAATGAGCATAAATTATGCCTCCTTATTTTTTCGTAGAATACGCACACCCTGAGTCGTAGAAATACCATTTACTTTATCGCCGATTGCGAGGTAATCGATAGTATAGTCTGTCTTAGCGACAAGCTTGTCAATCCACTGCTGAAACTCCAGACGAGTCATTTCCCAGCAATGGTCTGTGTGTCTCATCTGATCTTCTGCAAGACTGTAGTAATGATTGAATTCCTTATTTGGTGTGGAAAGTATCATTTGATGAATATTTTTACTTAAAACGGTTTGAATTAGCTCTTCTGCTTCTTCCAAAGGCATGTGTTCAGCAACCTCCATCATAATGATGTCAATCGGTTCTGTAATGTTTAACTGCTCCCAGCTAGCAACAGAAGAATAGAAGGAAACATTTTCCAGTTCTTTTTTTTCAGCTTTTTCCTTCGCTGCAGCAAGTACTTCAGGGTTAATATCTACAGCGTAATAAGGCTGACCATTCAAATGGTTTGTAAATGCGCCAATATAGTAGCCTTCTCCACAGCCCACATCCAATATAGGATGTTCAAAGTCAAGAAGCGACTCCGCAAAATTTCTTCTTTGGAGATTGGTACCACCAAAGCTAAAGTCAATTTCATAACGATTGGTTGTCTCTATTTGTTTTTTAAAGTGATTAAAAAGGTTCCTTCTGCTTAAAAAATGGTGGGCAAAAAGATTTCGGATATAGAATGGAGCATCCACTGCATTCAAGGAATGAACGTATTTTTGAATCAAGCCCTCTGTTTCATCCATAAATTCTCTTCCGAATAATCCTTGGAAAGCGAGAAAAAGCTGAGCAGTATGCAGTAAATCGTGAAGGGAACCTTCTGTTTGAATAATCAAGGTACCATATCCAACTGCTGTTTCTTCATAGTTGAACTGAATATCAGGAAACTGCTGTCTGAAAAAACGCAGGAAATAAGAGCGTCTAATTGCAATGAAGGGCAGTTCCAGCTGATGAAGAAATCCTTCCGTATCAGATTCCTGCTGCTTAAACGGATAGCTGAAAAATTCAGTCAACAGTGAAAGATACGCGAGCGGCGCTTGATATTGAGCGCTGTTTAGATAATGAAATTCCTCTTCCCGGTTTGGACGAAAGGATAACGAAGGGTTCCCTTGATCTGTAAAGTAAGCTAGATAGGTTTGAGCATCTGCATACCAGCCATAGCCCATGCCCTTTCGTATTTTTCTTAACTGCAGCCCGCTTTCCGGATTTTTATATAAGATATAAGATAATTTTGGATTGGTTGATGTCAGCTTGATAATTGCCATAATAGACCTCCTGTAAAAGTTTATACTTGTATCATAACGAAAACCTCCTGATCTATCTTTAAAAAAAAGTTGCGTACTGCGGAAGGTTGTGTTTACAATTAATGAAAAAGGTTGATTGAGGGTTATAGATTATGGCAAAAAAATTTCAGGAATTAGTCAAAAATTTTGATAAGATTCGAAAATATACTCGGGACTTTTATATTTACGGTTTTAAAGAGCGGGATGACTTTGTTTATGGAAGTCAAAGAGGGTACGATAATGAACGCAGAAGAATCGAAAGCTATTTATCTGAATGGATTGTAACGGAAACCGTTCATGGAAAGAAACGGGTACGCTTAGAATTAGACCCGAATAAAAGCACAGCGAATCCATTAAGCGCTGTTTGGGGGGCAAAATCCTTTACGAAGAATGACATTTTTCTGCATTTTACTTTGCTGGATATTCTGCAGGGGACTAAGGGCTGGACTGTACAAGAGATAGTTGATGAAATTGATGACAGCTACCTTTCTGGCTTTTCTGATGGCTATTTTTTAGACCCTCTGACGATTAGAAAAAAATTGAAGGAGTATACGGCTTTAGGCTTCTTCAAGGAAAAAAAGGCTGCAAGAGAATGTATTTATTTTCAGGTGCCCCCTTTAGTATTAAATGATGAGCTTCGTTTGGCTATTAGCTTCTATAAGGAAATCTTTCCTGTAGGCTTATTAGGAGATTATCTTTTGAAGGATGAACCACAGGCAACACCAATTCAGTTTAAGCACGCATTTCCAGTTCAGATTTTAGATAGTCAGGTTACGCTGCAGCTGTTAGAGGCAATTTATCAGCGGCGGGCTATTTCTTTTGAAACTGAAAAGCAGCATTTTGAAGATTTTATCCCGGTTAAATTCAGCTCAAGCTGTGAGTCAGGGCGGCAATATCTGATTGGTCGGGTCACAGGGAAAAGACATTTTTATTCAGTACGGGTCAACTTCATTTCTAATGTGAAGTTAGGCAGCGAGGCCGTCCAGTTTGAGCGTCTGCATACACAGTTTTTAGCGCAAAAGAAAATTAATTGGAATGCTGCGCTGAGCAGCAGAAGGACCCAACGGTTAAAAGTTTATCTAGCAATTGATGAAAAAAAAGAACAGTACCTAATTCGCAGGCTGGAAAAAGAAAAGCGTCAGGGAACAGTTACACACTTAGGTGAAAATGAATTTCTTTTTTCAATTGAGTTAACGGATATGGTTGCTTTAAATCCATTTTTACGAACTTTTTTTGGCCGTATTCAGCGAATTCAATGCAGCAACCGTACATGGGAACAGAAATTTTGGCAGGATTATCAGCAGATGCACGAGATGTATTTTGGAGGTGACCAAGATGAATCAATTATTTCATGAAGTCTATGGACGCTATTTTCAGATTGTCTCCAAGGTATTGGCAAAAAAAGAACGCAGTGAAGAGGAAATTCGACAGCTGGCTGAAGCTTATGGTTATGGAGAAACAGCTTTTAGTTTACTTCCCTACCTATTGTCGGAAGAAGACAATTGGCATCTGCTGAAAAAAAAGGAGAATAATTTCCAGCGGATAACGGCAAATGACAGCTTTCAGCCAACAACAAAACTAGAAAAACGCTGGCTAAAGACTATACTACAGGACCCGAAAATTCATCTCTTTTTAACAACAGAACAGTTGGCAGAGCTTAATCAGATACTTAAGGAAGAAGAGTGCTTATTTTCATTGACTGATATTGATTATTTTGATCAATTTCAGTCTGGAGACCCTTTTGAAAATGAAGACTATCAGCAGAATGCCCGGACTTTGTTAAAGGCAATTACTAGTGATGGGCTGACCACAGTAAAGTATCAGACCTTAGGTCGTGAAGAAAGCATTTGTCATACAATCAAGCCGGAAAAACTGGAATATTCACAAAAAAATGATAAGTTTCGATTAAAGGGTCAACGGTTGACAAAAAACGGCAGTTGGGAAGGAATAATCTTTAATCTTTCGGAAATCCGACAAGTAGAAATGCTGGAAAATCATGACCTGACTACTCCTCTATCAGAAAGCTTCTCTGCGAGGGAAGCAGAGAAGCAGATTGTTTGTTTGCTAAGAGATGATCGAGATACATTGGAGCGGGCAATGTTTCATTTTTCTAATTATCGTAAGGTAACGCAAAAGACAGAGAATGAAAAGGAGTATTCGCTCACTATTTATTACCCGGCACATTACGAAACAGAGCTAGTGATAAATATTCTTTCTTTTGGTCCTTTTCTAAAGGTTATTGAACCAGAGAGTTTTATCCATCAGATTCGTTACCGTTTAAAAAAGCAAAAGGAACTGCTTTTTCCAAATGGGATTATAGATTAAACAGAAAAAAGCGGCAATTGACTTCCTTAAGTCAAGTTGCCGCTTTTTTTGGTTTTATAGTTTAGCACCCATTGACTCAGGTGGCTATTGTCAATGACCTGCTTAGTTAGGACCTATTTATAACTCGTTTTTACTGCTTGAGAGCTGAATAAGTTCGTTCTGCTAATTAAGAAGAATGTTTACTTGCCGGGTCGAGACGATGCTCAATCATGCCGAGCACCCAATCAGTAATAATTGCCATTAAGGCAGTAGGAACTGCACCAACCAAGATAATGGAGGTACCGTCTGTCGCATTTGTACCGCGAATAATAATGTCCCCTAACCCTCCGGCACCAACAAAGGCACCGATAGCAGTAATTCCAATGGCTACGACTAAGGCATTGCGTATTCCTGCCATAATAACAGAAACAGAGAGAGGCAGTTCAACCATGAACAAGCGTTGAATTTTTGTCATGCCCATACCTTTTCCTACGTCGAGAATATTGTTATCCACTTGTCTCATCCCTGTATAGGTGTTCTTGATGATGGGCAGTAAAGAGTATAGGAAAACTGTAACAATAACAGTATTTACTCCAAGTCCTAAGCCCAGCATCAAAATAGAGAGCATTGCTAAAGAGGGGACAGTTTGAATTAGGTTGGCAATGCTGATTATCCAGCCTGCCAGCTTTACTCGGCGGGAAATAAAAATCCCGATGGGAATCCCAATCGCTGCGGCAAAGAGAACACCGTATACGGAAATCAGAAAATGTCGAACGACCTGACTGAATACATAGCTGCCGTTTTGGCTAAAGTAATAAAAGAACTGCTCGAAAAGATTCATATCTTGTAAATTCGTCATTTTTTCCCACCTCCGTCAGATTCAAAGTAATGGTTCTCACGTAAAAAATTCTCTGCCACAATTGCTGGTTCCATTAAGTCATTATCTGCCTGAAAGTTTAATTTCTGCATTTTTTCTGTAGAAATCTTACCTGAAAGCTTACCAAGAATTTCTTTTAATTCCGGGTTGTCTTTCAAAATGGCATCTGTGGCCACAATACTTGCATCATATGGTGGAAAGAATTTTAAATCATCTTCCAGCATAACAAGATCATAGCTGCCAATACGTCCGTCGGTAGAATAGCCTAGCACGACATCCATTTTTCCAGCAGCAACAGCATCGTAAACTAAACCAATCTGCATTGGAAAGACACGTTTGAAGTCAAAACCATATTCTTGAGTAAATCCTTCATACCCATCTCCTTTACGGTCAATCCAAGAAGTATCAGCACCGGCAGTCAGTTGATCTGCGACGTTCTTCAAATCGCTGATTTTTTTTAAATTATATTTTGCAGCTGTTTCCTTAGTTACCATAAATGCATAGGTATTGGCAAAGCCGTAAGAAGGAAACCAAGTTTGTTTGAACCGTTCCTGAAACTCTTTTTCAACGATATCAAAAGCTTTTTCCGGTTCTTTTTCCGGTGGCAGCTGCAGGGTACCTGTTAAGTCTGTACCTGTATAGCGTGCTGCAGAGATACTGGTATCACCATTAATCATTGATTGATGAATAACAGTCGTAGTGGCTAGATTATTGATAATTACTGCATCCTTGTCTGTATAATGCTCAATCATGCCTTTGACTACATTTGCCAGAATCTGGATTTCGGAGGTTGATCCGCCGGCGATACTGATTGTATTCGCATCATTTCCACTTGCCAGACCAGGCAGCGAACAGCTGGATAAAGCGCCTGTGCTGAACAAAAGCAGCAGGCCTAACATAAGTTTTTTTAATTTTTTCATTCTGATTCCTCCCGTAATGCCATAGGTGTTAATTTCTTTTCCAGCAAACCTAACAGGAAATCAGCAGCTAAAGCAATTAACGCAACTGGAATGGTACCGCCAAAAATCAAATCTGCCCGATACAGGTTCAGCCCGCTGAAGATAAAGTCGCCTAACCCGCCTGCTCCGATATAGGAAGCCAAGGTTGCCCAGGCAATAACATAAACCGCAGCAAGACGAATGCCGGCCATAATCGTTGGTGTAGCAATAGGCAGTTCAACCATGAAAATTGACTGAGTATTTGTCATTCCCATCCCTTTAGCAGCATCCTTGTAATCAGCACCGACATCTTTTATACCAATATAGGTATTTCTTAAAATCGGTAATAGGGAATAGATGAATAAGGCTACGATTGCCGGGAATCTCCCAACACCAAATATAGGAATCATTAATGCCAAAAGAGCCAGAGAAGGAACCGTCTGCAGTGCACTAGTCAACCCGATGACAATCGCAGCAGTCCGCTTAGTTCTGGTTAAGAGAATTCCCAATGGAACGGCAAAAAGAATCCCTAAGGCTAATGCAACAGCGGAAATGAAAATATGCTCACCAGTCCGTGTAATCAGTTCTCCGCCTTTTTCCATTAAAAACTCATTCATGCTGCTCCACCTCCGCCTGAGCGACAGCCGCAGCTTCATCTGGAGCATTTTCTGAAGCGATAGTTGCAAGCTCTTCTTCACCCCAGATAACATCGTAGACAATATCAACCAATGAGGCTCTGGTTAGAATACCGACGACTTTCTTCTTATCACTGACCACGGGAACATATTTAATTCCTCGTTTTAAAATTCTTTGAAGTGTATCTCGAAGTAGGGAATTTTCTTTTACAAAGAAAACATCCGGATTAATAATGTCACTGACGCTGGTTGCTTTGTTGCGGCTGCGGTCAAGTGTTTCAACATCGATGAATCCTTTTAAAATCCCTTGTCCGTCAACAACCAGTAAAGTATCCACACGCTTTTCACGCATGACCTTAATGGCTTCTGACAGTGATTTTTCAGGAGTAATTGTTACCGCGTTGTGAGACATAACTTCTCCCACCGTTGTTGTATTGGATTTTGCCTGAATGAGACGATCCTCTCCGATGAGTTCTTCTACAAATTCATTGGCTGGTGCGTTAAGAATATTATCCGGTGTATCAAACTGAATTACTTTTCCTTCGCTCATAATAACAATTCGGTTAGCCAGCTTTAAAGCTTCATCCATATCATGGGTTACAAAGATGATTGTTTTTCCTAAGCGTTCCTGCAAATCCTTTACAAGATCCTGTAAAGAATCTCTAGTGATAGGGTCTAACGCACCAAAGGGCTCATCCATCAGAATGATGTCTTGGTCAGCTGCCAACGCACGAACTACGCCAATCCGTTGTTGTTGTCCGCCGGAAAGCTCATGGGGATAACGGTCCAGCATTTCACGAGGCAACTCTACCAAATCAATCATTTTTTCTGCAGTTTTATCGCGGCTGGCCTGATCGACTTTTAATAAACGGGGAACCAACGTAATATTTTCACGAATTGTCATATGGGGCATCAAACCTATATTCTGAATCACATAACCGATTTTCCTGCGCAGTTCCACCGGGTTAACAGACTGAATGTCCTTGCCGTTAATCAAAATCTTGCCTTTTGTAGGATCAGTCATTCGATTAATCATTCGCATTGAAGTAGTTTTTCCACTTCCACTGGTACCGATAAAGCAAATAAATTCACCTTTTTCAAAAGAAAGATTGACATCTTCGACGGCCACCTTGCCGCCCTTATAAATTTTGTACACATGTTGAAACTCAATCAAAACGTTCACCTCTAACTTCTTAATAGTCTCTCACTACTAGTATGCTTGAAAAAGAAACTTAAAACAACTAAGACGTATTTTTGATTTCTTATGATAAATAAAAACAATTATTAAATATGTTATTTAAAACAAAATGTTTTCAAAGATAAAATTATTAGTGAATGAATTTGACTAGTTAATTGAATAAAAAAGTATAGAAAAGGTCAAAAAAAAGACCCTAATCAGACACTTCTCCGACTAGGGCAAACAACTAATTGAGAGTAAAAATTTTTTCAAAAAAAAAGGGGGGATTCCAGCTATTTT
This sequence comes from Enterococcus sp. LJL51, assembly GCF_054871795.1. NCBI lineage: Bacteria > Bacillati > Bacillota > Bacilli > Lactobacillales > Enterococcaceae > Enterococcus > Enterococcus sp. LJL51. Next base: position 365,701 of record NZ_JBTXLW010000001.1, on the reverse strand, counting down.
TCTTCATAAATATTTTTTTCTATTTCCGCTCGCTGGGATTCTAGAAATGGCGGGAGAGCAAAATGTTCACCTAGGCTTTCCAATGGCTCGTCAATGGTAAACCCAGGAGCGATAGTTGCAAACTCAACCCTGTTTCCTCCCGGCTCCCGAATGTACAAGCTTTTGAAATAACCGCGACTGATAATTTTTTCAATCAGCCAGCCTTGTTCCTTAGCTTTGTGATGTAAGACATCAAGAGCGGCATCGTCCTTCACTGCAAAGGCGACATGATCCATGCTGCCTCGTCCCATGCGCATTTTTTCCTGTCCTGAAGCTTGAAGAATATCGATGAAATCTGTCTCATTCAGCATAATCCGCTGATTCTCTGTGTGCCAGCCTAGTAGTTTTTCAAAGAAAGCAGTAGTTAGCTTCGGTTCCTGCACATGAAATTCAGTGGATAATAACCCTAAAATCTGATTTAAAGGGGGAATATCTCCAGCAGTTTGAAACTTTTCTGTTAGAGGCGGCTGATTGACCTCCACTAGACGGATAGCTACTTGGTCAGGATCGTTAAAATGAAGTTCTTGTCCGAAATCCTTATAATCTATATGATGCTCTGTCAATCTGTTTTTCCAAAATGATAGGCTGTCCTTAGGAACTTTAAGTCCAATAGTGCTTAAATAATGGTCGTTGTCATAGCGCTGTCCAAGCAGTGGTACAAGAAAAAAAGTGATAACTGAACCAGGAGCACCGTAGTAGTTCCCGTAATAATCATGAATCATTCGATGGTTATCCTGATTGACAGTGTGCTTCACAAAACGCAATCCCAGCAGTTTGATATAAAAGGCCTGATTTTCTTTACTGTGTCTAGTTAATAAAGAAACATGGTGGATGAAAGGTTTCATCATATTTTCCTCCTTTAATTACACTTACTAAAAATAAGTATATAGAAATTCCGACAAATAGCCAAGAGAATAGCCTTTTACTTTTGCAATGTTTAAATTAGTCTGTAATTTTGTTTTTTTTTTAGGAAAATGTCCATGCATTATTTTTACTAAACGATCATAGCTTTAGTTGAGTTAAGTCGGGGAGATAGTATGTTTGAACCATAGTCCTAAGTTTTTCAATTTCTGCCGCTGTCAGTTGATTTTTTGGAACAGCTGTAATTACTTTTTCAGAGCGGAAGAAAAGGAAATGGTTATTTGTTTCATTAATTTTTGGAAATAATGACTAGTCTGAAAAGGAATGCGCAGTTTCCGCTCCACAGGTTACACCTGTCTCGTCAATCGTCATTTCCAATGAATCGAAAATATGCCTGTTTTCAGGATTATTATAGTAGTTCACAGCTCTTTTCTTTGGTAAAAAAAAGGTCGCAAATAGCAGAAGGGATGCAAGAGCCAGATAGCTTAGTGCTAAAATATAGTCCCGGTTCATTACGAAAACAAACATCATACAAGTAATAATAATGATTAAAGCTAAACGAATCAGCATGGAGCGTTTATTTTTTGGAGAAATTTTTTGAAAGACTGCACTAATTTCCAGCCAATCCTGCAGCTGTAAGTGATAGTTTATTTTCATTCACTCACTCCTTTTATAATAAGTATAAGCTATCTCGGTAAGGAGATACAATAATGGTTTTGAGTTAGGAGTGAAAAGTAATAAAAGGTGATGTAAAAAGACTTGAAACGAGACTTCGTAGTTTTTGTACTTGGTGTGTTAGAGGAAAAATGATAGAATAGCGGAGGATATGTAAGAGAGTGAAGGTGAACATAATGCTTAGTACAGAAGATTTTGATTTTGAACTGCCGGAAGAGCTGATTGCTCAAACACCATTGGCAGATCGAACAAGCTCCCGGCTTTTAGTGTTGGATAAAGAAACGGGAGAAATTGAGGATAAACATTTTAATGAAATCATTGAAGAGCTGAATCCTGGCGATGCCTTAGTAATGAATGATACACGTGTGCTTCCAGCTCGTCTTTATGGCGAAAAGCCTGAAACTGGTGGACACTTAGAAGTGCTGCTGTTGACGAATAAAGAAGGGGATACTTGGGAAACGCTAATCAAACCAGCCCGTCGTGCTAAAAAAGGCACACAGATTAGTTTCGGCGATGGCCGGCTGAAGGCAACGGTTATTGAAGAGTTGGATCATGGCGGTCGGATTATCACCTTTGATTACGAAGGGATTTTTCTGGAAATTTTAGAGTCGCTGGGTGAGATGCCGCTGCCGCCGTATATCAAAGAACGGCTAGAGGATCCGGAACGCTATCAAACTGTTTATGCTAAAGAAAACGGTTCTGCTGCAGCACCAACGGCCGGTCTTCATTTCACGCAGGAACTGTTGGATAAGATTGAAAAAAAAGGAGTAGTGCTTGTCTATTTGACACTTCATGTCGGATTGGGAACATTCCGACCAGTTTCTGTAGAGAACGTGGAGGAGCATGAAATGCACAGCGAATTCTATCGCTTGACTGAAGAAGCAGCTGAAAAACTGAATGCTGTAAGAGCTGACGGCGGAAAAATTGTAGCTGTAGGAACAACGTCAATTCGTACACTGGAAACAATCGGCACAAAATTTGATGGAGCAATTAAAGCCGACAGCGGCTGGACAAGTATTTTTATTACACCAGGCTACGAGTTTAAAATTGTGCAGGCTTTTTCTACTAATTTTCATTTGCCAAAATCAACATTAGTTATGCTGGTCAGTGCATTTGCTGGGAGAGAACAGACCTTAGCGGCATATCAGCATGCGGTTAATGAACGATACCGCTTTTTCAGCTTTGGCGATGCTATGTTTGTAAAATAATGAATCAAAGCAGCCGTATAAAATTCTATCAAGCAATAAACCACAGACGCTGTTCCGAGGAATAGTTAGGAGTATTTGCCGGAATAGTCAGTTTAAATAAGGAAAGTTTATCTAAGAAAAGAGGTTGTGACAAAAGTGTTCAGCTCCGAGAAATAAGAAGAATAATACGAAAATAGCTTCTCATATTTTTGAGATTATTCGGCTTATTTCCGAGAAAGCTGCTTTTGGAATACCGTTTATTCGGTTTTAGGGATGTCAAAAGTCTGGGATTTTGTTTATGTCCCAGACTCTTTTCTTAGATTTTTGTATTCAGATAGGACTGAGCTGTATTGATATTAAATAGAATATAAAAAAATATATTGTATTTTTTAAAAAATAAACTTTACTATAAGACGAAGAACGTTTATACTTATTCTTATATGATTTTTGTTCTTTTATGAAAAATCTATAGTATGACTAGACACCTTATAAATGAATATAGATTTGATTGAGATAGCGCTGGGTAAAAGACCGAACAAAAAAGCGAAAAACCGGCTAAGGTTTTTCGCCTCTTTGTATCTCAGTTAGTTCAATTTCTTCAGTGTTACAATCATCAGTGCTTCTGTTGCAGAAACAAGAAGTATGATTGAATTGATTATCCAAAAGTAGGCCACCAAATTATGAGTAGCTATTTCATAAAAGACATTGCTAAGTGCGATTAGCAATATAATCGTTACAAAGAAATGAAACTAGCCGTTGAGATAATTTTCTTTCCCCGTTTATCTCGTCCTTCTTTACTGAAAAAGAAATAGATAGAGTAAACCAGAAAAGCGATTGATAATATTACCACTAATAAGCTAGACCAATGATTTACAGGTAAATTATCGAAAAAAGATTTTAAAGAATCGGTCATACCGTGCGAGTCCTTCCCGAAGGGAGGTGTTCTAGTTTGATTCTTCTTGTGACTGGTCTGTTAATCTTTTGAAAGTAAATATTTTTTCAATAGGAACTTCAAAGACTTCAGCAATGTCATGAGCTAATAGTAAAGAAGGGTTATATCTATTCCGCTCAAGTTGAATAATTGTTTGTCTTGATACGCCTACTTTATCAGCTAATTCCTGTTGGGTCATACGCTTCATAGCTCTGTAGACGTGGATGGAACTCTCAAATGATGAGTTCTTCTTTTTTGGCAATGCAAATCCCTCCAATATTTAGATTATGGTTAAATAATAGAAAGTGCATAGTCAATATACCATATCTTTGTTTTTGTTACAAATATAATATAGCAAAAAGCCAAGCTTCTCGAATAGCTTGGCTCATTTAACTGGAAGGATCCAACATATTGAATTGTTAAACTTCTGTTACACATGTAAAGCATTACTGAATTTCTTTTTGATTCAACAAAACTTAGCTTTTCGTTCAAGGTTTGAAACTTAAAACACTATCAAGTTTATCTTGATAAATAAACATACTTTCTAATAGTTTGCACTTTTGGTACTCTACACATATAAACTGATTAAAAGGTGAATATTTTACTTCCAACAAACTTTCTTAATTCTTTGATATGATCTATTGAAACTCGAGAAATTCTTCAATATGTTGTAGTTCCTCCTTCCCTCATCTATATAATACCATTAAAAGAAAGCGTTTTCAATAAATTTATACCCTTTTTTTGAAAAAAATAAATAAACATCTATTTTACGAATTGTCCGAAAGAAAAGCGTATTTATTGATGTCTAAAAAATTTTCATGTTATAGTTAATGTATAGTACTACTATTTAAATAGGAAGAAATTGAAGTGGGGGATAGGATGGATATTTATCAGAAATCAATCGAAGATGTTGTAAAAGACAGTAAAACAGACGTGGAAAACGGGCTAACACAGAAAGAAGCAGAGCGCCGGCTGCAGGAAAACGGCGGAAACAAATTTGAGGAAGAAAAGAAGACCTCTATCGCTAAAAAATTCTTGCTTAGCTTGAAGGATTTTACAACAATTATTTTATTAGCTGCTGCAGCAATTTCGTTTTATACAGCAATTGCGACAGAGCACGGCGATTACTTTGAAGGTATTCTAATTATTGCAATTGTCATTATTAATTCCGTTTTGGCTATTGTCCAAGAAGGAAATGCTGAAAAATCCTTGGATGCATTGAAGGATATGAATAAGCAGACTAGTACGGTATTAAGAGATGGCAAAGTTGAAAGTGTGGATGCAGAGGACTTGGTAGTTGGGGACATTCTAGTATTAGAATCAGGCTCAATGATTACTGCAGATGCCCGCTTGCTGGAAGCCTCTCAAATGAGGGTGGAGGAATCTGCTTTGACAGGAGAAAGTGAACCTGTTGAGAAGGACGCAGCGTACATAGCCTCAGAAGAGGAATCTCTGGGCGATCAAATTAACATGGTATTTAAAGGCTGTACGGTTTCTAACGGCCGCGGTCGGGCAGTCGTTACCTCTACTGGTATGGATACGGAAATGGGTAAAATCGCTGGGCTTCTAAGCGGGAATGAGCAGCAGAAAACACCGCTGCAAAAGAGACTGAATCAGCTGGGAAAACGAATCAGCATTTTAGCTTTAGGTGCGGCTGTTTTAGTTTTTATTATTGGTGAGCTTCAAGGGGAGCCGATGCTTGATATGTTTATGACTGCAGTTTCGCTAGCAGTTGCTGCAGTTCCGGAGACATTGACGGTCATTGTAACACTGACGCTTGCTTATGGTGTTCAGAAAATGGCGAAAAAGCATGCGATTATTCGGCAGCTGCCCGCAGTAGAAACTCTAGGTACAGCAAATGTTATTTGTTCAGACAAAACAGGAACCCTAACACAGAATAAAATGCGGGTCCGTCGTGTCTGGTCCCGTGGGGATGAAGTAACAGACACAGAAGATGCGATGACAAACGAGGCAATGGAAGTATTGAAAATGGCCGCCTTATGTACCGATGTTACTGTTGAGAGAGAAGACGATGATTTGACTATCAAAGGCAATCCAACAGAAGCTGCCATCGTTCGGGCAGTTGAAGAAAATTATCATACAAAGGATGAGCTGGAAGAAAAATATCCGAGAATTGCAGAGTTGCCTTTTGATTCCGAACGGAAAATGATGACGACTGTCCATAAAATGGGCAAGAAATACATTTCTATTACCAAAGGAGCCTTTGATGTCTTGCTGGCTCGTTTTCGCTATGGCGATGTAGATCAGGCAGCAATTGTTAATGACCGCTTTGGTAAACGAGCTTTACGGGTAATTGCAGTAGGTTATGCAATTTATGATGAAGAGCCTCAGGAAATCACTTCTGAAGCGTTGGAAAAGGGATTGCGTTTATCTGGTTTGATTGGGATGATTGATCCGCCGAGACCAGAGAGTAAAGGAGCTATTGAAAAAGCGAGAAAAGCGGGCATTAAAACAGTAATGATCACAGGAGATCATGTAGTAACCGCAGGAGCAATTGCAAAAGAATTAGGTATTCTAACAACTAAAAAGGAAGCAATGACAGGTGCAGAGCTTCGTAAGCTAAGCGATGATGAGCTGGATGAGCGAGTGAAGGATTTGTCTGTTTATGCTCGTGTGACTCCGGAAGATAAAATTCGAATCGTTAAATCCTGGCAGCGGACAGGCGCTGTAGTTGCGATGACTGGCGACGGGGTCAATGATGCTCCGGCACTTAAAGCTAGTGATGTCGGCTGTGCGATGGGAATTACCGGAACGGATGTGGCTCAGGGTGCTTCAGATATGATTCTTACTGATGACAACTTTGCAACCATTGTTGATGCAGTTGCTCAAGGACGTACAGTCTACCGGAACATTCGCAAGGCGATTAATTTTCTTTTGAGCTGTAATGTCTCAGAGATTTTCATTGTACTTATTGCGATGCTGTTAGGCTGGGGAGCGCCCTTTACAGCTGTTCAGCTGTTGTTTGTTAATGTGGTAGCGGATGGACTTCCTGGATTTGCGCTAGGAAGAGAGCCTGCTGAAAAAGATATTATGACAGAAGCGCCAATTCCTCGGCAAGAAGGGATTTTTGCCCGCGGCTTATGGAAGAAGATTGCGATTAATGCTGCGGCATTTACAGTAGTGACCCTGTTCGGTTTCTATCTAGGAGCATTTGTTGACGGTGTTTCTCATTGGGTGAGTGCCAGTCATGAAGTAGGCCAGACAGTCGCTTTTCTAGTCTTAGCTTACTCGTCTATCCTACATGTTTTCAATGTTAGAAGTACAAAATCAATCTTCCAAGTGAAGCTTTCTTCTAATAAATCATTGTTCGAAATGGCTGTTTTAGCAATTGTCATTACGACAGTTATCGCCTTACTGCCGATCACTCAGGAATTATTCTATTTAGTCCCAATCGGATTAACCCATTGGGTACTAGTTGCAGCACTATCTATTGTTCCAATTTTTGTGAATGAAATGATTAAGTTCCACTTCTCGACAGAGGAAGAAGAGGACTAAAAAATCATGAGAAATTACTGTTGAATAATTGAAAATCAGATTATTTTTTCTACTTTTGATAATATAAGTTGCTAAATGACCTTAAGAGTATTATAGTTTAGTTCAAATGAACGTGATTGGCTGTTCCGGCTGTTACAAACAACGGCTAAAAACAGATAGTTCACAAGGTCTCAGCTTGATATTCAGCATGTTAAAAAGACCTGAATGAACGATTCTTTAGCGCGTTCATTCAGGTCTTTTATTTTGTTAGTCATTTAGTGAAACTGTTGTAGGAGGAGAAGAGTGTGAGCAAGGAGTTTAAAGCTTCAAACAATCACCGCAAGTTGACAGCTGCGGGAGTGTTGGTGGCGATGGGTGTCGTCTATGGTGATATCGGGACGAGTCCTTTGTACGTAATGAAAGCAATTGTTGGAGATAACGGCGGGATTACTGAGGTATCAGAAAACTTTATTATTGGTGCCGTCTCGTTGATTTTTTGGACATTGACGATTCTAACCACTGTAAAATATGTCATGATTGCTTTGAACGCAGATAATCATGGCGAGGGAGGAATTTTTTCTCTTTATACATTAGTAAGGAAGAGTGGTAAATATTTAATTATACCCGCAATGATTGGCGGGGCAGCACTGCTGGCTGATGGAGTATTGACACCAGCGGTAACCGTGACGACAGCTATCGAAGGCTTGCGGGGGATACCCATGTTTTTTGACCGTTTCGGTATGGATCAGAACATTATAGTCATTATCACATTAGTTATTATTCTGGTATTATTTTCTGTTCAGCGGTTCGGTACAGATGCGGTAGGAAAGGCCTTTGGTCCAATCATGTTTCTCTGGTTCACATTTTTAGGCTTAATGGGCTTAGTGAATTTCAGTCAGGATTTGACAGTGATTCGTGCATTAAATCCTTATTATGCTGTAGAGCTGCTTTTTAGCTCCGAAAATCATTTGGGGATATTTATCTTAGGAAATGTTTTTCTGGCAACAACAGGGGCAGAAGCATTGTATTCTGATTTAGGACACGTAGGCAAGAAGAATATCCGCTTTAGCTGGCCATATATAAAAGTTTGTTTGCTGCTTAATTATTTAGGTCAGGCTGCTTGGATTCTAAGTGCAAAAGAAGATCCAGCAATTGCTGCTTTGGAAAACCTTAATCCATTTTTTGAAATGATGCCCAATTCCTTAACGCTAGTGGGGGTTGTCTTTGCGACCATTGCGGCGATTATTGCTTCACAGGCGTTAATTTCCGGGTCATTTACACTAGTTTCAGAAGCGATTAAGCTAAAGCTTTTGCCTAGAATGAAAATTATCTATCCAGGAGCCAATATTGGTCAAATGTATATTCCTGCGTTGAATATGCTGCTGTGGCTGGCTTGTTCAGCTGTTGTTATCGGTTTTCGAACATCCACTCATATGGAAGCAGCCTACGGTCTATCCATCACAGTAACCATGCTGATGACCACGATTCTGCTGATGTTCTTCTTAAAACAAAGAGGAGTTCCAAGACCCTTCGTTTATCTGATTACGTTGTTTTTTGCCAGCATTGAAACGGTCTTCTTTATTTCCAGTATTGTCAAATTCTTCCATGGCGGCTATGTAGCTGTAGTCATTGCTTTGCTGATTCTAGCGATTATGACAATTTGGGAATGGGGCAACATTATCAAAGAGAAGACGGCTGATACAGTGCCGATTAGTGATTATATTGATCAGCTGGAACGGATGCGGGGAGATACGCGGATTCCAATGTATCAAACAAATGTAGTGTTTATGACGCCGGATTTGATTAGCGATGAAATCGGCCGGGCAGTCATGTACTCTATTCTAGATAAACGTCCGAAGCGGGCTAAGGTCTATTGGTTTGTGAATGTAGAAGTAACGGATGAGCCCTTTACCAAAGAATATTCTGTAGACATGCTGGGTACGGATTTTATCGTTCAGGTTCAACTATATCTAGGCTTTAGAGTAGCACAGGAGGTCAATGTTTATCTTCGTCAAATTGTTCATGATTTGATGAAGGAAGGACGTTTACCAAAACAGCCTCAGGAATATACGATTACTCCTGGCCGTGAAGTCGGCGATTTCCAATTCATTTTGATTCGGGAAGAGCTCTCAAAAGTGACAGAGCTGAAAAAATGGGACCGCCAGATTATGCAGCTGAAGCTGGCAATAAAAAAATTGACTATTCTACCAGAGAACTGGTTTGGTTTAGAGTACAGCGATGTTCGCTATGAGTCGGTTCCATTAATTATCGGAAATACGAGAAAAACACATTTAATTGAACGGTCAAGAAAAATAGAAAATCGTGATAATCGCGATTAATAAAAAAACAACTAGTAAGCTAAAAAATTATTTTGGCTTGCTAGTTGTTTTTTTATTAGGGAAATTCGACTTTTCCCTGAGAAAGTCTGCTATCGATTAGCAGAGCATTATTGTATTTTTATCAAATGAGGCTGCTAGTTCGAATAGAATTTAACTGGAACAGAGCTAGCTGCTGTTTGCATTTTACACGCTATTATCCCAGGTTTATTGAAGGAGGAAATCCTAGGAAAAAAACAAATAGAGTAATATTTGGTCAAAATAAAAGCTTGCCGGCTGTTCAGTAAAGTTTGTTTTTTTATGAAGATAATAATTATTTCACTAATAAAAAACTTCTTGTTTCTAATGGTATCTTAATTTAGACTGTAATTTGAGAGGAGTAAACAAATGAATGGTCTAAATGTAAATTATACAGTTGCTGGCGTTGTTTCGCAGCGGTTAAGCCAAGCGGCCAGTGTGCTGGCAAATAGCTCGGCACCAACAGCTACTGCCAGTAAAACAAACGTATCTGGAAATAAGAATGCACAGCGATGCCTACAGCGAATGCCTGCATCAAGCCAGGCAGTTTCTAATGCACTGACGAGAGATGGGAACAATATCCATTCTGTTTCACAGGAATTCGCGGCAATCGATCAAAAGCTAAGTAAAGGCTTTGATGGTTTGAGTCAATTACCTAGACCAGGAAAGAGTGGTTTTTAGATGACAGATACTGAAGAAAAGATAGCACAGCAATTATCAGAGCTTGAACAACAACAGGATACACAAAGAAAAAAGCAAAGGCTGCTGGAGGAGCTAGAAGCAGACTATCAGAGACTTTCTACCGATCAGGAAGAATTTTTGCTAGATATTATTTATAGTAGTCACGGACGAACACAGCAGTTTGTACTAAATCTGGAAGACGAGTTTCTTCAGCTTCATCGAGCAAACCTGCTGACAATAGACACGAATAGAGAGGCGCTTCAACAAGAGCTTCAGCTGTTTGCGGCTAAAGAAGACGAATTAATTAATGCAAGGCGGCAACTGTATTCAGAAGAAAAAAAGGAGGGTGATGATGGGACTTAGTTTTTTTGTTGGAGAAGTAGAGGCGCAAACAAGTGCAGCAGTACAAATGGCACATGACTATTTACGAAATACAGGCACATTAAGGGATAGCATCAATGCCTATTTGAATGCACCGTTATCTGGGAAAACCTATAATTCCGCTCGGAACTATTTCAGAACTGTCTATCCGCCAATTGCTACAGCCATGGTTTTGGTAGTGGAGTCAATGATTGAGGCACAGACACAGTTTCCGGCAAAGTTTGAGGAAATTGTGGGCGGCGGCGATATTGAAGAGGATCGGATTAAACAGCAGATAGAAGCTGGTAGAGAGCTGCTGCGCTCCTATGCGGCAGCGATGAATAAAGAAGAAAAACCAAATTTCCGTATGGAAAAGGCATATATGATGAACCAAGACATAATAGGAAAGCTAGAGGAACGATTGGAGGATCTCTACTTGTTTAATAGTATTTCCCCTGCACTCTTTTCAGATGTAGAAACAAATATGGATAATCTGGACAGAGCCATTGCGGCCTTAAATAAAGGCGGTGCCTGGAATGCTGCTTCAGGAACCTTTGATATTACCAAACTGGATATGACTTGGGTCAGACCAATTAATGAAGCGTGGAAAAAACGTCAGGAAGAGCTGAGTAAGAGACCTGAGGTGCGTGAGGCGCTGGACAGTGTCAATTACGATGTAGAAATAACCGTAGACGAATTTGGTAATCCGAACTATTATGTTTATAAGAATGGTAAGCTGGATACAAAGCTGACTGCGGAATACGTCTATTTAATGGCAGAATTTCGCTTAGCAGAATATAAAAAGCTGATGGATAGTCCAGTTGGAAAAGTCTATACAACCATTACCAGTGTGTTGTTTATTGTAAATGGCACACAATACGTGATTAACGGCTTGAGAACTTTAGGGAACGGCTTATCTATTGGCTATGGAGTGAATGCTGTAACTGGCGAGCCAGCGACCTTGCTATTACGTGCAGATGGCAGTGTTGTCAGCGAAGCCTTAGCAACCGTATCAGTGGGAATTGTTGAATTACTTACTGGTGTGTCAATCAGTACAATAAATTGGGGCGAAAGCTCAGGCGGCGATAATCCTAAGGTTGTATCGAAGATTGATGAAGATTCTAGTTTAGTAAGAGAAGCGGAAAAAATGGGGAAAGATCAGGCTGCACAAAGAGAGGCAGATCATTTAATCGAAGAATTGGCAAAAGGAAATACAAACCCTGGTACAGGATATAAAAATCTATTTAAAGATGTTGTTTACATCAGGGGAAGGCATGGGGCAAGAGTTTTTTATCGGAAAATTAATGGTGTGATTGAAATTATTGGAAAAGCCTATAAGGATAATGAAGATAAGGTTATTAAAATATTGATAAATAAGTATAAGTAATCGGAGGAATGATTAAGTGAAAGTTCTTAATATTGAATACCCTACAACGCTAGACAAAATAAAAGACATAACAAATGATAATATTGACCTATTTGTTACGTTAGACGATGGTTATACCTATACACTAGTGGTTTCTACCCTTAAAAATATAGGAACATTGATGGGGGATAAGGGTTATTCAGAACCCGGGTGGCCGCAACAGTTAATTATTGTAGAAGAACTGACAGAAGAATTAGTAAAAAAAGCAATAGAGGCTTATGCGGAAGATGAAAACGGATTGTATTTAAAAGTATCAAACCTGGCAACAGGATTCAATGTAGACGAGTTAGATACTGTGCTAGAAAGAAGGCGCATAATGTATAGCGATGATGAGGATTAGTGGTATGAAAGTCTTGAATATTGAATACTCCATAGCTTTAGACAGAATAAATGATATAAGAAATGAGAGTATTGATGTTTTTGTAGAGCTAGGGGACGGTTTTACCTATGTTATTGAAGTTGCGACAATTAAAAACATTACAGAGATGATGGAAGATGGTTATTTGCAACCAATGTGTCCGCAAATTATCGTAGATGAGCTGCGAGAGGAGATTATCTGGCGAGCGATGAAATCTTATGCGCAAGAGGATGCATTTTGGTTGAAAATGAATGCGATGGCGCATACTTTCACAAATGAAGATTTACAAGTAAAAATTGATGAGACGAAAAATTTTCATATGGAGCTAGATGAAATAGAGAAAAAAAGGCTTGAGGAACAAACTAGTCTAATAGAAGAAGTATTGAAAAAAATTAGACTGCTTGAGTCTGGGGAACAATTTATATTAAATGATGTTATTACAAATTTAGATTGGCATCAGATTAATAAGAATCAGTGGACATTGATTAATAGAAAATTAGTTCAAGGTAGTAAAAATGGCTTATATAAAGACCTAGAGGTTGTAAAAACAAGTGATGATGGCACTGTTGTATTTAGGAAAAAATAAAGGAGCATACCTTTTTGAAAATAAAAGCTATAAGGTACCCTACAACCTTAGATAAGATTGAAGATATCACAAATGATAATATCGATGTGTTTGTGGAGCTAGAAGATGGTCATTCCTATACTGTAATTGTAGCGACATTGAAAAATATACAAACATTGATGGGGTCTTCAGGTTACTTAAGACCTGGTTTAGCACCCCAATTCGTTATTGTCAGAGAGTTAACAAAAGAACTAATCACAACGGCAATAGAAGCACACGCAGAAGAAGATAACGGACTTTGGATTAAACTTAGTCATTTAACTACGGAGTTTTATATTTCTGAACTAGATGAAATTCTTGAAAAACGTCGAAAGCTTTACGGAGATAATTTTCATGAGTAAATTAATGCTGTAACTATTTTCTAATGGCAAGATTTTTTTGAAAATTAGTTATGGGCTTCCATACAATCAATAAGAAGTGCAATAAGGAGATGTTTTGTGAAAGTTAAGAGAATTGTCTACCCAACAACCTTGGATAAAATAGAAGACATTACAAATGACAATATTGATGTGTTTGTCGAGTTAGAAGATGGCTTTTCCTATACTATTATTGTAGCGACTTTAAAGAATATAGAGACATTGATGAGAGGGAAAAAGTTTTTAGAACCAGGATTGGCACCACAATTTGTGATTGTGAAAGAATTAAATGAAGAAGTAATTGCAGAAGCTATCGAGGCACATGCAATCGAAGATGATGGGTATTGGATAAAATTGAGCCATGTATCAACAATGATAGATGCTGAACTTTTGGATAAGAGTCTTGAAGGTAAGCGTGAATTTTGTAGTGATGATGAAGAGTAACGTTATGAAAGTCTTAAATATTGAATACCCCACAACCTTAGATAAAATTAATGATCCAACGAATGATAACATTGATGTATTTGTAACATTAGAAGATGGTTTCTCTTATACAGTAGTTGTAGCAACAATTAAAAACATTGAACATATGATGGAGAACGGATATCTAGAGGAAGGACCACCTTTTATTATTGTAGATGAACTTCAAGAGGATACCATTCGAAGAGCAATCGAAGCTCATGCAAAAGGCAATGCTTACTGGCTAAAGCTCCATTACTTATCCAATTCAATTACTGACGATTTGTTTGTATCAATGCTTGAAGAAATTGAAAAGAGCAACAACAGTTATTGAAAAAAAGTTCTTTGGGTAGTAGAGATGCTGGTAAGACTACAGCAACTATAGAAAAATGAGAATATCGCTATTAATATTTAAGCAAGTATAGGTAAAGGGGGATGATTGTAATGAAGATAAAGGCTATACGCTACCCAACAACCTTGGACAAAATAAAAGACATCACAAATGACAACATTGATGTTTTTGTGGATTTAGAAGATGGTTTTACATACACTGTTATTGTTTCTACTGTAAAAAGTATTGAGAATTTATTGGGAAAAAAGGGTTTTTCAACTCCTGGCTGGCCCCAGCAGTTAATAATTGTTAAAGAATTAAAGGAAGAACTAATAAAAAAAGCGTTAGAAGCTTATGCTGAAGCGGATAGCTATTGGTTGAAAGTAGCTTTTTTAGCTACAGATTTTGATAATGCTTATATGATGGACAAGCTCAAAGAAATGAAAAAGGAAAATGAAGAAATAGAAAATATCAGTAACGAGTTTGCAAGATGAAAGTTCTTAATATTGAGTACCCAACAACACTAGATAAAATAGAAGACATCACAGATGATAATATTGATGTGTTTGTCGAGTTAGAAGATGGCTTTTCGTATACAGTGATTGTATCTACTGTCCAAAATATTGCAAAATTTATGGAGGAAAAAGGGTACTCTAGTCCGGGATGGGTTCAGCAGTTAATCGTGGTAACGGAGCTGAAAGAGGATCTTATTAAAAAAGCAATAGAGGCCTATGCAGAGGAGCATGCTTATTGGCTAAAATTTACACATCTATCCACTGGATACTATTTGGAAGATTTAGATAGAATGCTTGAAAAAGAGCGACGATTTTATAACGATGATGAAGCGTAAATAGATGTTCAAGAAATGAAAATAAGGTTATCAAAATATTGATAACTAAGCATCAGTAGTTGGAGGAATGATTAAGTGAAAGTTCTTAATATTGAATACCCAACAACACTAGACAAAATAGAAGACATAACAAATGATAATATTGACCTATTTGTTACATTAGACGATGGTTATACCTATACACTAGTAGTTTCTACCCTTAAAAATATAGGAACATTGATGGGGGATAGGGGTTATTCTGAACCCGGGTGGCCCCAACAGTTGATTATTGTAGAAAAATTGACAGAAGAGCTAATAAAAAAAGCTGTAGAAGCTTATGCAGAAGACAGCGAGGGTAGATACCTAAAGGTTTCATATTTAACGACTTCGATTGAAATAGAAGAGATGAATCAAGCACTTGAACGAATTCGTAAAATGTATAGCGATGATGAGGATTAGTGGTATGAAAGTCTCAAATATCGAAGCTTATGTTCTTTATCAACATATTAAGCAGTAGATCAAATAAACTTTGGTCTGCTGTTTTTAAAGTATTTTGTTGGATGTCATTGCTAACTACGTAGAAATCCTTTAATAGAGGATAAAAAGCTAAATGTAATAAATAACAGCGCAGAATAAAGAAGTAGAATTCGCGGTGCTTTCTTTTACAAAATTTATACATATGTTAATATTTTTTAAATTAAATTCGCCAGATGTCAGGTTTATAAGTATAATAGGAATATGTGAAAAAGGGCTGTCCTTGGTATGGGATTTTAATAGAGACAGGTGGACATATATATGAAGAATAGGAATCGACGTTATCTTCAGTTAAGTGTGCTGGCTATCGCCCTTTTGCTGGTTTCGTTTTTCTACTATGAAAATAACCGCAAAAAGGTGGAGCAGTCAGTAAATACAGCCTATTCCTTATCTGTGGATAGTGAAGAGCGTTCAAGTGAGACAAAGGCAAGCCAGACGAAAGACACAACTGCTTCGACTGAAGTAGCTGAAAGCTCTGAAGAAGTGCTTTCTCCTCAAACAATAAAAGAACCGAAAATAGTGAAGGGAATTGTGGTTGTCAATAAGCGCTATCCACTACCCGAAAGCTATGATCCCGGGGAAAATTCAGAAGCGTTAGCAGCCTTTAAAAAAATGAATGAAGAAATGCGTAATCTTGGGCTAAATATTTCAGAAGAATACAGCGGCTATCGAAGCTACAAAGAGCAGGAAGAGCTGTATAAAAATTATGTTGAAGGGGATGGTCAGGAAACGGCAGAACGTTATTCCTCACGTCCAGGCTATTCTGAACATCAAACAGGTCTTGCATTTGATTTTATTGATACTGCTGGTGAATTAGCAAACACGGAAACAGAAGCTGCTTGGATTCGTGATAATGCTCATCGGTATGGGTTTATTGTCCGGTATAAAGAGGGACAGGAGTCGATTACCGGCTATATGGCTGAAGCTTGGCATGTTCGGTATGTAGGGGAAGAAGCCGCAGAGGAAATCCATGAAAAAAATCTGACGCTGGAGGAATATCTGGATGTTCAGGGCGGAGACTATGAAGAGGAACAATAAAGATGCTTAATATACTTGAAATTACTGAGAAAATGGCACCAAATCAAAAAATTAATTATGACCGTATACTGAAAAAGATGATTGAGGAATGGGAAAACGCTGCTGTTAAACCGACGATTTTACTCCATAGCTGTTGTGCGCCATGCAGCACGTATACGCTGGAATACCTAACCAGCTATGCAGACGTCACAATTTATTTTGCAAACTCGAATATTCATCCGCGGTCAGAATACAAGCGCAGAGAAATCGTTCAGCAGGAGTTTGTAGCTGCGTTCAATCAGCAGACTGGTAATCAGGTCAAATTTTTGGCAGCACCGTATGAACCAAATCAATTTATTCAAATGGTTCAGGAAAAAGGGTTGACGGAATCTCCCGAGGGAGGTAAGCGATGTGCTTCATGTTTTCAGATGCGTTTGGATATTGTTGCAGAAAAGGCACAGGAATTAGGCTACGATTATTTTGGCAGTGCGTTGACGCTGTCGCCTAAAAAAGATAGCCAGCTGATTAATTCAATTGGCATTGATATTCAAAAATTCTATCAAACCAATTATCTGCCTAGTGATTTTAAAAAGAATAATGGTTATAAACGTTCGATTGAATTGTGTAAAGAGTATGATATTTATCGACAGTGTTACTGCGGCTGTCTGTTTGCTGCCAAGCAGCAGGGAGTGGATTTAAAAGAGATAAATCAGGCTGCTCAGGGATTTTTGAAAGAAAAAGGGAAAGCTGAACAACTGAAGAAATCTCAACTAGAAGTAGAATAGCCGCCGGCTGAAAAATAAATTCGCTTTCCATAAAAAGAAAGGATGACAAAGATGAAAATTGCAATGATTGCCCATGATCGAAAAAAAGACTTGATGGTAAAATTTTCTTTGGCATATAAGCATATTTTAGCGGAGCATGAACTTTTTGCTACGGGGACTACCGGCGGTCGAATTGCTGAGGCTACAAAGCTTTCGGTTCACCGCTTTAAATCCGGTCCCCTTGGAGGAGACCAGCAGATTGGAGCAATGATTTCTGAGGATAATCTGGATATGGTGATTTTCTTTAGAGACCCGTTGGCTTCCCAGCCCCATGAACCAGATGTAAATGCGTTGATTCGTTTAAGCGATGTCTATGAAATTCCTCTTGCCACAAATATCGGTACTGCAGAGATATTAATTCGTGGACTGGAAGCAGGCTTTGCTGATTTTCGGGAAGTCATTCATGAAGGAGACAACCGTCCAATTTCCTTATAGAGAAATCGGCGGTTGGATTGCCTTTAAGCGCAGTCTATGCTATAGTCCTTTTAGGCTTTATGCCTAAAAATAAATACAGAGTAGAAGATAAAGCGTTAAGTGCTGCGGGGATGGGATGTCGCCCTGTGGACGAAGGATGGAAATCCGCGGTTTTATTTTCGCATTCGCTGCATTGATTTGTAGCAGCTCTTAAAGGAGATGCTAAGGATGAAGAAACGAGTTTTAGAAACAAGAAAGTTAACGGTATTGGCATTATTGATTGCATTAGTAGTCGTATTTACCCGTTTTCTTTCATTTGAAAATCAGGATTTGAGGATTAGTGCGACCTTTATTCCGGAAACCTTGATGGGTATGCTTTTTGGCCCATTTTGGACGGGAATCGGCAGTGTAATTGCTGATACAGTAGGTATTCTGTTATTTCCAAAAACAGGAGCATATTTCCCGGGATTTACCTTGAATGCTTTTATTACTGGTGCGATTTATGGTTTCTTTTATTATAAAAAGGAAATAACCTGGCCCCGGGTTATTACAGCGACATTGCTGGTAACCGTGATTGTACATCTGATTTTAACGCCGTTGTGGCTAGGAATGCTTTACAATATTGATTTGAAAATTTTAGCCTGGTGGGTACCGAGAATCATTAAAAACCTTATATTTTTCCCAATACAGGTAGCAGCAACTTATTATATGGGAACCAGAATCTCATATAAGCAATTGATTGAACGAGTAACAGCTTCATATAATAAATAAAAAAACAGCTTTCCGCCATCCCCGGAAAGCTGTTTTTTTATGATTGTTTCGCGAATTGTGCATTATAAAGTGCTTGATAATGCCCATTTGGAATCGTCAGAAGTGTACGATGATCCCCAATTTCGACGATTTTTCCCTGCTCCATTACTAAAATCTTATCAGCATTTTTAATTGTAGATAATCGATGGGCAATCACGAAGCTAGTTCGCCCTTTCATGATTTCCAGAAAAGCGGACTGGATTTGCTTCTCGGTCAACGTGTCTACAGAGCTTGTTGCCTCGTCTAAAATAAGCATTGGCGGATTGCTGATCATTGTTCTTGCAATAGTTAAAAGCTGCCGCTGCCCTTCTGAGATTTTAATTCCCTGGCTGCCGATTTCCGTTTCAAGTCCTTTGGGCAGACGTTGAATAAATTCAGCAGTATGTGTCTTTTCAAGCGCAGTCTTGATTTCGCTAGCTGTCGCCTGAGGATTCCCGTAGGTCAGATTCTCCCTCAACGTACCGTCAAACAGCCAGGTATCTTGTAGAACCATGCCAAAGCTTTTTCTAAGACTGTCTCTGGTAATCTCAGCGATGCTGTGTTCATCAACTGTAATGCTCCCCTGATCAACATCATAAAAGCGCATCAGCAAATTGACCAAAGTTGATTTCCCTGCACCAGTTTTCCCGACGATTGCTACTGTTTCTCCTTCCTGAACAGTGAGAGAGAAATCTTCTATCAATGGCTTGTCCGGAATATAGGAAAAGTATACATGGTTGAAGGATACATCTCCCTTGGCTTTTGTCAGCACGAAAGCATTCTTTTCATCTGGTTTTTCCGGCTGCTCCTCTAATAAATCAAAGGATCTGTCGATTCCTGCTATAGCTGTCTGAATTTGGGTAATCATGCCGGACAATTCAATGAATGGTTTTGAAAATTGAGCACTATAGATAGTGAAACTGGAAATAACTCCGACAGAAACGGCTGTATTTCCGGAAAGAATCAGGAGTCCGCCTGTTAACCCAATTGCAATGTAGGATAAATGATCTACAAAGCGGGATAAAGGATTTGTTAAAGAAGAAGAGAACTGTGCTTTCTGTCCTTCAACATATAATTCTTGATTCAACTGCTCAAACTGTGTTTGTACGTGAGCTTCGCGGCGAAAGGCTTTAACAATTTTTTGATTCCCTACCATTTCGGAAACAAATCCGGAAATGGAGCCGACAATTTTCTGCTGTGCTGCAAAGTTTTTTTGAGACGCATTTGCAACCAGCCAGTTGACAATAAAAATAATTGGTGTGGTAACCAACACAACAATTGTGAGGGTAACACTAAGACGAACCATAAACACCAGGGCAATAAGCACAACCGCTACTCCAGAAAAGAGCTGATTAAACACAACTGAGCAGGCGATGGAAATATTATCCATATCATTTGTGAAACGGCTGACTATATCACCATGTGCTTGTTGATCGTAATAGTTTAACGGCAGCTCGTTAAGCTTAGAAAAAGTGTCTTTTCTTAATCTAGCTACAGATAAATAGGAAACACGATTTCCTAAAAGCTGAATTAGCCATTGGCTGATGACAGTAACGATTAAAATACCTAAAAGCAGTCCCAGAATTGCATATAATTTTGAAAAATCAACATTTTCTTCGCCAATCATGGTATCAACAGCCTTTCCAAAGGCATCTGTCATCCAGACTGTAGCAAAGCCGCTGACAGCCCCCAGTAGAATCGATAAAATTAGCTCGCAGCGGTAATAAAGCAGGTAAGGAAGAATTTTTTTTAATGATTGAGTAGGTGTTTTTTTAGTCATCATGGTCATTTTCCTCCTGCGAAGTTACAATTTCCTGATAGTGTGGAGAATTGGTCATCAGCTGTTCATGTGTTCCCAGTCCGACCATTTTTCCTTCATCCAATACAAGAATCTGCTGAAACTGCCGAATAGAGCTGATTCTTTGAGAAATAATAATAAGAGTAGTTGCACTCATTTCCTTTTTTAATGATATGCGCAGGTTTAAATCAGTCTGATAATCCAATGCACTTAAAGAGTCATCGAGGATTAAAATAGCTGGTTTGGCAATTAACGCGCGTGCAATTGTCAGCCGCTGCCGCTGCCCGCCGGAGAAGTTTTTCCCACTTTCATAAACAGGTGTATCCAGACCAGCTTCAAGCTGTTCAACAAATTCACTACATTGAGCAATAGCTAGAGCCTCCCAGCATTCTTGATCTGTAGCATCTTCTTTGCCCCACAGCAGATTTTCCCGGATTGTACCGCTGAATAAAACAGAGGTTTGAGGCACAACTGCAATGTTTCTGCGGAGCTCATCCAGCGACCAGTCACGAACATCTCGTCCTTGAACGACGACGCGTCCTTCGCTGACATCATAGAAGCGGGGGATAAGCTGAATCAAGGTACTTTTTCCACTGCCTGTGGCACCGATTATGCCAAGTGTACCTCCCTTTGGAATCACTAAGTCAATAGCTGTTAATGCTAACCCGGCAGACTCATGATAACGAAAAGAAACCTGCTCAAAGGCAATTTCGTCATTCGTTGGTTGAGGCGCTGAGCGGGCATCTGTTTTTTCCCTGATGCTGGGATCAACAGTAAGTACTTCGTTGACCCGTGCGGCAGAAGCAGAGGCACGAGTGAAAATCAGTACAAGATTTGAAACCACGATTAAGGCCAGCAGCATTTGATTCATATAGTTGATTAGCGCCAAGACTTCTCCTTGCTGGAGATTCCCCACTGAGACTTTAAAGCCGCTGATATAAAGCAGGAGAATGATTCCCAAGTTCATAATCAGAGTTGTCGCAGGTGTGAGGAAAGCAGAAATTCTTGATACTCTTACATAGAGGGCTGCTAAATCATCTGTTGTTTGATCTACATGTTCAATTTCAGTCTCTTTTTGTGCGAATGCCCGAATTACACGAACACCGGTCAAATTTTGACTGATTTTTTGATTTAGGCTATCCAGCATTTCCTGAACTTGTCTATATAAAGGAACAGTTAGTCTGATAATAATAAATAAAATAATACAGAAAACAGGAAGCAGAAGTAAAAAAATCAATCCGGCGCTAAAATCAATGTAAAAAGCCATGATGACTGAGCCAATGCTTAAAAACGGTGCCCGGATAACTAAGCGGATTAGCATAGCCAGAGCCAGCTGGAGCTGATTAATATCGTTGGTCATGCGGGTAATCAATGTATCTGTTCCAAATAAGTTCAGCTCATTATGAGATAAACGATTGATTTTCTTCATCAGCTGATTTCTAAGCTCAGTACCAAATCCTTGGGAAGCAATGGAAGAATAGTATTGACAGATAATCACACAGATTAATCCAATCACAGACATAAGGACCATCCATCCAGCCATCTTTATAACGTAGGCGGAATCATTATTCTGAATGCCGTTATCGACCAGCCGAGCCAGCATCAGCGGCAGAACCAATTCAAAACAGGCTTCTAAAAACTTAAAGAAAGGTCCTAAGATAATCTGTTTTTTATAGTTTTTTGCGTATCTTAATAATTGAATCATTTTCTTCCCCCTCTATCTGTTCTATTGTATCTCAACTTATCGGTCAAATAAAGTTGCTCGCTTTTAGCCCAGACAATTTGCTACAATGTTGAAGAGGAAGGTGGCAACGAAATGAATCAATGGATTGAATTAGTCTTGCTGTTTTTTATTTATTCATTTATCGGCTGGCTTTGGGAAACGGTGTACTGCTCGCTTCGGGCAGGGAAGTTTATGTATAGAGGATTTTTAACAGGGCCTTATTGTCCTATTTATGGATTTGGTATTTTAGGAGTACTTTATTTTTTAGAACCATTTAAAGGAAATTTGATTCTATTGTATTTTCTTTCAGCTCTACTAGTGACTGTTTTGGAGTATTTGACCAGCTTTGTTTTAGAAAAGCTCTTCCATGCTTCATGGTGGGATTACAAAGATGTGCCTTTAAACATCAACGGCAGGGTCGCACTGCCTGTTTCTGCATTCTGGGGATTGGCCTGTGTGCTGATTGTTAGAATTATTCATCCTAAAATTTTGCTGGCAACTGATTTTCTAACAGAAGCATTCGGCTGGATTTTACCAGCTGCTCTAATCGCAATGATCCTTATTGATCTTATCTACACAGTAACGAATATGCAGGCGTTCAAACATATTACAGATGAAATTAATACGGTATTAGAAACGAAAGCCAAGGAAATATCTGAAAGTATGAATGCTCGGGGAGAAGTCTTGTCAGAAGATGTGGCCGAACTGAAAAAATCTATTGAAAAAGGTTTTGCAGAAAGAACAGCGAAATCTCAAAGCTATTTTGAGGAGCTTAAAAAGAATAGTGAGATTACACAGCGGCTGCAGCGTTTAAACCTTAGCCAGCGCCGTTGGATTAAAAACTACCCTAATTTGAAACTGAAACGCATCGATAATTCCGAAACAGTAAAGCAGCTGATTACGTCTATTAAGAAGAGAACAAGAAAAATGTAACAGATAGCTTCAGGTGTACCAATGAAGTTAAGACTGGTGTGCAGGGATAGATTAAGCTCTTTTATGAGATTCACCAATTAAACTGGTAAAGCTCAATGTTACAGAGAATATTAAGTTTTCTTTAAAACGTAATAATTTGTAACACTGTTGAAACAATATCTACTTTCAAGATTAGTATAATGGATAGAGTTAGGATTTATTATAGGAAAGGTGTTGGATTCAGTGGGTATTAAAAAGCTGATGCCGTTTTTGTCGGCAATCATCTTATTAAATCTAGCCTTCCCTTCTGTTATGGTTACTGCGGAATCATTGGACTCTTTGCAACAGGAAGAAGAGCAAGCGACAGAAATGGGACAAATTCTTAATCAGGAAATAGATACAGCACTTACAGATGTAAACAAGAAATATGCTGAGATCGAAAATTTGAAGGCAGAAATCACCAATGCAGAAAAGACTCTCGAAGAATCTGAAGCAGAAATAGCGGCTACAGAATCAAGTATTGAGCGTCGCAAAGCTGCGGTCGGCGATCGTATGAAAACGATCCAGCTGAATGGTGAAACACGTACATGGCAAGTCTTGCTTGAATCTGAAAGTCTTTCGGATTTTTTCAATAGAGCATATGTGATGACAATTTTGCAAAATGCTGAAAATGAAAAAATTGAAAGTCTAGCAGAAGAAAAAGAGCGGCTGGCTGAACTTCAGGAAACTGTTAGAACGACTCAGGAACAGCTTCAGACAAACGAAGCAAAGCTTGAGGAAGAAGCGCAGGCAATGGACATTGAAGTCGTTGCACTGAAGCAGCAGTTATCTGAGAATGAAGGAACTATTCAACTGATTGCAAATAAGAAAATTACAGAACAAAATAGATTGGCAGAAGAAGCAAAAGCGGCTGAAGCGGCACAAGCTGCAGCAAAGGCAGCAGAAGAAGCACAAACTGCTGAAACTGCAAATTCTTCTACAGAATCGTCTGATCCATCAAGCGAAGCAAGTACAGAGCCTTCTACACCAGAAGTTCCTAATACTGGTGGAAATGAAACAGGTGGTACAGGTCGTGTCTTGTATGTGGAGTCTACTGCGTATTCGTATACGGAACCAGGTTCAGGCTTTATTACGGCTATCGGAATCGATTTACGCGTGCAAAGCAATGTGATTGCCGTTGATCCAAGTGTGATTCCTTTGGGATCATTAGTGGTGGTAGACGGTTACGGCTATGCAATCGCCGGAGATACCGGAGGCGCAATCAAAGGGAATATTATTGATGTGCATTTCAACTCAGTTGCCGAATGTGTGAACTGGGGACGCCGTCACAATATTCGTGTAGAAATTCAATAAAATTATCTGTTTGAATTAGACCATTTGAAAAGAGTTGGAACTTAAGTTGTTAAGTTTCAACTCTTTTTTCATTTTCAAAAATTTTATTTTAAGAATTACTGAAAGTAGATTACAATAGAAGCAAATGAAAAAACAGGGAGTGTTTTTGAATGATTGTTGGTGTGGAGTTGGTAATGGTATTGCTTATTGTTACTTATGGGGGTAACTTCTTTCTTTACAGATTGCTCAAAGCAAAGAAGCAGATACAAGGATTGGAAAAACTTGCCATTATTTGTGGCGTAAATATGCTGATTTTACTTTTTGATGGTGCTTTTATTGTTATTGCAGCACTGATTAGGCAAGGCTCTGCTCTTTCAAGCATTTAGACTAAGAAAACAGGTAGGAGAATAATGTTTAAAATTGGTGAATTTTCAAAATTAGCACAAGTATCGATTCGAATGCTGCGCTACTATGACGAACAGGGCTTGCTGCCGCCCGCAAAAATTGATCAGGAAAATGGCTATCGGCTGTATCACGTAAAGCAGCTGCCGCTACTCCAAAAAATCATCTTATTGAAAAATCTAAAATTTTCAACAGCTGAAATTAAATCACTGGTTGGAGAAGATTTAGGAGATAGCTATTTTCAAGAACAGTTAAAGAATAAATATGAACAAATTGAACAGGAAATCGCAGCAGAGCAGCGACGCTTACTAGAGCTTGCGAATACAATTGAACGAGTAAAGGAGCCTCAAAAAAGGGATCTCCATGTCATTTTCCGAACACTGCCGCAGGAAAAAATTGTTAGTTTACGCAAAGTG
The DNA here is from genome assembly GCF_054871795.1 of Enterococcus sp. LJL51. Classification (NCBI taxonomy): domain Bacteria; kingdom Bacillati; phylum Bacillota; class Bacilli; order Lactobacillales; family Enterococcaceae; genus Enterococcus; species Enterococcus sp. LJL51. The sequence goes on along the minus strand of NZ_JBTXLW010000001.1, from coordinate 340,573 downwards.
ATTCCTAGCTATTATCATGAAGGAGCTTTATGGCAGGAGTTTTTAGGACTGTTGAAGAAGGAACAGGTTGACATTGTAAAGCAGTCTCCGGATAACTTTACTATTTTTCATGATGAGTGTTATAGAGAAGAAGGCGTCGAAATTGAAATTTGTCTAAAGATAAAGGGGCTAACTAAGGTAGAACCGCCCTTGAATTGTTATGAGACAAAAGAGATTCCGTTGGCTGCTTCAATCTTTGTCTTTGGTTCTTATGACAATATTAAGGAGGCATACCACCATTTTGCGCATTGGTTATCCGAGCATGAAGAGTATGAAATGCTGATTCCAACACGTCAGGTTTCCCATCGTGGACCGGATACCGAAGACAACCCGGATAATTATTTAACAGAAATTCAAATTCCAATTAGAAAAGCTGAACGAGCTCGTACAGCTATCGAGCAATAAGCGCGAGGCAGCCACATGATGCTCTTTATCATGAGGTGGCCTCGACTTATTGTTGAAGAAAGCTTGCTCGAACTTGCCCCAATGCTTCCTTCGCTATCACTTGATATTACAGAGGGCAACTGTAAAAATTTTATAATCTTTTTATCAAAAAAATCCTTGACCCTACCATTATGTGAGGGTCTATCCTGTAGGTACAGGAGGGATGATTATGGAACAGAAAACATTTACTGTACAGACAATCGGACACATCGAAAATGGTGAGCAGGGAGCGTTTATTCAGCTATTGCCTAAGTATGCCGAGGCATTAGAAGGGCTTGAAGGTTTTGGACATTTAAACATCATTTATTGGCTGGATAAGCTGGATCAGCCGGAAATGAGAGAAATTTTACAGGTTGCCAGTCCGTATAAGAAAGCACCGGATGTTCTGGGAATATTTGCAACGCGTTCTCCAGTAAGGCCTAATTTGTTGGCTCTTTCTACTGTAGGAGTTCTTGAATTGGATAAGGGAAACGGACGGATAAGAGTTGACTATGTTGATGCTGAGGATGGCAGTCCATTGCTAGACATCAAGCCGTATACGCCAAGCGAGGATCGTGTAGAAACGCCCAGCGTACCAGAATGGAGTGCGCACTGGCCAAAAAATATTGAAACATCTGGGGATTTCGACTGGGCCGATGAATTCAATTTTTGATTCAATGGAAAACATGGAGAAAATAGACTGGGTTATTTAACTTGAATACTCAGAGAGAGTCTGGAGCAAAAGTGTTTTGCTTCAAGAACTAGTGAGGTACTGTTCAACATCAGCTCATGCCTCACTGTGTTTCTCAGCAATAAGCCAAACTATACGAAAATAACTACATGAAGTGTGCCCCCTAAGTTAGACCAAAAAATCTAACCTAGGGGGTTTTTCAATGAAGACTAGGAGGATACATTTAGCTATATTCCAGTCTCTTTTTTTACTGATTTCTAAGAATCCTTTCAATAAAGCCCGCTATAAATGAAAAAATAAATTGGATAGGGTAAAATAAAAGGGAGAAGAATGATGGAGGGACAGGACATGGCTAAGATCATGATTGTTGAGGATGAAGCAACTATCCGCAGCTTAGTAATGAAAGAACTGGAAAAATGGCAGTTGGATGTCTTTGGTACAACTGATTTTCATCACGTACTTGAAGATTTTCAAAAAGAAGAGCCCCAACTGCTGCTGCTGGATATTAACTTGCCGGTTTATGACGGATATTACTGGTGTCAAAAGATTAGGGAAGTATCTAAAGTACCAATTATTTTTATTTCCAGCAGAAATACTAATATGGATATGATTATGGCGATGAATATGGGAGCAGATGATTTTGTAACAAAGCCTTTTCAGATTGATGTTTTGGTTGCTAAGATCAATGCGTTGCTGCGCCGTTCGTATAATTATTCTGAACCAGGAAGTGAAATTCTTGAACATAACGGAATTAAACTGAATCTAGATAATGGGAATATGGATATCAACGGTGAAATGATTGATTTGAGCAAGAATGAGTATCGGCTACTATATATACTAATGAAGAAACACGGCAAAATTTTAACTAGAGAAAAACTGCTGCGGGCCTTGTGGGAAGATGAACGTTTTGTGGATGATAATACTTTGACTGTAAACATCAACCGTTTAAGAAAGAAGATTGAACAAGCTGGAATCAAGGATTATATTGAAACCAAAATTGGTCAGGGCTATATCGTCCCATAGTATGAATGGAGAAGACAATGACAGCTAGAAAGTATTTAAAGGACCATTGGTTATTTTTAATTGGCTGGCTGCTTTTCATTGGGGTAACCTGCCTGATTTTATGGTTAACACCTAGTGTAAAGCTAAGTACCGCCTCTATCAGTTATCTGATTTTGTTGGAATTTCTGGTACTGGTAGTTGTGCTGGCGATTGATTATTTGGTAAGAAGACGCTGGTGGAAAAAATTAGACATTACAGATCCCTCGCAAAGGCTGGAGGAATATCTGAAGGATGCCTCAAGAGAAGATGAGCGGCTTCAGCAGGAATATATCAACAGTATACTTACTGAGCATCAGAAGGTGATGGAGCAGGTCATTGACAATCAGCAGGAGCATAAAGAGTATATTGATTCCTGGGTTCATGAAATCAAAGTTCCTTTAGCTGCTGTCAACTTGCTGCTGGATTCACTGGAAGATGATATTTCTGAGGAAACGTATTCTCTATTGGAAAACGAGTTTTTGAAGATTGATGAGTATGTTGAGCAAGTGCTCTATTATTCCCGTCTGGACAGTTTTTCAAAAGATTATCTGATTCGTGAATACTCTGCTAAAAAGATTGTTCAGTCTGTTATTCGCTCTCAAGCCTATTACTTTATCCAGAAAAATATTCGTTTTTCAATAGAAGGAGAAGATCAGACTGTTTTAACTGATGGCAAATGGGTAGAATTTATCTTTCGCCAGTTAATCAGTAACGCAGTTAAATATACCCCCCAAGGCGGAGAAATTAAGGTTAAGATTAGTAGAAGCCGAGAGGGCATCACATTATTGCTGGAGGATTCTGGAATCGGTATTCCCCAAAATGATTTACAACGAATTTTTGACAAAGGCTTTACAGGGACTAACGGGCGTATGCTGAATCAGCATTCCACTGGTTTGGGTCTGTATCTTGCCAAAAAACTGGCTGATAAGCTGGGACATCAGCTAAGTATAGCTTCTGTAGAAGGGGCTGGAACCACTGCAGAAATATTTTTTCCGTTTGTTACGTATTATCATGAGATTCGCTGATCAAAAAGAGATTGCTTTTTCTCATGTAAGGCTGATTAGTGACAGACAGGCATATGTTGATTTTAAATAAAAAGGCGGGAATAAATTTCCCGTTTTTTTATGTGTCAACCAGAAGTAGTTGCAAATCCCAAGCTTTATTCAAATACAGCAAATGATAAATACGTATTTTTATCTGTGGTACAACTAGGGAATTATGATAAATCCTATAGCTCAAGTATTTTCCTTTCATTTCTTAGCATATTTTTATTGTATATTCCTCCTTTTTCTTGTTAGACTGTTGAAGGAATGTTTTTCAGCAGGAGCTGTGCACTTTTCAAATGGTCTGTGAGGAACGAATGAACAGTCGATTTTCGTCACAACTGAGGCTGGAGGAAAGAATCAGCTGCTTTTGAACAGTATTAAGCTGTATAATTATGGAGTTTTTGGAGGATAGGTATGTCGATTTTTAGAAAGAAAACACTAACTGCTCAGCCGATACAGGAAACTGGCATGAAGCGGAATTTGAAAACAATGGATCTGATTATGCTGGGGATTGGAGCAATCGTAGGAACAGGGATTTTTGTTATCACCGGAGTCGCTGCTGAAGAAACAGCAGGACCGGCGCTGACGCTTTCTTTTCTAGTAGCAGCCGGAGCGATAGTTTTGTCTGGTTTATGCTATGCTGAGTTTGCTTCCAGGATACCAGTGCTGGGAGGACCATACGCATATATGTACGTAGTGTTTGGTGAATTTACTGCATGGATGACAGGCTGGCTTGTTATTTGTGAGTTTTTCTTAGCGGTTTCTTCGGTTGCCTCAGGCTGGTCTGGTTATGTTCAGGGATTTCTGAGTAGTTTGGGTATAGCATTACCTCAAGCCTTAAGCGGAGCTTATAATGCGGCAACAGGAAGCTACGTGGATTTGATTGCGGTACTAGTCCTTATTTTCGTCACTTTTTGGGTTTCATTGGAAGCGAAGACTGCTTTACGTTTAAATAATTTAATGGTTTTTGTAAAATTTGGTATTATTTTACTTTTCATTCTTGTGGGAATATTTTATGTAAAACCAGCAAACTGGCAGCCGTTTATGCCTTTTGGTTTTAATGGTGTGCTGGGAGGCGCAGCCATTGTATTCTTTGCTTTTCTAGGATTTGATGCAGTCAGTATGGCTGCAGAAGAAGTAGAAAATCCTCAAAGAGACATCCCAAGAGGGATTATTGGTTCGATTGTTATTGCTACAGTTCTTTATATCGTTGTAACATTGATCCTAACAGGAATCGTTCCTTATACTTCTTTAGGGGTGAAGGATCCGGTAGCTTTTGCAATGCGCTTTATTCAAAAGGATGCTGTAGCCGGGATTATTTCAGTCGGCGCGATTTTGACGCTGCTTACAGTAACCATTGCAATGATGTATAGTCTGGCTAGAATCGTTTATGCTATCAGTAAAGATGGACTATTGCCGAAGTTTATGGGAAAAATTGATAAGAAGCACCATACGCCTAAGAATGCGACCTATGTTTCCGGCGCAGCTGCGATGCTGTTTGCAGGTTTCTTTCCTTTGAGTCTGCTGGCTGAGCTGACCAACATTGTGACCTTAATGTACTTGATTTTTATGGGACTAGGTATTATTAAGCTGCGGCGTATGCTGGGGGAACCAAAAGAAGGGGAATTCCGCATACCTTTTGTTCCTGTGCTGCCGTTAATCTTGGTCGTAGTTAGTATTGGTTTAATGCTGAAGCTGCGGTATGCAACATGGCAGGTATTTGCCATTGCTTTGATAATCGGAGTGGCTATCTATTTCCTATATGGTTACAAGCATAGCAATATGAACAAGAACGTTGAATAGACAAGTGAAGCTGCATGTTTTAGCAACTGATTTTGACTGTTCTAAAGAACAGCTCATTGAAGAAAAGGGAGTTCCATTAACTTCTCATCAAGAACATTCGCCTGCTGTTCTGCTGGATGCCTCTTCATGTATCTGCGGGACAAACTGATGCATATCCGCTGAGGAAACTGATAAAACAGCGCTCAGGATAGAATCTTTTACAGGAATTATATAGTTCAGATATTGCTAAATATGTTATACTGTTTAGGAGCAAAAAGAGGGACTTTGGAAAAAAATAGAAGGAGGACGTTCCTAAATGACAAAAAAAGAAACATTTTATATTACAACACCTATATACTATCCGAGTGGACAGCTGCATATCGGAAATTCTTATACAACTATTGCCTGCGATGCGCTGGCACGCTACAAACGCTTGATGGGATTCGATGTTCTTTATCTAACAGGTTTGGATGAGCATGGACAAAAAATTGAACATAAAGCGAAGGAGTTAGATGTAACCCCTAAAGAATATGTTGATAAAATGGCAGCAGATGTTCAAAAGCTTTGGAAAACCTTGGATATTAGCTATGATAAGTTTATTCGTACAACGGATGAGTATCATGTGAAAACCGTTCAGCAGATTTTTAATCAGCTGCTGGATCAGGGAGACATCTATCTTGGCGAATATGAGGGCTGGTATTCTGTTTCAGATGAAGAATACTTTACTGAAACACAATTAGCTGAGGTATATCGCAACGAAGATGGAAAAGTAATTGGCGGAAAAGCGCCAAGCGGTCATGAAGTAGAGCTGGTTAAAGAAGAATCTTACTTCTTCCGTATGAGTAAATATGCTGAACGACTGGTTGACTACTATAATGAGCATCCGGAATTTATTCAGCCGGAATCCCGTAAAAATGAAATGATTAACAATTTTATTAAACCAGGTTTGGAAGACCTTGCTGTTTCCCGGACAACCTTCTCCTGGGGAATTCCTTTAACAAGAGATCCAAAACATGTTGTATATGTTTGGATTGATGCACTATCCAACTATATTACGGCGTTAGGCTATGGTTCAGAGGATGATAGCTTGTTCCAGAAATATTGGCCGGCAGATGTTCAAATGGTCGGAAAAGAGATTGTCCGTTTCCATACAATTTATTGGCCGATAATGCTGATGGCATTGGATCTGCCATTACCTAAGAAGATTTTTGGTCATGGCTGGCTAATGATGAAAGATGGAAAAATGTCTAAGTCTAAAGGGAATGTTGTTTATCCTGACATGCTTGTAGAGCGTTATGGACTGGATGCTTTGCGCTACTATCTACTGCGGGCAATACCTTTTGGAAGCGATGGTATCTTTACACCAGAGGATTTTGTTTCCCGTTTGAATTATGATTTAGCTAACGATTTAGGCAACTTGTTAAACCGGACAATTGCGATGGTTAATAAGTATTGTGACGGTCAAGTACCAGCGTATAAATCTAAAGTGACGCCATTTGACAGTGAACTTTCGACAACTGCGGCAAATGTTATTGGCCGGTATCATGAAGCCATGGAGAAAATGGAATTCAATACAGCAATTGCTGAAGTCTGGACGCTGATTTCTCGTGCAAATAAATACATTGATGAGACTCAGCCATGGATATTGGCGAAGGATGAAGAGAAGAAAACTGAACTAGATAGTGTTATGGTTCATTTAGCGGAAACGCTGCGGATTGTAGCGATTCTTCTGCAGCCTATGATGACGGAAACACCTAAGAAAATTTATGAGCAGCTGGGACTTGATCCTGAAACCATGAACATGGAATCTATTCATTTTGGTGAATTCCCTGCAGATGTAAGAGTAACTAGCCAAGGTACGCCAATTTTTCCTCGTTTGGATATCGAAACAGAGGTTGCTTATATCCAGAGAAAAATGTCTCAAGGCGCTAAGAAAGAAGCCGAAGAGATTAAATGGAACCCAGAGGAAACAACCTTAGAGTCTGTTAAAGAAAAGCAGATTAAATATGAGGATTTTGATAAAGTAGAAATTAAAGTAGCAGAGGTTATTGACTGTAAAAAAGTTAAAGGGGCTGATAAGCTGCTGCAGTTCCGCTTAGATGCTGGTGACAATCAGCACAGACAGATTCTCTCAGGGATTGCTGAGTTCTATCCAGATCCTGCTGCATTAATTGGTAAAAAGGTAACGATTGTTGCGAACTTGAAGCCTAGAAAGATGAGAGGCGAAATCAGCCAGGGAATGATTCTTTCAGCAGAGGACAAGGAAGGCAGACTTCAAATTGTTGAAGCACCAAAAGATATGCCGAACGGTTCAATCATCGCATAATAGAAACACGCGAAGAGCGGCATAGAAATTTGAGCCCGTAAACATGAAAAATCCCCTCAGTTTAGAAAATTTTTCAAACTGAGGGGATTTTTTATTGTAATCAGGGATTAGATATCTTCAAAAATTTTTTTATAGTTCACTACAATTTTGTAATTATACTTTTCTCTATTCTCTCTTGACAGCTCCTGACAGGCAGAGATATCCACTAGACAGCTATTTGTGTATTTTTTTGAAAGGATACCATGAATCGAAGAGTTGAATAGTTCAGAGTAAAAGGTTATCATTTGACCTTCCTTGTAATTCTGGTTTATGGAAGTTTCCTGATAAAGAGTAAATGGTGCATAACTTTTTTTAGAAAATGAACTCATTGCCGCTCTCCTTCTTTCTTTAATCGAATCAGCTGCTGCAGCTGTTCCGTATTATTAGAAAACTCTTTTTGCATTGCTGAAAATTTTTTACAATGGGTACAATCAGAAGCATCTCCAGCCTCATGGGCTAGGGTTTCTTTATGCAGCAAAATTAAATCTGAACAATGGCGAGCTAAAAGAATTTGTCGAGATCTAATCTTTTGCAGCATGGTTATTTGGGGCGCTGAAGGCATCATTTCAACATCTCCTTTTCTCTATTATACGACGAATATAAGAGTAGTGCTGATTAATCTTAATAAAAAATTAATATTTTCAGTGAGAACTCAATTTTTAATGGAAAATAGCTAGAAGGCTGATTATAAAAAAGTTTATGAATTTGTCAAAATTTACAATATTTAGCAAAAAAAAAGTAGTGGGAAATTCTCAATAACAGGAAGGAATTAGAGTATAAGTGAGGATTTTGCTCGAAAACCAGTTTTTATAACTAACTGTAGTCCAGTATGAAAAAATGTTGGAAACTAAATTTTTCCAGATTAGCACCAAGTTACATTGATTGGTTGATGTTAAAATCAGGAGGGGTTAAAATAAAAAATTAATCACTTTATTTGCTCGAAAGCTAGTCCTGATTGCTTCGAAAATTGGCTCTCAAAAGTATTTAGTAGCAGTTAGAGATGGATTTGTAGGCATCAGTCGTTGATGACTGTGGGGGCGCTGACAGTCTTAATTAATAATCTGGCAAGAGATTCCCTATCAACCTTTGATGAACAATCTATTTGGCGGAGACAGCCTGTACAATTGCCAGGAATAGAAAAAATACAAAAGAAGGAAGGAAACGCATTCGTCATTTAAAAATCAAGGATATAGTTGACAAGGCAGATGTTTTAAATAAAATTGTTTCCATTTATAAATGAAGACTTCAAGTTTATGCGCGAAGAGACAAAAAATAAAATAGCTTAAATCGTTAAAGAACCAATTATTTAGATTCGAACCAATCATTATTTCATAAAATGATGACTGCGTTGAAATTTTTTGTGTAACTATAGAATCTCCTATAAACTCCGTTCAAAAAGCAGCAAGATTAAAAGAGTTTTGCTTCAAGAGCCAGTGGGGTACTGTTCAACATCAGCTTATACTTCACTGTGTTTCTCAGCAATAAGCCGTACTATATTGAAAATATGTGATGAAATCCATTTTCGTATAGTACGGCTTATTGCTGAACTTTTTATTTGTTGGTAAAATTTTTATAGTAGTACTATCGAAGGAAAGCACGGGTAGCTAGCAGTTAAGACCTCGTTCATGAGTAGTATTCTTATACCTATTGCTCAAGAACTGAATATGTTCGTTCAGTCTTTCCAATTAAAACCTGTTAAGAATTGATTTTTTTAGATTTGCGTAGACCGCGAATTTTCTTTGGTAAGAATACTAGGAATAGGGAGTAAGGCATGCTGATGATAGCGCCGGCCAGACTTCTGCTGATAAAGCTATATTGATACAGCCATTTCAACATAAAATGAAAAGCCGTGATACCGATTAAAACTAATACAAGTGTTAGCCAGCGTGAATCAAGCGACAGCAGCGCTTGCCCCAGACGAGCCATGAGAGGATACAGGTAAAAAAAGACTCCCACTAGAGTAATTCGCCAGTTTTTAATAGCAGCGCCAATATTTAGTATGAAAAAGAGGACCGACAGCAGTAATGCGATAGGCGGAAAAAAGGCAATCAATGCGGAATAAAGACTTCCCCAAATAAGCATCAGCGGTCCCTTAATAAATGCTGTTAGAGCGATTAAGAATAGAATCAATAGTACCTGATGGGTGATGCTGGCGTAGACGAGTAGCGTAAATAGCGTCAACAGTCCCCAATGCCAGATTGTTTGAGTCTGATCCTTTCTGCGGCTGATTACTTTTTGTTCAATAGACGATTTTAATAAGTCAGAAGAGAAAATGGTTTGCTTTATATGTTTCATAAACATCAACTCCTAACAATAATAGATGATTTCTGATAAAGAAGCGTAGCTGGCTATGCATTTTTGTCTATACTTTCCAAAAAGCTTCTTTTGACTAGATAGTCTGAGAAAAAAACGATTGGGCTGCATTGGCGGGGGAGCAGCCTGTTTTTTTAAGGCAAGCTATCCTACTGGCTTGATACAGACAACCGTTTAAAAGATTTATCTAGTAGATGAAGTGTAACAGGAACTGAAGATATGTACATCAGACTAGGGACTGATAAGACAGCAGCTGTAAAATGGTTTGTTACTAATCTTGAATAGAACATTTTTTCTATTTCAAGTGTTTTATTCAGCTTTCTGGTAAAATATGATAGAGTAGAACAGGCAGGGAGGAAGAAAAATGATTTTTGATACACATACACATCTGAATGCAGAACAATTTGCAGAAGATATTCCGGAAACTGTTGCACGAGCAACAGAATTAGGTGTAACAGAAATGGCAGTTGTTGGTTTTGATACACCAACAATTACGAAATCGCTGGCTCTTAGTCAGGAATATCCAAATATACACAGTATCATTGGCTGGCACCCGACAGAAGCTGGGAGCTACACCAAAGAGATAGAAGCACAGCTTCAGCAGCAGCTGACTAATCCAAAAGTTGTGGCTCTTGGCGAAATTGGCTTAGATTATTACTGGATGGAGGATCCAAAGGAGCTTCAGGCTAAGGTGTTCCGCCGTCAAATCGCTATTGCCAAAGAAATGAATTTGCCAATCAGTATCCATATGCGGGATGCTATTGAAGATACTTATCAGATATTAAAAGAAGAAGATGTTCGGGATATTGGCGGTATCATGCACAGCTATAGTGGAGATGATGAGTGGATGAAACGCTTTTTAGATTTGGGCATGCATATTTCTTTTAGCGGTGTAGTATCCTTCAAAAAGGCAACTGATGTACAGGAAGCAGCTGCTAACGCGCCAATTGACCGCTTATTGGTTGAAACGGATGCACCCTATTTGGCACCAGTTCCTTACCGCGGTAAAAGAAATGAGCCCGGCTATACCAGATATGTAGTAGAAAAAATAGCGGAATTAAGAAATATGGAGTGGGAAGAGCTTGCAAAGCAAACAACAAAAAATGCACACAAGCTGTTCAGAATAGCAGAATGATAGATAAATTGAAAATTGAAGAAATTATTGTTGTTGAAGGTAAGGACGATACAAGACGGTTACAAGAAGTCGTTGAGGTAGATACAATCGAAACAATAGGTTCAGCAATTAATGAAGACATCCTGACTCAGATTGAACATGCCCAAGAAACAAGGGGCGTGATTATTTTTACTGATCCGGATTATTCAGGAGAAAAGATTCGGAAAACCATTATGGAAGTGGTGCCGGACGCCAAGCACGCTTTTTTATCTCGAAGATTGGCTGAACCTAAGCGCCGGGGAAGTAGTCTGGGAGTAGAGCACGCCAGTGATGAAGCAATCATTGAGGCTCTTAAGTTAGTAGTTACACCAATTAATGAAGAAGATGATTATGAAGACATACCTAGACAAGTATTGCTTGACTATGGTTTAATAGCAGGAGCCAATGCAAAAGAACGCAGAGAAAAGCTGGGTGACGAGCTGCGGATTGGGTATACCAACAGCAAGCAGCTGATAAAAAGGCTGCAGATGTTCCGTATAACAGAAGACGAGCTGAAAGCAGCGATGGCTAAAGTGGAGGAATCACTGTGACCGATTATAAAGATATTGCGACCCCTTCCCGTACGAAGGAGATATTAAAAAAGCACGGCTTTTCATTTAAGAAAAGCCTAGGACAAAATTTTCTGACCGAACCCAACATATTAAGAAAAATCGTTGAGACTGCGGAAATTGATCGACAGACAAATGTGATTGAGGTTGGTCCTGGTATTGGTGCTCTCACAGAGCATTTAGCTCGTCATGGAGCAGAGGTTCTAGCCTTTGAAATTGATGATCGATTGATTCCTGTACTTAAGGATACGTTAAGTCCTTATGATAATGTAACTGTTGTTCATCAGGATGTGTTGAAAGCGGACTTAAGTACAGAGATAAAACGGGTTTTTAAGCAGGAGCTGCCCATAAAAGTCGTGGCAAATCTGCCGTATTACATTACGACACCGATTATGATGCACTTTCTGGAATCGGATTTAGAAATAGCCGAAATGATTGTGATGATGCAAAAAGAAGTAGCAGATCGAATCTCTGCAAAACCGGGAACCAAAGCCTATGGTTCGTTGTCCATCGCCGTTCAGTACTACATGGAAGCGGCAGTCGCTTTTATCGTGCCGAAAACAGTCTTTGTACCGCAGCCGAATGTTGATTCTGCGATTATTACATTGAAAAGACGGGCTCAACCGGCAGTTCAAGTAACGAATGAAAAAGAGTTTTTCAAACTGACAAAGGCATCATTCCAGCTGCGAAGAAAAACGCTATGGAATAATCTGACTCATTTTTACGGGAAAGATGAAAAAACAGTGACTTGGTTAAAAATCAGCTTGAACGAAGCTGAAATTGAACCTTCCCGCAGAGGTGAAACACTAAGCTTAGAAGAATTTGCCCGTCTCAGCAATACACTTGAAAAAAATAAATAGAAACAGCTGTTTCTTATTAAAAAACACATGAATAGATGAAGGAACGTACCGATTCAAAAAAGTTAGACCAAAAATCTAGCTTTGGGGAGTCGATACATCTTCAGAATGATTCGTGTGTTTTTTTATATTTAAAATAAAAGGGTTTTCAAAGCAACGTGTGTCTTGACACCTCTATTTTTTTTGATTAGAATAGGATTCATGATATGTGTCAAGACACATTTAGGAGGAAGAAAATGAGAAAAAATTCTGTCAGACAACTGACAATTTCAGCGTTATTAATTGCGATGGGAATTATTATTCCAATGGTAATGCCCCGAATTACTATTGGCCCAGCATCATTTACACTAGCAAGTCACGTGCCATTATTTTTAGCTATGTTTATTTCACCTGAAGCAGCAGTAGCTGTGGCCTTGGGAACAGGTTTTGGTTTCTTTTTATCAGCCACACCAATCATTGCACTACGGGCATTGTCCCATATTGTTTTCGCAGTTATCGGCTCAGTTTACTTGAAAAAGCATCCGGAAGTAGCACTGCAATCTAAACAGTTTTCTTTATTAAACGGACGGTTTCAAGTGTTTAACCTAGTCATTGCCCTTATTCACTCTGCTGTTGAACTGGTAGTCATCACTGTTTTCTATACAATGGGGAATCTACCGGAAACCTATTACTCTGATGGATACATTTATTCTATTTTGCTGTTAATGGGAATCGGCGGAATCATTCACAGCCTTGTGGACTTCAATATCGCTTATTTTCTTGCGGGCAGTCTTAGTAAGGCTTTTGACATTCCAGTGTTTACGAATGCAAAAAAATATTTACAAAATAATTTATAACAAAAAAGACGAGACAACGTATTCAGCTTATTCCTGCCAGTATAATTTCTGTAGCAACTTACTGTAAGCAAGTGAGGATAAGTCATGAATTTTGCATTGTTGTTTATATGAACTTGAAAAGTATTTGGTGAGTCTGTCTAAACTGGAATAATCGGCGGTTCAAAAGCTGCTTCTTCAAAAATAAGCCGTACTATATTGAAAATGTGTGGTAAGACCCATTTTCGTATAGTACGGCTTATTTCTGAGAAACACAGTGAGGTATGAGCTGATGTTGAACAGTACCTCACTGGTTCTTGAAGCAAAAGACTATTAGCCCTGCCTGTTTAATTAAACGTCAACTTTTCAATCCGGTCAAAGGCTTCTTTTAAAACGTCTAGACTTTGTGTTGCCGCTAGACGCACATGATGATCTCCTGTTGTTTCACCAAAAGCTTTTCCGGGAATAACCAAAACATTTGTTTCTTTCAGCAGCTTTTCAGTAAAAGCGACTGAACCGAGCTGAGTCTGTTCAATATTAATAAAGGCGTACATAGTACCTTGGACTGGCAGCATCGATAAGAAAGGAATCTCCTGCACGCGTTTTTCTACATATTCCAAGCGCTCTTTAAAAACGGACACAACCTCTGGTATGAGAGTTTCTGCATGAGCTAGAGCATAAATGCCAGCTTGTTGGGAAGGTGAAGGTGCTGAATAAGTAACACTTTCATTAATTAGCTTAGCAGCTTGATTAATATAGGAAGGAGCAATCATATAGCCAATCCGCCAGCCAGTCATAGCAAAGGCTTTTGAAAAGCTGCTAAAGGTAATTGTATGCTCAGGGGCAAAGACTGCCATAGGAACAAAATCTTCATAGAAGGCAAAAGCTTCGTAGACTTCATCTGAAAGAATATAGAAATCATGAGCAATCGCCAGCTCAGCTATCTGTTTGAATGTTTCTGGAGCAAACACCGCACCTGTCGGATTGTTCGGCGAGTTAATAATAATAGCTTTCGTTTTATCCGTGATGGTCTGTTTTAAGCAATCAATATTGATTTGAAAACCATCTTCTTCAAAAGTAGGAAGAAAAACAGGTTTTCCTCCTGCAAACAGCACCTGATCCTTATAGGGAGAAAAATAAGGTTCATGGATAATCACCTCGTCGCCGGGATCAAGAATTACCTGTAAAGCGAGATACATGCCATGAAGAGCTCCAACTGTTGCTCGAACCTGATCAACCGAAAAATGGAGGTTGTACTGCTTTTGATAAAATTGGATAACAGCGTCTAAGAATTCGCTGCTGCCGCCGGAAGCAGTATATTTGGTGTGTCCTGCTTTGGCATCTGCAAATGCCGCATCAATAATCTTTTCAGAGGTGATTAAATCAGGATCTCCTATAGAAAGGTCAATCAAATTAGGTATTTGCTTTGCAAGTGTAGCAATATCCATTAAAATATTTTCAGCCGGCTGCTGATGCCGCTTTGCAATTTTGGAAGAATCCATCCAAACATCTCCTTACATATTCTTGAATTGAAATACAGTTTTTAGTTTAGCTGCTTATTGAAAAAGACGAAACAGAGATGCAGCAGACTAAAATGGTGCTAAGAAATAACAGAAGCATTTACTGCTGAAATCTGTCTTTTTCTATGTCTGACACTTCTGTTTCGACTTACTATCTGTTTTTGGTTGTTTTACAAAACTTTTCTCAAAAAGTCCTGTGTTCTAGGATTTTTTGGTTGACCAAAAATTTCTTCAGGCGTTCCTTCTTCTTGAATAACGCCTGCATCCATGAAGATGACGCGGTCTGCAACCTCACGAGCAAAGCCCATTTCATGAGTAACAACAACCATAGTCATTCCTTTTTCAGCCAGAGCTTTCATAACGGCTAGAACTTCTCCAACCATTTCCGGATCAAGAGCAGAGGTTGGTTCATCAAAAAGCATCACATCCGGATTCATGGCTAAGGCTCTAGCAATTGCTACACGCTGCTGCTGTCCGCCTGATAAGCTAGCTGGATAGCTGCTGCTTTTTTCTTCTAGACCAACTTGTTCTAAAAGACTGAGTGCTTTTTGTTTCGCCTGTTCAGGATCTTCTTTTTTTACCTTAATAGGGCTAATTGTCAGATTTTCAAGAACAGTCTTATGAGGAAATAGATTGAAGCTCTGAAAAACCATGCCCATTTTTTGCCGTAGTTCATCTATATTCGTATCTTTATCTAAAAGATTTTTACCTTCAAATTCAATTCGGCCTTTTGTCGGCTGTTCTAATAAGTTCAGACAGCGCAGAAAGGTACTTTTTCCGCTTCCGGAAGGGCCGATAATTACAACCACTTCGCCAGCATTTACAGTTAAGTCAATTCCTTTAAGGACTTCATTTTTATCGAAGGATTTATATAAGTTCTCAATATTAATCACTAGTGCTCATTCTCCTTTCGGCTACACCCAACAGACGGGAAATTGTAAAGGTTAGGACAAAGTAAATCAGTGAAACGACCAGATACGGCAGGAATGGCTTGAAGCTTGCACCCTGAACATTCCCAGCTTGGAAGATTAGTTCGGAAACACCGATAACAGATACAACAGAAGATTCTTTAATAACTGTAACGAATTCATTTCCTAAGGCTGGTAAAATGTTTTTAATTGCCTGAGGCAGAATAATAAAGCGCATGGCTTGAGATTGATTCATACCTAATGAACGGGCCGCTTCCAGCTGTCCTTTATTCACCGCGTTAATTCCAGCACGAACAATTTCAGCAACATAGGCGCCGCTATTCAAAGTTAAGGCAATACAGCCGGCTGCCAGTTTTGATAAGTCCAGACCTAATACACCTGTACCAAAGTAAACAATAAAAATCTGAACTAGCAAAGGTGTTCCTCTAACGTATTCAATATAGATAATCGCTAAAGCACGTAAAATTTTGGATTTTGACAGCTTCATAAGTGCTAGTAGACCACCAAACAACGCACCGAACAACACACCGATAAAGGCTAGAAAAATAGTATAACCGGCACCGTTCAAGTAGAATTTGCCATATTTTTGAAGGAAGCCTTCGTTGTCGTCAAACATTAATTCAGCAGCTTCTTTTTTATAGCCATCCAAAAGATTATTGTCATTAATCGTTTTAATGGAAGCATTCACTTTTTCATTTAAGATAGGTGTGTTTTTAGCCATCGCAATCGCTGTTTGCTTTTCACCTTCAGTGAAAGATACATCAGCAAAGACTAAATCATCATTTCGATCAACATAAGCTTCGGCGACAGGACCTTCAAGTATAATTGCATCAACCTTTTTATTCTTCAGGTTCATCACTACATCAGGTACTTTCTGTAGAGAGGTTGGTATTGAACCAAGCAATTCATTTTTTGCAAGATCTTCCTGTGTGGTCTGTTTTTGAACACCGACTTTTACATCTTTAAAGTCACTCGTTGAATGAAACTTATCCTGATCTGTTTTACGGACGATAACCCGTTGCTGGACAGTCATATAAGGATCTGAGAAGTCGACTTCTTTTAGCCGTTCAGGAGTGGGAGCCATTCCTGAAATAATCAGATCGATTTTGCCGGTTTTTAAAGCACCTAACAGGGCATCAAAGCCAAGCTCTTCTATTTTTAGCTTAACACCCATATCGTCTGCGATTTTTTGGGCAATCGAAACATCAAAACCGACGATAGTATCTTTTCCATCAACATCTGTGTGGAACTCATAAGGGGCATAGTCAGCGGACAAGCCGACGATTAGTTCACCGCGTTGAATAATCCCGTCATAGATAGAATCTGTTTCTTCTGCTGCTGCCGTCTGAACAGTCAGCAAAGGAATGAATGCCATTAAAAGCGGCAGAATAAAAGCAATTATTTTTTTCCATTTTTTCATGTGCCGAACTCCTTTAGTTATTTAATAAATAATTATGCTGAAAAACTGAATAAATGTATAAAAATTTATTGTTTTTCGATGTGATTTATCATATCATAGTTTGTAATAAACGAAAAGATATAATGTTTAACTAATCAAAAAAATGAATAAAAAATTAGGTCGTATCTAAAAATGTCGGCGGCATCCGGATTTTCAGATACGCCTCAGCTAAGGAGTAGAATGTGCATGGAGCAATCATTAATTGTTAGAGGAGCACCGCAGGAGTATGAATGTCGTTCCGGAGCCTGGAAAGGACTGGAAAATCATTTACAGAGAAGGGGCATCGAACGGGTGCTGGTGCTGCATGGAAAGTTTTCTTGGGAAGCTGCAAAGCCTTTTTTCCCTAAACTAGTGAACACGTATACCAGCTTTATGACATACCGGGGAGAGTGTACGGATGACGAAGTTGAAACTGTTTCAACTCTCATTGAGGCTGAGGCTTTGACTGGTATTGTTGCTGTAGGCGGCGGCAAAGTTGCTGATTTAGGCAAAGCAGTTGGAAATAAATGCAGGATACCAGTTTTGATTCTACCGACGCTGGCTGCTACCTGTGCAGCCTATACTCCTTTAAGTGTTATGTACAATGAGGATGGTTCGATGGACCGTTATGATATCTTTCCAGTCAGCAACGCACTGGTATTAATTGAACCGGAAGTATTGCTGCATTCGCCAGTAGATCTAATGATTGCTGGAATCGGTGATACATTAGCAAAATGGTATGAAGCAGATACTATGATTTCTCAGCTTGATATACAGCCGATTGAGATTGGCGTAGCGGCTTATGCAGCTCGTCAGTGCCGTGATGTTTTGCTGAGAGATAGCCAAAAAGCTATAGAAGCAATGACAGGCGGACGTATAAATCAGCCCTTTCTGAATGTTGTCGAGACTAATATTCTTCTTGGGGGTATGGTCGGTGGCTTCGGTGATGATTACGGCCGAACCGCAGGTGCTCATTCCATCCATGATGCATTGACGATTTTGGCAGACAGCCACCATCAGCTTCATGGTAATAAAGTAGCTTACGGCGTTTTCGTTCAGCTTGTAATTGAAGAAAAATGGGAAGAAATAGAACAGCTACTACCTTTTTACCGCTCATTAGGTTTACCTGCTTCTTTGAAGGATATGGACTTTTCTCTTTCTGAAGAAGAGTACGATTTGGTCTCTACTCGAGCAGCAGCTCCCGATGAGACGATTCATTATATGAAGGAAGTTATTACTCCAGAAGTTGTGAAACAGGCTATGCTTAAATTAGAAGAGTATATGGCAGCAAAAAAATTAAGATAATTTCATAAAATAATATAAAAAAGACGACTGGTGAATCTAGAAAACGCAAGTCGTCTTTTTTATAAACTATACCTTAAATAGTTAGATATATCTCAATTAACTAAAAGACAACTGCTGCTGTAGCCTTTGAGATAAAGAGGAACTATAGCCTCTCCTTCCACTCTGCTAGAGGTTCCTACACAAGAGGAACTGGCGCTAGCTCATAAAAGCGGGTGGAACTCATTGGAGTTCATAGGATTCACGTACGCCTACCATTCCACTAGAGGTTCCTACACCAGTGGAACTGGTAAAATGCTTCCTATTAAGTGGACAAAGAGAAATCTTGCAAAGCGACTGGAAAAACAGTATTATGGGAAAGGACTAATTTTGAATAGAAAGTAGGGAAATGAATGACGGAACCAGCCATTCGTTATCGTTTAATAAAGAAAGAAAAGCATACAGGAGCTAGACTAGGTGAAATAATCACGCCCCATGGCACATTCCCGACACCAATGTTCATGCCTGTAGGAACTTTAGCAACAGTAAAGACCATGGCTCCGGAAGAATTAAAAGAGATGGGTGCCGGTATTATCTTAAGCAATACCTATCATTTGTGGCTTCGCCCCGGAGAAGACTTGGTAGAAGAAGCAGGGGGACTGCATAAATTTATGAACTGGGATCAGCCTATTCTGACAGATTCCGGCGGCTTTCAGGTATTCTCACTTAGTGATATGCGAAACATTACTGAAGAAGGGGTACATTTTAAGAACCATTTGAATGGTTCACCAATGTTCCTTTCACCGGAAAAAGCTATTGACATTCAAAATAAGCTGGGCTCAGATATCATGATGAGCTTTGATGAGTGTCCGCCATTTGATGAAAGCTACAGCTATGTGAAGGATTCAATCGAAAGAACCAGCCGCTGGGCGGAACGGGGATTGAAAGCACATAAAAATCCTGACCGCCAAGGCCTATTTGGTATTATTCAGGGAGCTGGTTATGAAGATCTTAGAAGACAAAGTGCAAAAGATTTAATCAGTATGGATTTTCCCGGCTATTCAATAGGAGGACTATCAGTAGGGGAACCTAAGGAAGAAATGAATCGTGTGCTTGAATTTACAACACCATTGATACCTGAGAATAAACCACGTTACTTAATGGGTGTCGGTACCGCTGATTCGCTGATTGACGGCGTCATTCGCGGCGTGGATATGTTTGATTGTGTATTGCCGACACGGATTGCCCGCAACGGAACTTGTATGACTTCTCAAGGACGCCTAGTTGTTAAGAATGCTCAGTATGCCAGAGACTTTCGACCGTTAGATGAGAAGTGTGATTGCTATACATGTAAAAACTATACGAGAGCGTATATTCGCCACTTAATTAAATGTGATGAAACCTTTGGTATCCGCTTAACTTCTTATCATAATCTATACTTCTTGCTGAATTTGATGAAGCAGGTTCGTCAGGCAATTATGGATGATCAGCTGCTGGAATTTAGGCAGGCATTTTTTGAAGAGTACGGCTTTAATAAAGAAAATGCGAAAAGTTTCTAAAAATTATGGTAAATCACTAGTGTTATCAACGTTTTTTTGTTACAGTTAAATGTGATTATATTAATTAATGAGGTGAAATGAATGGGCGGCGGATTTTCAATGATTTTAATGCTGGTAGTTCTTGGAGGAATGATGTTCTTTATGACACGTTCTCAAAAGAAACAGCAGAAGGAACGTCAGGATTTATTAGGTAGTATGAAAATCGGAGACAGTATTGTAACGATTGGCGGACTACATGGCGTAGTTTCAGAATTTGACGATGTGAACAGAACGGTTTTTGTCGACTGTGAAGGGATTATTTTAGAGTTTGACCGTCA
Organism: Enterococcus sp. LJL51; assembly: GCF_054871795.1. Taxonomy (NCBI): domain Bacteria; kingdom Bacillati; phylum Bacillota; class Bacilli; order Lactobacillales; family Enterococcaceae; genus Enterococcus; species Enterococcus sp. LJL51. Next base: position 320,438 of record NZ_JBTXLW010000001.1, on the reverse strand, counting down.
GGCAATTCGTACTGTAAAACCAAACATCACTGCGGACGCACCAATGGTAGATGTTGTAGAAGAAACAACAGAAATTGATTTAGATAAACACGAACCTTCTGTTGACGAAGCACCAAAAGAAACAGAAACAAAAGAATAATGCTTAGGTAGAAAAGCCTGTTCATTGCTTGATCAGCTTTGAGAAAGCAAAAAAACTTAGAATTGACAAGGCTGGAACTTAATAACTTCCAGCCTTATTGTTTGCGGCCTATGTAGTGCAAGATTTTAGTGTTAGGCTTTTTTAGAAAGCTAAGGATGCTAAATGATCAAACTACTTTTAGGTGTAAATGATACGGAGAGGGGAACATGATGAAAAAGCTGTCTTGGCATCAGAAGATGCTTTTATCAAAAGAAATAAAAACTAAATGCCGTTCCTTTCATGAAGATGGCTATACGTCTGTAAATGAGCAGGAGCTGTTGAATTATCTGCTTTCTTATCGATGGAAGAGTAAACCAAAACTATCAATTAAAGAATGCAAAAATGATATTTTACATATTCAGCCAAATGATTTTTTTGATTACCAGCAGCTGATTGCACAAACCAGTCCCTTTCGTTTTAACGACTGGCATGATATCGAAGATTTACTATAGTAGTTTTTTAGCAACGAGTCAAAGGCTGGAAGAGGCTGCTTGAAAACAAATAGTAGGAGTCAAAAGGAACTCACAGCAGTTCCTTTTTTTATTTAAATAATAGAAAGCAGGGGAGAACTTTGATGAATCAAAAGGTACAGCTAACGAATAAGAGACCCACACCCGAGCAATTTCAGCAATTACGAGTAAACGCCGGACTTTCACCGAGAAATATAGATTCTATTGCTAAAGGACTTGAAAACAGCTGGTGCTGCATAACACTTTGGAATCATCTGGATGAACTTGTTGGAATGGGACGATTGATTGGTGACGGGGGAACTGCCTTTCAAATTGTTGATATAGCGGTTAGACCTGATTATCAGGGACAGGGATTAGGAAAACAAATTATGAGTGCACTGAAAACCTACATAGATGAAAAAATCCCTTCAGCTGCCTATGTAAGCTTAATGGCTGATGGTCAGGCAAAAGAGTTATACCGACAATATGGCTTTAGTGAAACATTACCCGAATCAGAGGGGATGTATTATAAAAGAAGAAAATGAAGGTTGTGTTTAATTGGATTGTCCAAACTTTTTAAAGGTTGGTGTGTGAAAATATACAGCTAATTGTACACTAATGAGCAAATTGAAAAGTCTTGGATAACAATTGCTTGACTGAATACCTTGCAAAGCAAAGAGGTTGTGACAGAAGTGTTCAGCTTTAAGCAATAAGGCGGAAATTCCGAAAATTGTTCTACAAATTTTTGCGAATTTCCGCCTTATTGTCGGAGAAGTTACTTCTGAAACACCGTTTATCCGGGTTTAAGGGACTGAGGCATACTAATGTCACAGCCCCTTTGCTTTTATATTATTGCCTTTTCTAATGAAAACGATTTAAATAAAAAACTGTGAAAAAAATCACAAAAAACTATTTACAAGAAAAAAAGAATGGTGTATGATGTGTATGTGAAATAGTTAACAAGCAAACTTTTGATAAATTATTTTAGGAGGATTACAATGGCGAAAACAAAGAAAAAAGAGGAAGCTAAGACTCTTGACGTTCAAACAATGATCGACGAGCTGGCTGCCAAAGCAAATGTTGCATTAAAAGAAATGGAAAGCTTTGATCAAGAAAAGGTTGACCATATTGTTCACGAAATGGCAATGGCTGCGCTAGATCAGCATATGCCTCTAGCTAAAATGGCAGTTGAAGAAACTGGCCGTGGAATTGTGGAAGATAAGGCAATTAAGAACATGTATGCTTCTGAATATATTTGGAACAGCATTAAACATGATAAAACTGTTGGTGTAATCAATAAAGATGACCAAACAGGTATAATTGAAATTGCTGGACCAGTCGGCGTTGTTTGTGGAGTAACTCCTACAACAAACCCAACTTCAACAACAATCTTTAAAGCAATGATCGCCTTAAAAACTGCTAATCCAATCATTTTTGCCTTCCACCCAAGTGCACAAAAATGTTCTGCTGAAGCAGCTCGTATCGTTCGTGATGCAGCTATCGCAGCAGGAGCTCCTGAAAACTGTGTACAATGGATTGAACAGCCGTCAATCGATGCAACTTCTATGCTGATGAATCATCCTGGCGTTGCAATCGTATTAGCAACTGGCGGTCCTGGAATGGTTAAATCTGCGTATTCAACTGGTAAACCAGCTTTAGGAGTTGGTGCCGGTAACGTACCAGCATACATTGAAAAATCAGCAAAAATCAAACGTGCGGTGAACGACTTAATCGTTTCTAAATCTTTCGATAACGGAATGATTTGTGCATCTGAGCAAGCTGTAATTGTAGATAAAGAAGTTTATGCAGCTGTAAAAGCTGAATTTGAAGCGCATCAAGTATACTTTGTAAAACCTAACGAATTACAAAAACTTGAAGATGCAGTAATGAACGAAGGTAAATACGCAGTAAATCCTGCAATTGTAGGTTATTCTGCTGAACATATTGCAAGCTTAGCTGGAATCAAAGTACCTGCTGGAACGAAGATTCTGATTGCTGAACTTGAGGGTGCTGGACCTGAGTATCCGCTATCACGCGAAAAACTTTCTCCAGTTCTAGCGATGATGAAAGCAAAAGATACAGACCACGCTCTTGATTTATGTGAAGCAATGCTTGAATTGGGTGGATTAGGACATACTGCATGTATCCATACAGAAGATGAAGATTTACAGGTTAAATTTGGTATCCGCATGAAAGCTTGTCGTGTTTTGGTTAACACACCAACAGCTGAAGGTGGTATTGGTAATATCTACAACGAAATGATTCCATCATTGACATTAGGTTGTGGGTCTTACGGTAAAAACTCTGTCTCTAAAAACGTATCTGCAATCAATTTGATTAACATCAAAACTGTAGCGAAACGGAGAAATAATATGCAATGGTTTAAATTACCACCAAAGATTTTCTTTGAAAAGAACTCATTACAGTACCTGCAAAAAATGGAAAATGTTGAGCGCGTAATGCTGGTTTGTGACCCAGGCATGGTTCAATTCGGATATGCAGATACAGTTCGTAAAGAATTACTAAAACGTAAAAATGATGTAAAAATCGAAGTATTCTCTGACGTGGAACCTAACCCGTCAACAAATACAGTATACGCTGGAACAAAAGTAATGACAGACTTCCAACCAGATACAATCATCGCATTAGGCGGCGGTTCTGCAATGGATGCTGCGAAAGGTATGTGGATGTTCTATGAGCACCCAGATACATCATTCTTCGGCGCAAAACAAAAATTCCTGGATATCCGTAAACGTACGTATAAAATTGATAAAGCAGTTAAAACACAATTTGTATGTATTCCGACAACTTCAGGTACTGGTTCAGAAGTAACACCATTTGCGGTTATTACTGACAGCGACACACATGTGAAATATCCATTGGCTGATTACGCATTGACACCAGACGTTGCAATCGTTGACCCGCAATTCGTTATGTCAGTTCCTGCATCTGTAACAGCTGATACTGGTATGGACGTATTAACACATGCGATTGAGTCTTATGTATCCGTAATGGCATCTGACTACACACGTGGTTTGAGCTTACAAGCAATTAAATTAGTCTTTGACTATTTAGAAAAATCAGTGAAAACTCCTGATATGGAATCTCGTGAAAAAATGCATAACGCTTCTACAATGGCTGGTATGGCATTTGCGAATGCATTCTTGGGAATTTGTCACTCAGTAGCTCACAAAATTGGTGGAGAATATGGTATTCCTCACGGACGTACGAATGCAATTCTATTGCCTCATATTATCCGTTACAATGCCAAAGATCCTTCAAAACATGCAATGTTCCCTAAATATGACTACTTCCGTGCAGATACAGATTACGCGGATATTGCGAAATTCTTAGGTCTGAAAGGTAAAACGACTGCGGAATTAGTAGATGCTTTAGTTAAAGCAGTTGCTGATTTAGGTACTTCTGTAGGAATTGACATGAGCCTGAAAGCACAAGGTGTTACTCAGGAAACTCTTGATTCAACAGTTGACCGTATGGCTGAATTAGCTTATGAAGACCAATGTACAACTGCGAACCCTAAAGAGCCGTTGATTAGTGAACTGAAACAAATCATTATCGATGCTTACAACGGATAAGCTAAACTAATGAACAAGATGAACCGAAAGGATGAGAGATTCATTCTTTCGGTTTTTTTGTTATGCCAAAATTATGACTTCAAATTTTAATTTTTACACCAAATAATTTTGTCTAGGAAACAGTTGTTTCTATTTCTAGCTCTTTTAATTAAAGGAGAGAAACTTTGCCAATGTATTTGAATGACAAGGTGTCAATTTGACTCTAATAATCGCAGAGTCAGGATTAGTCTTATGATAATATCATAAGGATTTTTAAACAATATAAAATAGTCTAGAACGATTTAATTGAGAAATACATAATATGTTAGCGTTTTAAAACTTACTCTTATTAAAAAATTTTTACCATATTATTTGCTTTTAAAAAAGGTAACTGCTATTCTCTTTGAGAAATTATTATTAACAAGGAGGAAAAGAAGTGAAGAAGTATGTAATTTTTAAGGGAATGGCAGCACTGCTGCTGGCCGCAGGTATTTTTAGACCATTAATCGTTTATGGGGAGACAGCTACGTATAAAGAGATAAGTCCCAATGTTTTTTCAGTAGATAAAGAAGCGGCTCAGGTTAAAGCAAATGGGTCTGAAAATGGATTGATGTCCAGTTACTTTTTAGATGGGAAGCAAAGTCTTACGCCGCAAGAGCAAGCGGTTGTGACGTATATCGAACAATACTTAACAAGCTATCTGTCAAAGCAGCCGACAAATCGGGGTTTGATTGGAGATGTGATTGATGGAGCAATAGTTGAACTAGCTTTTGATACGGCTTTTAAAAGAGAGAGTGTTCTCTTCACGCTGATTCAAAATCTAACTGGTTCTAATAATGAAGAAAAGCCTTATACAGACTGGTATAAGGCACTGACGAATACCTCGGAACGATATCAAACTGTGTACGATGAGCCTACGGGTCAAAACATTCAGCTTTATGCCCGTTACATCGACAATCATTCCGAAAAAACAGTCGTTGTGCACAGCGGATACAGAGACGGACAAAACTCTAATTTAACCCATGTAAAGCTGTTCTCTGATATGGGCTACAATATACTAATTCCGGATACCCGCTCTCACGGAGATAGTGAGGGAGAATATATTACGTTTGGACACTATGAGAAAGAGGATTTGACTGGCTGGATTAATCAGGAGGTACAGAGCAGACTGGATCAGGAGATAATTCTTTTTGGAATATCTATGGGTGCAGCAACAACTATGCTCTCTCAAACTACCCCTCATCCCAATGTGACGGCTTATATTGAAGACTGCGGTTACTATTCAACTGAGCAGCAATTCCACGATATTCTAAACCTGTTTACCCAATTTTTTAAATATATTCCATTAGTTAAGGATTACGATTGGACTGGAAAGGAAGGTCAGCTGATTAATAAGCTGAATGAAGAGAAAACTAAACCAATCCTGAAAATGGATATCTATCAAGTTGCTCCGATTAATGCTGTAGACAAAACGGGTGTACCAAAGCTATTTATTCATGGAGATGCGGACTGGTTTATTCCACCAGTGGCTCAAGAGGTTCTGTATGATAAAGCAATCGGCTACAAAGAAAAGCTAACCGTCGCAGGGGCGGAGCATGGTCAGTCGATTTATATTGATGAGGCTTTATATACCGCAACGGTTCATTCGTTTTTAGAAACAGTTGACAATATGACTGTTAAAAATCCAGTAGTAGCTCCGGATGTGAACTTATTGAAAAATACTGATTTTGAAACGAATGAGACCCGCCTTATTGATTGGGAAACCAGTACTGATAATCAAGCGTTTAGTAATGCTCCGCTCAGCAAGAACGGGTTAAACGAATTCGTTTTGAAAAAGCTTTTACTTACGGATATGGTTACTGTTTTTCGTGAGGAGGAAGGTTTGCGCTTTTTTAATAGGCAGTATAATAATATAGGAGCTATTGGTCAGTTACTTGCAGTGAAAGCTGGTGAGACATATGAGCTCTCTTTTAATGTAAAAAATGATACAGAAGCCTTGGTGACCTACCCGAATGTTCTATATAGTTTGGGAAACCAGAGGATAGATGAAGGATTGAGTGCAACTCAGAAACAAAGTAAAAAACTGTTATACACAGCAGAAACAGATGGTGAGATTCGTGCCAGTATAGGAGCTAAACTAGGCTATAAAACACTCATTTCCAGAGATTATACCTTTACAACATTTTCCGGCATACAAGTTGTAAATGCAGATCGTACGCCACCAGAGGCACTAAGTATTACTTCAATCACCTTAGCTGGTGACAGCTATCAGATTGAAGGCACAGGTGAGGCCAACACAAAGCTTTTACTTGAAACTTCAGATGGAGTTGTCATAAGTACTTCTGTAGTAACTGAATCCGGCAGCTTCCAGCTCATGGTAGATAAGGAACAAAAGGAGCTGCTGCATTTAATCAGTCAGGACGATAAAGGCAATCAAAGTCAGTCGGTAGTGATTGTCTTCCAATAATTTAGAAGTGTTTAAAAGATGAACGTTCGTGCTGAGTAGGCATTGACGTTCATTTTTTGATAAAGAAATTACAAATTATTTTTGTTTGTTTGACAATAAAGGTAACTGGTTATATAATTATGTAACTAGTTATCTTTGTTGAAGGAGTGTTTTGATGGATTATACAGCGATGGGTGAACAGGAATATATTTTTGCAGGGATATTTACTTTAGCTAACCGACTTCAAAGGCTAGGCGACAAGCTGGATGACCATATGACGATAAAGCAATGGATGTTGATTGCTGTAGTTACAAAAGCGGAAAATCAAATGCTGACAATTAGTGAAGCTGCAGCTGTTATTGGCAGCTCACATCAGAATATCAAAAAAATGGCAGTTATTTTGGAAAAACAAGGATTTTTGACGCTTTCCAAAGCACCAGAAGATGGCAGAGTGGTCAGGCTTAGTCTAACAGATTACTGCAAAAACTATTTTTCTGAACGGGATGAGAGTGAACAGGCATTTTTAGCTGCTGTTTTTCAGGGGTTTGATGAAGAAGCGACAGCAGGTTTGTACAAGGGGCTTAGACTTCTCCAACAAAATATTGAAAAGCTTGAAAAGAAAGATGATTTATGAGGAGGGACATTATGATAAAGATTGTAGGAGGACTTGGACTAGTCATTGTGCTGCTCTATATTTACTTGCTAATACCGGGAGGAAAGCTGTGGCAGAAGTATCTTGCAGACACAGAGCAGTCTTTTGCAGAGATAAGCGGCAGCCGTGAGCCTTCCGGAAAGTTTTCAAAGGATACTGTTGCTCAGCTGCCGCCGCTGCTTCAAAGACATATTACCAATGGCGGATATTTAGAGAAACCGCTAATGAGCAACATGTTTATCCAATTTATCAATACAAAGTTTCGGTTATCACCAGATAAGAAAACAATGCCTATTCAATTTCAACAGCTGAACTTTGCCGGACGCCCTGATCGTCATGCTTTTCTAACAGCCAAAATGGCAGGTGTACTGCCGCTGCAGGCAAAAGACAGTGTGATTGCTGGCATTGGATCAATGACCGGAGTTTTGGCAAAGCATTTTCAGTTGTTTCGGTCTACTGGGGCAGAGATGGATCAGGGGCAGTTGATTACGGCCCTGGCAGATGCCGTTTATCTGCCGTCGTTGTTTGTACAGGATTTCGTTACTTGGAGAACCATTGATGAACAAACTGTAGAAGGCTGTATTACTTGGGAAAATATCTCAGCAGCCGGGCGTTTCAGCTTCGATGAGCAAGGGAATATCATACGATTTGATACCGACGACCGCTACATGGATGATAATGGAAAAGGTAGCAAGCTCGTGCCTTGGTATGTGCTTTATGCGAATTATCAAAATCAAAATGGATTCTGGCAGCCGGGGAAGGTTCAGGTTAACTGGCAGCTGCCAGAGGGAGCTTATACGTATTTTGAAAGTAATCAAATAAAAATTGAGTATTCTGTTGAGAAATTTCCTGAAAGCTGAGGGTTCTATGACTGTTGAGGGATTAAACAAAGCAATGGAGCCTGAAAATAATTAGCAGAGTCTCAGCTGATAAAGTATAATTTTTATCAAGAGTAATTATTTTAGGAGGAGTATATGTCTCAAGAAGAACAGTTTAAACAGGAACAGGAAAAGTGGCAGCCTGGTATTTCTTTGCAAAATACATTTCAGCTGGAAAATCTAAAGCTGGTTGCAGGGGTGGACCTTGCCTATTGGGAACATGAAGGCAAGGAATACGGGGTCTGCTGTATCGTATTGATTGACTATCATACAAAGGAAGTTGTAGAAACAGTGGATCATTTTTCGAGGATAGAGGTTCCATATATATCTGGTTATTTAGCCTTTAGAGAGCTGCCGCTTATTTTAGAAGCAGTAAAAAAGCTGACGAAAAAACCAGACCTTTATATGTTTGACGGAAACGGTTACCTTCATTATCGACATATGGGGATTGCCACTCATGCTTCTTTTTATTTGAATACACCATGTATTGGTGTAGCGAAAACCTATTTAAAAATTGCTGGTACAGACTTTACAATGCCTGCAAATGAAGTAGGCGCAAAAACAAAGATTCTTATAAATAGTGAAGAATACGGAGCAGCAGTTCGCTCTAGAAAAGATGTCAAACCTATTTTTGTTTCTTGTGGAAATTGGATTGATTTAACAACCGCCTGTAAGATTACCATGCACTTTATTGAAAAAAACAGCAGACTACCGCTGCCGACTAGATATGCAGATCTTGAAACACATATAAAAAGGAGAAAATACCAGCAGTCACTTTAGCAGGAAAATGCGGATTATTCGATAAATCATCAGGCATAGCTGAAGAATTATAGACGAAGAAAAAATGTCGGATGAAGTGGTTATCAATTGAGTAAGACTTTATTGAAAGCACAGTAAATGAAACTGCTAATCTTGCCTTGGAGATTTTTCGTTGACTATCTGTATTTAGTAAAGGAGAGCTCCCACGATTTATTCAGATAGCAACGAAAAAAAGAGTTCAAGGCTTTGAGTGAGCCGACCCCCAAAAGTTAGACCTAGAAATCTAACTTTTGGAGGTTTTTTTTGTATGGCAAAATACAGTTTTGAATTTAAACTTAAACTTGTTCATGACTACTTATCTGGTCAAGGAAGTCTACGGTTTCTCGCAAAGAAGTATGGGTTTAAAAATAGTTCTCAAATAAGCAAATGGATTAATGCCTATAAAGAACTTGGTGAAGAAGGACTACTTCGTAGTCGAAAAAGTAAGAATTACTCTGTTCAATTTAAGCTAGATGCGATAGAGTTGTATCTAACGACAGAGTTGTCCTATCAAGAAGTAGCCAATGTTCTAAAAATGAATAATCCACCATTGATTGCGAATTGGCTTAAAACGTATCGGAAGTTTGGTATAGATGGACTCTCTAAACAGAAAGGACGTCCACCTACAATGCCTAAGAAGAAACGAAATGAAACCCAGTCATTACTAAGTGAACAATCTCAAGTAGAGAAACTAGAAAAAGAAAATAGAATGTTAAAAATTGAGAATGCCTATTTAAAAGAATTGAGGAGACTGCGTTTAGAGGACAAACAAAAAATGAACGAATCGCGCGAATCATTCACAGTCTCCGAGGACACTTTCGATTAAAAGATATTCTGGAAACCCTAAGGTTTCCAAAAGCTACTTACATGTACTGGCAAAAACGCCTCGACAGAACAGTTTCAACACAAATAATCGAAGAAGAAATTCAAGCGATTCGTAAAAAACATCAACATTATGGTTATAGAAGGATGACTCAAGAATTGAAACGACGTGGATTTCAAGTAAATAAAAAGAAAGTGCAGCGATTAATTCAAAAGTTAAAGTTACAAGTCAAAGCTTTTACTAAGAAATCTAGGAAGTACAATTCATATAAAGGAACCGTTGGTAGAATCGCTAAAAATTTAATTCATCGCCGATTCAATACCTCTGTCCCACATCAAAAAATCACAACAGATACAACTGAATTTAAGTACTTTGAAGCAGATAAAGTAGGTATCCTTCGCCAGAAAAAACTATATTTAGATCCATTTATGGATATGTATAACAGTGAAATTCTAAGCTACAGCCTTTCTGCTCAACCAAATGGTAAAACGATTATGACTGGTCTAGAAGAAGCTATCTTTCAAACAGATGATTGTCCTTATCGTCGCACCTTCCACTCTGATCAAGGCTGGGCTTATCAAATGAAGGCCTATATACAAACATTAAAGGACAACAATATCTTTCAAAGTATGTCCCGAAAAGGAACCTGTTTAGATAATTCTCCTATGGAGAATTTCTTCAGCATCCTAAAACAAGAGGTGTACTATGGAAAAATCTATCAAAGTCAAAATGAACTAAGAGAAGCAATTGAGAACTACATTTATTATTATAATCATCACCGAATCAAAGAAAAACTTAACTGGAAAAGCCCAGTAGAATTTCGACAATTCAATCAAAAAACTGCATAAAAAATAGAGTGGAAAAATCCACTCTATAAAAAGTCTAACTTTTTGGGGTCACTACAGAGAAGGTCCTGAACTCTTTCATTTTGGATTTAAATAACTCCTATGTTCACACGATTTACTGCATCATCAGAATCATTGCAATTGCTGAAATGGCATTATTGACGAAGTGAACCGCGATGGAAACTTCCAGCCGTTTCGTTTTATAATATGGGTAAGCCATAATCAGACCAAGTAAGGCATAGAGCATGAAATCAATAAACGTAGTCGCGGTATGAATCAATCCGAAAACAATTGAGCTGACAGCCATTCCGATAAATGGCTGATTTTTAAACAGTAGACCCATAATGCCGCCGCGAAAAACGATTTCCTCCATAATTGGTGCTGAAACTGCAATCAACAAAAATAACAGAACAGAGCTTTCACCGGAAAAGATAGAATCAATAATCGCATCATTAGCAGTAGTTTCCTGCCCATTTACAAGTTGCCCCAAATAAGTACCGCCAATCGCTACAATTCTTCCTGCAAAATACAGAACAGCAATCATTAATACATTTTTTTTGTTTATCCAGTCAAATGTAAACTCACATAGACTCAGTTTTTTTGCCAGCCACATCAATAAAACAATATTGGCAACTGTAATAAGAATAAGAATTAGCGTATTAACGCTGGACATTGCTGCCTGCCCGCTGGCTAGAGACATCCCCTTGAGCACACCAAAAACAGTCATACTCACCTGACTCAAAATAAATAAACCGACAACAATAAAAAAATTCTTTACATAGTTCATTTCTTCACTCCTTTATATAGCTATGCTAACTATTAATTCTAACAAAGCAGGTGGTTGGTTTTCAAGCATTAGAATAAGAAACTTACTTTTGCGGGAAACTGTAAGTCAGCGATTTTTTTTAAAGTAGAAAATGAAATTAATGTTGACAGAGGTAAAACTGACATGATAGTATAAAATAAATAACATGCAGAGGAGGAGAGAGTATGATGACAACTACAGTAAGCAAAATGTGTCAAAAGACAAAAAATGATCGAGTATATGCTAGTGTTTTTGAGTTATCCGTATGTTGTTTTCATGCGCTCTCAAAAAACTAAAACAGGTATACAGCTGGTTTTTAGCTATCTATTGAGCTAGATAATTTATTTGTTCAATCGGTAAGTAGAGAAAACAAGACGAAGAATCGTCTCGTTATCAGTCTGTGTGTAGTTTTAGATTAGTAGACCTGACAATCATTTTTTGTGGTTGTCAGGTTTTTTGTATGCCCCAAAATTAGCGGAGGTGCTACCCATGAGTGGAAAAAAAGGAAAATTTAGAGAAAAATAACAGGAACGCAGGCATTCTGCGTTCTAATTTAAAAGAAAATGAGGAAACAGAATGTTAACAGTACAAGGAAAATACAACGAGGCAGTCATTTATACTGATCAGGTTAGTGATGGAACGATTGGTCAGATTATTGGCTTATGTAATCAAATAGCTGCTAAAGATAGTAAAATTAGAATTATGCCGGATACGCACAGTGGAACAGGCTGTGTAATCGGTACGACAATGCAGATTAGCGATAAGCTTATTCCTAATCTGGTTGGAGTGGATATTGGCTGCGGCTTGTATGCGGTAAAAATCAAAAAGAATATTAAACTGAATTTTGATAAGCTGGACCGAATCATTCGCTCTAGAATACCAAGTGGTAATCAGGCTCATAAACAACCAGTCAGTGATTTTGAATTAGGCGAGGTATTGGCGCCAATTCATAAAGGCTGGGTACTTAGAAGCTTAGGAACACTCGGCGGAGGTAATCATTTTATCGAAGTAAATGAAGGGCAAGACGGCTATTATCTCGTTATTCACAGCGGCAGCCGGATTTTAGGGAAAGAAATTGCCGAATATCACCAGGAAGCAGCATATCAGGAGCTGTCTACACTTAGAAAAGAGCTAAAGCTTCAAATGAAAACCGCAGAAAAAAATGGCGAAATTGAAGAAGTCCAAAAGCTGAAAGAAGAGCGGGAAAGAGCAAAAATACCTTACGAACTGTCCTACTTGTCTGGTCAAGGATTAACTGACTATTTGAACGATATGAAAATTGCCCAAGCCTACGCTGCTGAAAACCGCCGCTTAATGGCAGAAATCATCTTAAAAGGGATGAAGTGGAAAAAATCAGTAGTTGAACAATTTGATTGTCCACACAATTATATTGATTTGAAGCAGAGTATTTTGAGAAAGGGAGCAGTCTCTGCTCAAAAAGGAGAGCAGCTGATTATCCCTTTGAATATGAAGGACGGCAGTATCATCGGACGAGGTAAAGGAAATCCTGAGTGGAACTATTCAGGACCTCATGGAGCTGGCCGTCAGCTAAGCAGGTCGGAAGCGAAACGCCAGATTAGTCTGGAAAGCTATCAACATGTTATGAAAGGAATCTGGACAACCTCGGTTTCCAAAAAAACAATAGATGAAGCACCTAAAGCTTATAAGCCGGTGAAACAGTTATTGGCTGATATCGAACCGGCAGTGGAGGTACAGGAGATTATTCGCCCGCTATATAATTTTAAAGGATGAGGTAGAGAAATGACACAGACAAGAAACAGAAGCATCATGAAAAAGGATTTGTTGATGTTGGAAGCATCGGCTGAAAAAGCCGGGCTAAAATTGAATACAATGGTAAATCTGTCAAATGATAAAAAGCTGGAGTTAGGCAAGATGCTCTGGCAGGCATTTCAGGGAACAGAGGATGATCAGGGAGAAACGCTGGAAGAGATGAAGCAGGAAGTAGCAGAAACCTTTTCTGGAAAATACGGCGAGCTTCTCGAGGAGCATTCCTTTATAGTGATGGACGCTTCGGGGCATATTGAGGCAGCAGCAATGGTAACGGCTTTTCGTAAAAGACTGCCACTTCTGGTCTATCTGGCAACAGCTCCAGAGGCTCGGAAACAGGGATTAGCGGGCGTTTTACTAAAAACTGCAGCAGCATCTTTAGCTAGTATGAAATACGATGAACTCTATTTAGTGGTCAGCAACCAGAATTCCGCTGCTAGAAATATATATAAACATGCTGGTTTTGTAGATGTAGGTACAGATTGGGCAGAGGTACTGAAAAACAAAAAAATGGAAATGGGGAAATAGAATGAAAAATGTTCATTTAGAACCCATTAAACAGGAGAATATAGAAGCTGCGTTCCAATTAAACGTGGCAGAAGAGCAGCATAGATATGTTGCACCAATTGAAAGGAGTCTGGCGTATGCTTATGTAAACAGGGATCAAGTGCAGCCCTTTGGTATTTATGCAGAAGAGCAGATGGTCGGCTATGTATTAACAATTTATGATCCTTCCGACGGTATGTACTGTGTCTGGCATATGTTGATTGACTCAGCCCAACAGGGGCAAGGATATGGCTATGAAGGATTGAAGCTAGTGCTGGACTATTTCCGCTCGGAACCATTTGGCAAAGGAACAAGTATTGGACTTTCCTGTCATGAAGAAAATACACAGGCTTTGCAGTTGTATCGTAGATTGGGATTCAAAGAGACTGGTGAAAAGGATGATGAAAACGAGCTGACTATGCTCAGGGATTTTAGCTGACTAAATGAGATTCTCAGATAGTTGAACCGTCAATCATCTTGCTTTAGCAGACTATAAATCAAGCAGTTTAGAAAAAATGGAGCCACCCAAAAAGTTTTATACGTTAACTTGTTTTGATAGGCAAAAAATAATAGGTATCGTAGAGTCTGGGAGATAAATAAATTCCCAGACTTTTAGTATACCTAAAATCGAATCAGCGGTGAGGCATAAATAACTACTGTCAGGCTAAGCAAAATTGATGAGGTTATTTCAGTTATAAAAAGAACTTCTTTTTCCTTAGCTTCCGTATAATGCAGCATATCTTCGGGTAAAATAGTCAAAAAAGAATGTTAAAGGATATGTGCCAATCTGGACATAATTTTCTGTTGTGACATGAATTGTCTGACTAAACTGATTTGTCAGCATATTTTTGGTATTTTGAGTAATGAAAACCGATTTTGCAGGACTTTGACTGATCATTTGAACCAGTTCGGGGGATTTTGTCAGCAGCGTCCCGTATGAAGAAATGACAATAATAACCGATTGTTTATCAAGGGATGTAATCAGCTTCTGCTGCAAATCCTCTGTTTCACCTAAAAAAACAACTTTCTTACTAGATAAAAGTGAAGTTTGTATATCTTTGGCAAGCTCAAGTGTTGCACTATAGCCGATTAAAACAACGGTGGAGGCATTATGAATTTCCTGCAGCAGTTCATCAATGACACGAATATCTATCGTTTGCAAAACATCCTGCACAGCAGTGGTAATCTCTTCACTGTAATTTTTTAGATAGCTTTCGGGCTCTTCCTTCAACAGCTGAAATTGGACGGTATTCATCCGTAATGCGTTGTAGGGAGACAAAGAAATAAGGGCAGTGAGTGCTTTTCTCAATGAGGCAAAGGAATCAAACTGAAAATGGCGGCTAAAGCGAGTCAGCGTTGCCGGAGACACATAGCACTGTTGGGCAATTTCAGAAATTGTCAGTTTTGGTACTTCTTCTGTATGAGTCAATAGATAAAGAATGATTTTTGAATAGCTGGTTTCTCTTTCGTGGGTATTCAAGTAAGTCAGAAAATTATAGATATCAAACATCAGTGAAGCACTCCAATCACAAGTTCATTTTCATCATGGTGAAAATGACGGATAAATTTGAAAATAGAAAGACAAACAGGAAAATCCCGCGAGGTTTTCCTGTGCTATGATAACTAAGATGATTCAATTATACACTAGAACGGAAAAGAAAGGATGAAAACTATGAGTGGGTTTCCTCAAAACTTTTTATGGGGCGGTGCAACAGCTGCCAATCAATTTGAAGGTGCTTTTTTAGAAGATGGAAAAGGCTGGTCAACAGCTGACACAGCTCGCTATATCAAGGAGAATGGAACAGATATTCATGCTATTACTAAGCCAATGACAACAGCTGACGTTAAAGCAGCGATGGCTGATCAGGAAGGCGTGTACCCTAAACGCCATGGGATTGACTTTTATCATCGATACAAAGAAGATATCGCGTTATTTGCAGAAATGGGCTTCAAAACGTTTCGACTGTCTATTTCCTGGCCGCGGATTTTTCCAAATGGTGATGAAGCAGAACCGAACGAAGCCGGTTTGGCTTTTTATGATAGAGTCTTTGATGAACTGTTGAAATACGGAATCGAGCCTTTAGTAACAATCTCTCATTATGAATTTCCATTAGAATTAGCTTTCAAGCAAAATGGTTGGGAAAGTCGGAAAACAATAACTGCTTTTGAAAGATATACCCGTGTTCTTTTCAATCGTTATAAAGATAAAGTGAAATATTGGCTAACATTTAATGAAATCAATATTATCGGTATGACAGGGTACTTGAGCGGCGGTCTTTTAGCTGATCAGACAGATAATATGTTACAAGCACAGTATCAGGCAGCCCACCATCAGTTTGTGGCTAGTGCACTGGCAGTAAAGGCTTGTCATGAGATTATCCCGGATGCAAAAATCGGTTGTATGCTTGCTAGAATGGAAGCTTACCCTGATACGAGTAATCCGCTTGATGTAATGGAGAGTATCAATAGTGACCATACAAACTTGTTTTATTCAGATGTACAGATTCGCGGTTATTACCCAAGCTATATGAAGAAATTTTTCCGGGACAATCAAATTACTATTAAGAAAGAAGCAGGAGATGATGCTCTGCTTCGCGAAGGAACAGTAGATTATATGTCCTTTAGCTACTATATGAGCAGCATCGCCACTCATGAAAAATCAGCAGATACAGTAGGTGGTAATTTGCTGGGCTCTAAGAAAAATCCATACCTTAAAGCCAGTGACTGGGGTTGGCAGATTGATCCAGTAGGATTACGCATTACAATGCATAAACTATATGACCGCTATCAAATCCCGTTGTTTATCGTTGAAAATGGACTGGGAGCGAAGGATGTTGTTGAGGCAGACGGCAGCATTCATGATTCTTACAGGATTGATTATTTAAGAGATCATATTAAAGAAATGGAAGCAGCCATTGATGAAGGTGTAGAGTTGATGGGCTACACACCTTGGGGCTGTATAGACTTAGTTAGTGCAAGCACTAGTGAAATGTCTAAACGTTACGGTTTTATTTATGTAGATTTGGATGATGAAGGGAACGGCACACTGGCACGCTCGAAAAAAGATTCTTTTGATTGGTACAAGAAGGTTATTTCAAGTAATGGAGCTGATTTAGCATAAGAAAAAGGATTTCGGAATTTTTCCGAAATCCTTTTTTATTGGTAAAGGGAATTTAGACTAGTTGTATTTATAGACTCAGTAATATCAAGAAATAGTAAGGGGGATACTTAGAGAGTGCTTATTTTCGAAGAAGCAGCTTTTGCGTCTACAGTTTCCCTATTCTTGTTCACCAACCTTAAAAGGACGAGCTTCGTTGACTGTAGTATTGGTAAGGAATACCCCGGCTTTCACACCAGTCAATTAGTGAACGGTCAAAAACAAGGTCGGTGGTCGTCAGTTCCTCAGTCGTACGTTTTCCAAGCAAGGTGTAAAGCAGTGTTAATTCTTCCTGCCATTGCCGGACAAGAGCGATAGCAGCATCCAGACCATTACTCATAAGATAAGTAAGAATAGTCCCCGAAATGCCTACGCCTTTAGCACCTAGACTTAGAGCTTTTATGATATCAAGAGAATTTCGAATGCCGCCGGAAGCCAAAATTGTCATTTTATCACGATGAACAGAAGACTCCAATAGAGAAATAACTGTAGACTGTCCCCAGTCGTTTAAGAAACTAAGTTCTCTTTTTTTTCTACGGGCATTTTCAATTTGTGTAAAGCTGGTTCCACCACGGCCGCTGACATCAACAGTTTGAATACCAATCGAAAATAGCTGTGCAAGAGTTTGACTGCTCATACCAAAGCCGACTTCTTTAACCATTAAAGGACAATCAAGCTGCTGATTAATTTCTTCAATCTGCTCAAGCCAGCTGGTAAAATCGCGGTCCCCTTCAGGCATAACTAGTTCCTGGGGGGCATTCAAGTGAATTTGCAGACCATCCGCTTTGAAAAGCTCTACAGCTCTCTTTGCATCGTCTAACGAAGTACCGGCTCCAATATTTGCAAGGATTTTCCCGTTAGGGTTCTCTTTGCGGACAATACTGTAGGAGTCTGACAGAGTCGGATCTTTCAATGCAGCACTGACAGAGCCTGTAGCCACCAACACTCCTGTTTCTCTGGCAATGATTCCTAGCTGCTGATTGATTTTCTTGGTTTTTTCACTCCCGCCAGTCATGGCATTGATATAAAAAGGTAGTGGAAGAGAAAAGCCGAGAAAATGCGTGGTTAAATCTACAGTCTCTGTACTCGCTTCTGGGAGTGAATGATGGACAAATCGTAAACGGTCGAAATCATTCTCTTGTTCTTTATGAAAAGCTTTAGCTAAAGATAAATGTTCATCTTTGCGGTTGTTCATATTCATGACCTCCATAAAAGTAAACATGTAATGGCAGTAAAGTAATTTCCTCTTTCTCCCAAGCACTGACTAAAGGCAGAATACCATTTTTTTGCTTGAAAAGAACAATCCCGCAATCGCCGCCGCCAGCTCCAGAAGATTTCGCTGCTCCGCCGAATTCCTCGGCTAAATCACACAGTTTTCTGAGTGCGGGAGTCTCAATGACTACACCTGTCAGAGAAGTCAACTGTTGTAAGAGCAACCGGTTCTCTCTAAGAGCCGTCTGAATAGCAGTGAGATTATTTTCCTTGAAGCCTCGAATCATTTTTTCAACGCAGCATTTGCTGCTGGAGAGAAAGGACTGATAAGAAGCTTCGCGTTCTTTCTTCGAATGATGTACCTGATCGACTAAATCAGAAGTAGAAGCAGGACTGCCTGTCCAGCCAATGAGCAGCCGCAGCTGCTCGGGAACCGGAAGAGGCTCAATCATTAAATTAGGCCATTGCTGATTCAACAGTTTAGAAAGAGAGGCTTTATGGCTTTGTTCCCTTACCCATTGCTGATCGAATGTAGAAAAAGCAATCCAGCCGCCGTAACAGCTTGCGGCAATATCCCCACAGGAGCCGTTCCCCTGAACTTCCAGATGAGCTAATGCGGAAAGCTTGAATATTTCCTCATTAGCCAGCTTCAGCTGATAAAAATGGTTAAGAGCCTTCACTGTAGCTACAGTAACAGCACCGCTTGATCCCAGTCCATATTTTCTACCGCTGGCGCTGTCTAGCTCGCTGGTTACTTTTAGGTGGTAAAACGATAGTGAACGCTGTTGTTCCTGAGCATATTTTTCTGTTAAACGGATAGCTGCAAGAATATAGTGAAAGGGGTTCTCCCGAGTATCTAAAACCAGCTCGTTATTCTTTCTAGTCCAGCGCACAGGAATTGAACGATATTGTTCCGACTGAATGCTGCCATTCTCCGTTGACTCTTCCAGGCGAACGGTAACAAACTGATCAACCGCCACAATAACTGCTGGATGACCAGGTTCTACTACAGCATATTCTCCAGAAATAAATAACTTTCCGGGAGCAGATACTTCAATCATTGTCCATCAACCTTTCCGGTTTAAGTATTTCCAAACCTGGACCGGTATTGGCTAAAATCAACTGTTTTTCATTAAAATGCTCAGAAAAGAAATGATAAAGCTTTTCCTGATCCTTCTTCTGAACAAGTACTTTAACATTTGGTCCGGCATCCATTGTAAAGTAGCAAGGGATGCCCCGCATCCGGCAGCTTCTAACCAGATTCATCGCTTTGAGAGAATCTGGTGACCAGTAAGTAAAGGGAGGGACAGCACCTAGTGTTGTACCGTGCATCCTAAGCGCATTTGATTCAGCGACTTCACCTAGTGCGCTGAAATTATTTTCTGCAATCGCCTGTTTAGCCAGCTCCAAATCGTCAGCTGCCCCTGTTAGCCAGCCTTGATAAAAAATCGAGGTATCAACCGTTCGCTTCATTCCATCACGGCTGGAAACATCCTTTTGTGTGTCATTTACAAGAATAAACAGCATAGACAGTTCATTTTCCCACGAAGAAGCAGGAACTTGAACTGCGAAAGAGGTATCATCTGAATCACCTTTCCGCCATTCAGCAAATCCGCCGAAGATACTGCGGCAGGCGGAACCCGAACCTCTTCTTGCCAGCTTAGAAAGCTCTTGAGGAGATAGCTCCAAGGATAGAGCAGCGCTGCAGGCACCTGCTAAAGCTGCCAGACCACTTGCAGATGATGCTAAACCAGCCGCTGTAGGAACAAAATTGCGGCTGTCGACTGAAGCGTAGTGGCTGATAGAGTATTTATTTCTAAAAATTGTCAAAAATTTGCTGATTTTTTTTGTCTGCTCTTTATTTTGAAGACGATCATTTAAATAGAAGCAATCCTGTGAAAGAGCGGGGTCAAAGGTGACCTCTGTTTCTGTATAAAAAGCGTCCAATGTTAGGGATAGACTGCTGTTCATAGGTAGAATCAGCTGCTCATCTTTTTTCCCCCAGTACTTAATCAGGGCGATATTTGTATAGGCCCGTGCTTTTCCAATGTGTTTCATGCTAGATCCCCCAGTGTCTGTATCCAGGTATTTACAGCGCCATGCTGCTTCATTGCCGTAGCAATCTTTTCTGCAATAATTGGTGTCTCCGCTAGAGCGATAACACAGCCTCCGCGTCCGCCGCCAGTCAACTTGGCTCCAAGTGCCCCTTGTTTGTGGGCAGCTTCCAGCAGCCGGTCAATCATTGGATGACTGACAGTCAAATCAGCCAACAACATTTGAGCTTGGTTCATAATAGTGCCAAGCCTGCGAACGTCATTAGCTAAAATTGCTTCTTTCGCTTCAATTGTCAGCTCTCCCAGCTGCTGAATTTTTGGGCTGATTTTTGCTTTATTAGTATCAAAGAGATGAGCGACGTCTTTGACAGCTTCTCTTGTCTGCCCTTTGATGTCAGTGTCTGCGACAATCAGGTAGGCATTTTCCAGCTTCATAGGAAAGGTTTCAAGCTCGCTACCCTTGACAAAAAACAATGGCTGGGAGCCGCTGGTGGCGGCTCCGTCAATCCCACTGGGATTCCCATGAGCAATTTTTTCCGCCCGATTAACTAAAACAGTTAGTTCCGCTTTGGTATAGCTATAGCTGTAGTAGTCAAACAAGCTGCGAATCACAGAAACTGCAACTGCGGCACTTGAGCCCATACCTCTTTCTGGTGGAATTGTACTATCTATAGTAAAAGTAAAAGACTCAGCCTTTTTTAAGTAATTTAGTGTCTGATAAATGCTTTCTTTAATATTTTTCAGTTTTGCCGGTGCATCCGCCAGCAGTCCTTTATAATAAGTGCAGTCAATTGTCATTTCTTTTGCAGGAACTGCTGTAGTTGTTACCTGCGCCGCTTGGAAGGGAAATGCAACAGCTGGTTCGCCATAGACGACAGAATGCTCGCCAATCAAAATGATTTTTCCAGTTGCATGACCTGTTCCGCTCGTTAGCTTATTCATTTATAAAAAACTTCCTTTATCTAAAATATCAAATGTGAGGTAATCCATGGTGCCGCATAGAGAATCATGAACTGGACACCATAGTTGACGCCCATCTTGTTTAACGTCCCACAGACAATCCCAACTAAAAGAACACCGAATATATTAACAAGTCCTGCATCCATAAAAGCCAACAGCAGGATAAAGCCGATGAATAATCCTAAAATTGCTTCATGAGGGATTTTCTTTAAAACAAAAGCAGTCATCTGCTGGGCGTAGTTCATTGCGATGAAATAGGTAATAACAGAAGCAATTACGGCAGCAAAAAGAATCGCAAAAACAAACTCTCCCTTTGTAAGCAGATGATGAATGTTTCTATCCAAAGTAAAGACTGGCGGGGCATTAAATAATGCATTTGCTGGTCCTACTGCAACTGGCGACAAAGGAATACCCAAGGCAATTAAAGGAATGATTACACCTGAAAGATACGTTGCATGAGATAAAGCACTCATCGAAGTAATTGCCATACTGGCTTTTTTTACAGGATCTTTTTCCTTGTTAGCAGCGATTTCTCCAAATAGAATGGTCAGACCCACTGGGCTTAGAAAGAACAGGAAGTTAGACAATAGAGAAACAACAGCACTTGTACCAGCTTCTTTTTTTGTAATTGTCTTAAGAGGATGCTTCAATGCAGCTTCTTCATCCACATGCTTAATGGTTATCTTCTTTTTAGCGTATTTCGGTAAGGCTGCCCGTTTTTGCTCATTTAATAGACCAAGCAGGGAGACAATCAGCGGTCCGATAGTAATGCCTAAAAAGAAAGAAGTGGTAACGGTTTTTTCCTGTGGAACTGCACCAATTCCCCAATAAAGATAGCGCAAACCTTGAAATAGTAATGCCAGAGGAATAATGCTGATTAGAGCAAATAATTTATTTTTTCCGATAAGAGCTAAAAAAACAGCGCCAAAGACGAATAGAAGTGCGGCATAGGATTTTACAGATTCGGAAAAAGGCGCAAGAATATTTGCCAGCAGCAAACTGACTGGAATAGCAATTACTGTTCCAATAATAGAGCCGGTTGCCATTTTTTTAATACTGGTAGCAGCCATTCCCTGATCCTTTAGAAAAAGTGCATGCTCAATCATTGGAGTGGACATTACACCACCCGGCAGTCCAACTAAAGCAGTCGGAATTGCATTCATCAGGTTTAGAGTCACGATTGCAGCGATAAAAAAAGTTAAGACTACGATAGGTTGTAACCCTGAAAGAACAAGGGCTAAGGTCACCGGCATTAAGACAGAAGTTTCATCTGTACCAGGAACAAAACCTATAAATGTATAGAGAACGACTGCTCCAAGAACTGCCAGCAGCATTTGAAGTAAGAGAGAAGCATCCATACTAATTTTCCTCCTCCACTATGCGCTTTGGCTTAATTAAAAAAGTCGATAGGAGGAAGCCCAGTACCGCACCGCCAAGACCGAAAAATAGTTGTTTTGTCTGGTCAGCAGCAGGGGCCAGGAAATAGCCGCCCATAGTTAAGCCGCTGCAGATTAGAACGGAAAGAATCAAGTCGCTGATTTTTACCAGATCTCCCCAAATCTCAATAAATTCTTTTTTCACTTTTTTCTCCTTTCGATAACCATAACAAAGGAAGTGTCTAAAAAATACAGACTTCGTTAAGAACCACTATCCTAAATTATTTAATCAGGCTGCTTACAAACTTGTAAGGTCAACCTTCATTAGTTTATCGAAAAAGGAATAGCAAGTAAAATTCTTACGCTCATTTCTAAAGAAAACGTTAAGCTGTTTTCTTCCTATATAAATGCTGCGTTGGTTTTATGGCAAGCTATTTAATTTTTACACCTAATGTTCCGGCAATAACTAAAGCCTGTTCGGCATTAATTATCAGTCCATGAATCGATTCTGGTGAAAAAGCAATGGCATCGAAACGGTTTTCCGACAAATCAAGCTTATTCAGCTTAGTATGGAACCATTGGCTTTGTGTTAGTTCACAGTCTGTCAGCTTTAAATGCTGCCAGTCAACTTCAGTAAAGTCACTTTGATTCAGACGATTCTTTTCAAAATGGGTAACTTTTAAGGTTGAGGCAGCAAAAGAAGCATAATCCAGCATGCAGTCGTCAAACAGACAGTCTTTAAAATAGCCTTCAGCAAAATTAATACCAGTTAGTTTGCACCCTCTAAACTCTACCTGATGGAAGCTCGACCCTATCCAGTCGGCATTTGAAAAATCACAGTTTTCAAAGACAACATTTACACATTCAAAATGTCGAAGTCGGCTGCCGGGAAGCAGCAGCTTTTTAAAATGACATTCTTTGAAAAAAAGGTGATGAAAATCAATCTCTGTTAACAATTGATTCTCAATAAAAGACGCTTCAACAATGCCTTCATCTTCTAGCTCAAGGTCGTAGCGTGGCAGCTTTGCCGGCAAAACTGGCAAAATTCGTTTCTTTTCTTTCATATTTGAACCTTCTTTCGAAAATAATTGTCTTTCTATTATATACTAAAATTATTTTTCTCATGGAACAGGAAAAAAGCCGTTGAAAAGGTTTCTAAGAATAAGATGAGTGAATAATAAGAGGGAGGGAGTTTATTGTCGACAGCAAGAAAAAAGTATTAAAAGTCATTTTTTTAGGGAAATATGCTGAAATACGAAAAAAATTAAAGGAATAAACGATAATTTTCGATAGTTGCGATAAAAAAGACAATAATTTATACTATCATTCGGGTTATTGGAAATAAGAAGGCTGAATAATATACGATAAAAAGTAAGTAAATAATAGCTGGAAGTATCACGTTTTTATAATTATTAGGAGAGAATAAGATTTTTCTTGATTTTTTAATGTTATGCGGGTAAACTATACCTCATAGCAATAAATAATTATTAAATTCTGAGTTTTCAGAAAAATGAGAACAGAATTTTCTAGGAGGACATGGGAATGAAGTTTAAAAAGTCATTTGCTTTAGGGACAGTAACTTTACTTAGCGCAGCAGTACTTACTGCGTGTGGCGGCGGTGGAACAACAGACGACTCTAAGTCTGCAGATTCATCATCAAAGGGTACAGCAAGCGGAGAACAAATCTATCGTGTGATTGAGCAGCAAGAAATGCCAAGTGCCGATTTATCTATCGCAACAGACGTAATTAGTTTTACTGCATTGAATAATGTATATGAAGGTATTTACCGGTTAGATTTAGATAATAAAGTTATTACAGCAGGTGCAGCAGAAATGGCTGAAGTCAGCGAAGATGGAACAGTTTACAAAGTGAAGCTGAATGAAGACTCAAAATGGACTGATGGCGAACCTGTAAAAGCAGAAGACTATGTATATGGCTGGCAACGTACGGTTGATCCGGCAACAGCTTCAGAATACGGCTATATGTTTGGTGCTGTTAAAAACGGAACTAAAATTGCTGAAGGTGATGCAAAACCTGAAGAACTGGGTATCAAAGCAGTTGGTGATTACGAGCTTGAGATTACATTAGAGCAAGCAACACCTTACTTTGACTATCTGTTAGCATTCCCATCATTCTTCCCACAAAGAAAAGACATCGTGGAAGAGTATGGCAAAGAGTACGCAACAACTAGCGATAAAGCAGTTTATAACGGACCTTTCGTATTAGATGGATTTGATGGACCAGGTACTGATACAGAATGGTCTTACAAGAAAAATGCAGACTACTGGGATGCAGACACTGTTAAGCTGGACGAAGTAAAAGTAAGTGTTGTTAAAGAAGCACCTACTTCATTAAACTTATTCCAAGATGGACAAGCTGATGATGTTATCTTGACTGGTGAGCTTGCACAGCAAATGGCAAGTGATCCTGAATATGTTATCCAAAAAGAAGCAAGTACACAATACATGGAGTTCAACCAAAGAGATGCGGATTCTCCATTCAAAAATGAAAACCTGAGAAAAGCGATTTCTTACTCAATCGACCGTGATGCATTGGTTAACCAAATCCTAGGTGACGGATCAGTTGCTCCTCAAGGATTGGTTCCAGCAGACATGTCTCATAACCCTGATACTGATGCTGACTTCGTTAAGGATGCAGGCGTGGAAATTGAATTTGATCAAGATAAAGCAAAAGAATATTGGGAAAAAGCGAAGAAAGAATTAGGGATTACTTCATTCGAGTTTGACATCCTTTCTTCTGATACTGATTCTTCTAAGAAAGTAACTGAATACATTCAGGGTGCTGTTACAGAAGCCTTGGACGGCGTGAAAGTAACATTAAGTCCAGTACCATTCTCTGTACGTCTTGACCGTTCAAACAAAGGTGACTTTGATGTAGTATTAAGCGGATGGGGCGCTGACTATGTTGATCCAAGTAGTTTCCTTGATTTGTTTATCACAGACAACTCATATAACCGTGGACGCTATAGCAATACAGAGTATGACAAATATGTGAACTCTGCTGCAACAACAAATGCCAACAATCCTGAAAAACGTTGGGATGACATGGTGAATGCAGAGAAGATTATCACTGGCGAGCTAGGTGTTATGCCAATTTACCAAAAAGCAGAAGGACACATGAGAGCTGCGAAAGTGAAAGATGTTGGCTTCCACCCTGCTGGAGCGCAATATGATTACAAATGGACATACATTTCAGAATAATCTGAAATGACCCGTTCATAGCAAAAGGACCCTTGCCATTTTTAGGAAAAGGCAACGGTCCTCTTGCTATCTTTGCTTAGAAAAAGTAAAATAGTAAGGAAACAATAGCTGGAATCAGCAGAAATCCTCCGGTAACGAGCCAGAAATACCGATGGGCAATGCCGATTTCTGAAAACGGGATGAATTCTTTCGGCTCGTTTTTCTTTCTTAAATGAAACGCGTTTTTCATAAAACGCTGAAAGTTATCAAAAAAGCCAGAGGACATAGTCCAAAGTGCGATTCCGATAATGAGAAAGAAAAGAGAGACGATAAAGAAGGAGTCCGATATTGATTGGGCAGTAACTGATTTTTTAGTTAAAAATAAATAGATAAATATACCAAAACTGGAAATGAGGAAAGTGGCAAATGGCCATTTTAAATTTTTCATGGGTTCATCCTTGTCTATATTAGTTTTATTGTCTATACTTTATCGAAAACAGCTGTTGAAGTCAAAATAATTTCGGAGGTGTCATTCTTGAACAGTTTTGGGAAGTATTTTCTTAAACGTGTCTTTTTCATGATAATCACATTGTGGTTAATCGCAACGATTACGTTTTTCTTAATGCAATTATTACCAGGTACTCCATATACCAACCAAGAAAAACTTAGTCCAGAAACCATTGCCATGTTGAACAAACAATCAGGACTGGATAAGCCGGTTCTCGTTCAATACGGAATCTATTTGAAAAACCTTGTAGTCGGTGATTTTGGGATTTCATTCCAATTTAAAAATCAGCCGGTAGCTAAATTATTAGTAAACCGGATTGGACCTTCAGTACAACTGGGGGGACAAGCCATTCTATTCGGAACATTAGTCGGTATTTTACTCGGTGTTATTGCAGCAATGCGTCAAAATACTTGGGTAGATACATTAGCGACTTTAATGGCCATCTTAGGCCGTTCAATTCCGAACTTCGTCTTTGCCGTACTGCTTCAATATGTATTTGCAATGAAGCTGGGCTGGCTGCCAATCGCAAAATGGGAAACCTTTGCGTCTACGATTTTACCGACACTTGCCTTAGCAATGAGTCCATTGGCTGACTCGGCCAGGTTTATTCGAACCGAAATGGTAGAGGTTCTTCATAGTGACTATGTAGAACTGGCGAGAGCAAAAGGGTTGAGCCGCTGGCAAGTAGCATTTAGACATGGATTAAGAAATAGTTTAATCCCATTGATTACATTATTAGGACCTTTAGCTGTCGGTTTGATGACAGGGTCGCTGGTTGTAGAGAACATTTTTGCAATACCGGGTATCGGTGAGCAGTTTGTTAAATCGATTATGACCAATGACTATCCAACAATTATGGCCGTAACAATTCTTTATTCTACAATGCTGGTTATTGTTATTCTTGTTGTTGACTTGCTTTATGGATTAATCGATCCAAGAATCCGTGTTTCAGGAGGTGACCGTAGCTAATGGAAACAATCAAAAGAAATGCAGTACCGGAATCAGTAAGTGGGATTCCTTCTGGAGAGTTTGAGCTTTTAGATGCGTCGACTTCCAAAGAAAGAGAACGAATTGCTGCGCCGTCGCTAAACTTTATTCAAGATTCATGGCGTCGTCTAAAGAAAAATAAAGCCGCTGTTATCTCAATGGTTATCTTGATTATAATCATCTTAATTTCAATCGGTTCTATCTGGATTTCACCACAGGATCCGACAAAACAGAATGTGGCTTATATTAACCTGCCGCCGAAAATTCCAGGTTTGGAAAGTGTTGACGGTCTGAATGGTAAAGCCGTTGTAGCAGGTAAAATTGTTGATAAATATGAACAAGCGAAAGTTCCCGAAAACTTGAATTTCTATCTTGGAACTGATGGCTTGGGACGGGATGTTTTAAGCCGTCTGCTGATGGGAACACGAGTATCATTGCTGATTGCTTTCATCGCGGCTATTCTCGATATTACTATCGGGGTAACATATGGTCTGATATCGGGACTGTTTGGCGGCCGAGTAGATACTGTAATGCAGCGGATATTAGAAATTCTATCTGGTATCCCAAATCTGGTTGTAATGATTCTGATGCTGACAGTTTTTGATCCGGGAATTCTTTCCATTGTATTAGCGATGGTTGTAACGAACTGGATATCCATGGCCAGGATTGTCCGAGCCCAGACCTTGAAATTGAAGGATCAGGAATTTGTATTGGCTGCACAGACTTTAGGGGAATCCCGTCTGAAAATTGCAGTTAAACACATCCTGCCTAATATTTCAAGTATCATCATTGTGCAAATGATGTTTAGTATTCCGTCTGCTATTTTCTTCGAAGCCTTTCTGAGTTTCATTGGATTGGGCTTGAGACCACCAACCGCTTCACTAGGTACACTGTTGAATGAAGGGTACAAAACGTTCCGCTTCCTGCCGTACCTGATGTGGATTCCGGCAGCAACATTATCTGTGATTATGATTTGTTTCAATTTACTGGCTGACGGTTTGCGTGACGCCTTAGATCCTAAGATGAAAGAGTAGAGTGAATGACTATGGAAAAAGTATTAGAAGTAAAAGATTTACACATCTCTTTTGATACATTCGCAGGAAAAGTTAAAGCTATTCGTGGCGTGAACTTTGACCTCCATAAAGGTGAGACACTAGCAATTGTTGGTGAATCAGGAAGTGGTAAGTCAGTAACGACAAGAACAATCATGCGCCTGCTGAGCAGTAATGCGAATATCGACAGTGGTGAAATCCTGTTCAAAGGATCAGATATTGTCCATAAAACAGAAAAAGAGATGCAGAAAATTAGAGGAAAAGAAATTGCAATGATCTTTCAGGATCCAATGACTTCTTTAGATCCGACAATGCCTATCGGCAGACAAGTTGCAGAGTCTTTGATTAAACATAATAAAGTATCAAAAGCTGAGGGCTTAGCTCAGGCATTGGAACTGCTTAAATTAGTAGGGATTCCTAATGCTGAAAAACGACTGAAAAACTACCCTCACCAGTTTTCAGGCGGGCAGCGCCAGCGGATTGTTATTGCAATTGCGTTGATTTGTTACCCGGAAGTCTTGATTGCAGATGAACCGACAACAGCTCTTGATGTAACTATTCAAGCGCAAATTCTTGAATTATTAAAAGATTTGCAGCAAAAAATCAGCACCTCAATCATTTTTATTACCCATGACTTAGGGGTGGTAGCAAATGTAGCTGACCGTGTAGCTGTTATGTACGGCGGTCGAATTATTGAAGTAGGTACCTCTGAAGAAATTTTCTACAATCCGCAGCACCCATATACCTGGGGATTGCTAGGCTCTATGCCGACTCTTGAAGGAACAGAGGATAAGCTGTATGCAATTCCAGGTTCACCTCCGGATTTACTGGACCCTCCAAAAGGAGATGCCTTCTATCCGCGGAATGAATTTGCGTTGAAAATTGATGCTGAGCAGGAGCCGCCATATTTTGAGGTTTCTCCAACGCATAAAGCAGCAACATGGCTGTTGGCACCGCAAGCGCCGAAAGTAACACCTCCGGCAGAAATTGAAAGACGCTGGGCTATCTATAAAGAGCGTCATAAAGAATCTGAAACAGGAGGGCTGAACAGTGAATCTTGAGAAACGTAAAAAACTGTTAGACGTTAAAGGATTAAAGCAGTATTTTAATATTGGACGTCCTGATGAAGTAAAAGCGGTTGACGATGTCAGCTTTCATATTTATGAAGGAGAAACGTTTGGACTGGTAGGAGAATCAGGAAGTGGTAAATCAACTACTGGACGAAGCGTAATTCGTTTATACAACCCAACCGGCGGAGAAATTATCTTCGATGGGGAAAATATTGCAGACATTCGTTCAAAAGAGAAGATGCAGTCCTTCCGCAGAGAAGTTCAAATGATTTTCCAGGATCCATATGCATCTCTTAATCCTAGAATGAAGGTTAATGATATTATTGCTGAAGGTATTGATATCAATAATTTGGCTAAAAATGATAAAGAACGCACAGAAAAAGTTGAAGAGCTGTTAAAAGTTGTAGGACTTGATCCAAGTCATGCTTCTCGTTATCCTCATGAGTTTTCAGGTGGACAGCGTCAGCGGATTGGTATCGCTCGTGCTTTAGCAGTAGATCCAAAATTCATTATCTGTGACGAACCAATTTCTGCCTTGGATGTATCGATTCAGGCACAGGTTGTAAACTTGCTGCAGGATTTACAAAAAGAAGCGGGATTAACTTATCTGTTTATTGCTCATGACCTTTCTATGGTAAAACACATCAGTGACCGTATTGGGGTTATGCATAGCGGTAAACTGCTGGAAATGGGTTCAAGTGATGACATTTATAATTTTGGTGTTCATCCATATACAGAAAGTCTGCTTTCTGCAATTCCGCTTCCGGATCCAGATTATGAGCGGTCACGTAAACGGATTGTTTACACACCGCAGAAAGAAGATGGAAAAGATCGTCAGCTGCGTGAAGTGGCTCCGGAGCACTACGTATATTGTTCAGAAGATGAAGTGGAACAATTCCGTGAAAAAATTGCAACCAAAAAAGCTCAGGCACGCCGTTAATCGGTAAAGTTAGTGAGTCAATAATCTGGAGAAACGGATGGATGAGGGTCTGTTTCTTCAGATTTACTAATAGATAATTGCTGAAAACGGACAATACTAATTTTAGAAATAGAGAGATTCAGCCTATTTTCAAAATTGCTGTTTTTGTTTCAGCTATTGTTTGTATCTAAAGATGAAAAGGGAGTGGGCATTTGGTTGTCCCACTTACTTTTATATTCGGGCTTAATAAAGGAAAAAATGAAGAAGTGGTCTGACCAGGTGTTTATTAAGCAGCGGCCGCAACCAATGAAACAACTATAGCATGCGGATCGGTGTCGGACTGTTCGAACAGGACGGTGGACTGGTGAAGGTACTAAAAGCGTATAAATACAGAATTTATCCCACGCCGCCTCAAATCGATTTTTTTGAAAAAACTTTTTCTTGTGTCTGTATGGTTCATAACTTGCTGCTGCAGGATAGGATTCATTTTTACAAAGAATCAAAAACTGGGAATGGGAGTAAGTTCCAGAAAATTCCTACACCGGCAAAATATAAAAAACGATATCCATTGCTGAAGGAAGTGGACAGCTTAGCCTTGGCTAATGCTCAGATACATTTGGAAAGAACACTGAAGCAGTATTATAATGGAAAAAATATCGGTTTTCCCAAACTGAAAACTAAAAAAAATCCTGTGACCTCCTATACAACGAATAATCAAAATGGAACCATAAAATTTGTTGCTTTAAATTATTTGAAAATTCCAAAATTAAAGTCGTTGATAAAAGTGAAGGTTCACAGAGAGTTAAAGGGAAAAATAAAATCAGCAACAATTTCACGGTCAACCAGTGGAAAATACTTTGTATCAATCTTATGCGAGGAAACTATTGCCTGCAAAGAGAAAACTAATCAAGCTGTAGGAATCAGTCTAGGCTGTTCTCATTTTGCTGTCTTATCAAATGGGAAAAAAATAGATAATGATCAGCTGACAGAAGAAATCGAACGGAAAATTCGACGTGAGGAAAAGAAACTAGTCAGGAAAAAGAATCTGGCAGTTGCAAGAGGGCTGGATTTATTAAAGCAGAAGAACTATCTAAAGCAGAAAATAAAGGTTGCTAAGTTAAGAGAGAAGCTTTTGAATCAGCGTCATGATTTCCTCAATAAGGTTACGACAGAGCTGATTAACCAATATGACTTTATTTGTGTAGAGGATATTCATAAAGAAGATTTCTGCCGTAATGATAAGCTGAATAAACGAGTTTCTGATGTGTCATGGTCTTTATTTGTGTCCAAGCTTGAATACAAAGCATTGTGGCATGAAAAGCAATTGCTGAAGCTCAAAAAAAACGGGGAAGCAGTCACATCTAGTGAAACAATCAATCCTCATCTGATTTGTGATATTGATGAGGAGCGGGGTCAAGCAGACAGGGAGACTGCGGCCAGTATTCAGCTGTTGCGGCAGGGCTTGAGGAAATAAGTATGAAAAACTGTAGGGACTACAGGGTTAGCCCAGGGCATATAAGGTAGCAAAGACCTCTTTCTGGGAAGCTTTTGATTGGATTCAAGGCAGTTCACTAATTATTAAATGGGATATAGTCACTCATCTTTGGTAAAGGCTAAAGATGAGTTTTTTGTTATAAGAAAGAGTAATTTCAGCTGCTGAACATGATACAATAGATGAGAGCGGATTATTTGCTAAACATATTGGAGGTAGAGAATAATTATGACAGTTAAAATGATAGCAGTAGATATGGATGGAACGTTTTTGAATAGCATGCAGGATTATGATAGGGAACACTTTGCTGAGCTGTATAAAAAAATGAAGGAGCAAGGCATACGGTTCGTTGTTGCCAGCGGGAATCAATATTACCAGCTGAAATCTTTTTTTCCTGAGATTGAAAAGGAATTGTCCTTCGTTGCAGAAAATGGCGCATATGTAGTTAGTGAGAATCAGGAAATTTTCTATGGTGAAATGATGCAGGAAACAGTTGATGATGTGCTGGATGTACTTTATCATTTTAACGGCGCTCATACAATTCTTTGCGGGAGAACTAGCGCCTATGTTAGAGAGGATGAATCTGAAAGCTTTGTAGCCTATGGCAGTAAATACTATCATCGTTTGAAAAAGGTGCCGGATTTAAAAAAAGTAGAAAATGATGTATTTTTTAAGTTTGCGTTGAGTTTTCCAGTTGGTCAGGTTGAACAAGCAGTTGAAGAGTTGGAACAAGTGCTGGAGGGGAGATTAGTCCCTGTATCCAGTGGTCATGAGGATGTGGACTTGATTATTCAAGGCACGCACAAAGCCAGCGGACTTGAACGGCTGCAGCAGCTGTGGGGCATCAAGGCCGAAGAAATTGCCGCCTTTGGCGACAGCGGTAATGATATTGAAATGCTGAAGCACGCAGGCTATAGTTTTGCGATGGCCAACGCACATCCCAAAGTAAAGGAAGCGGCAAAAGAAGTAATTCTTTCAAACGATGAAAGCGGCGTGCTGAAAAAAATTGAAGAGCTGCTTGCAGCAATTTAATTCCCAATAGAATCAAAGCATGAGACAAATACTACTCAAAGAAAAAAGAGTGATAAACATTTGTTTGCATGTTTTATGTGGTTGCTGTGATTTTTACAAAGTAGTTATTGACAAGTTGAGGACTATCGTATATACTATTGAAGTTGAGAAAATAAAAGCAGAAGCACCCGCTTCTCGCCTTAGTTGAGAACATCACTGGGCTAGATAAGAGGATTCCTTATATCAGTTAGGATATGAGTCAGACTTTACGCGGGTTCTTATGGAGCCCGTTTTTTTATGCGATTATCTGCTGACTTAAGGAAATGATAAAGCTTTCCGCTATACTTTCTCTTAAAAAACTTGGAGGTGAATGACCATAGCAAAGGATATGATGGTGAACGACGGCATTCGTGCACGTGAGTTACGTTTGATCGGGCAAGATGGGGAACAATTAGGTGTAAAGACAAAGTCAGAAGCGCTGCAAATCGCTGAAACTGCAAACCTAGACCTAGTCCTTGTTGCACCAGGCGCTAAACCACCTGTGGCACGAATCATGGATTACGGAAAGTTCCGTTTTGAACAGCAGAAGAAAGAGCGCGAAGCTCGTAAAAAGCAAAAAGTGATCAGCGTAAAAGAAGTTCGTTTAAGTCCGACTATTGATGTCAATGACTTTAACACAAAACTTCGTAATGCACGTAAGTTTTTGGAAAAGGGAGACAAAGTGAAAGCTTCGATCCGTTTTAAAGGCCGTGCCATTACCCATAAAGAGATTGGTCAAAAAGTTCTTGATCGCCTGGCTGAAGAAACTGCAGATATTGCTACAGTGGAACAGAAAGCGAAAATGGATGGACGCAGCATGTTTCTAACGCTGGCACCTAAAAACGACAAGTAATTTGAGAAATATCGATGGATTTGTTCGAGAGAGCAAAAGATTTTGAGGAGGAAAATTAGTCATGCCAAAACAAAAAACACACCGCGGATCAGCAAAACGTTTCAAACGTACTGGTAAGGGCGGATTGAAAAGATTCCGTGCGTTTACAAGTCACCGTTTCCACGGCAAAACAAAAAAACAACGTCGTCAATTACGTAAAGCAGGAATGGTATCAGCAGGCGATTTCAAACGTATTCGCCAACAGTTAGCAGGGATGAAATAAATCGAGGTCGTGATAAAAGCGATTAGCTCTGAGAAATAAGCCAGTACAGCATATTTCCGAAAGAGCTGCTTTAGGAACACCGTTCATTTAAACTTTAAACAGTTTAAAAGGCTGAACTTGATTTTCTAACCAGCCAATTCTTGTAACGAAAAATAAAATCCAAAAAGAAATGATAGATATTTAGGAGGAATTCAACATGGCACGTGTTAAAGGTGGAACAGTAACCCGTAAACGTCGTAAAAAAATCCTTAAGTTAGCGAAAGGCTACTACGGATCAAAACATACTTTATTTAGAACAGCTCAAGAACAGGTAATGAAATCTTACAGCTACGCATACAGAGATCGTCGTCAAAAGAAACGTGATTTCCGTAAATTATGGATTGCACGTATCAATGCGGCAGCTCGTATGAATGGTTTAAGCTATTCTAAATTGATGCACGGTTTGAAATTGGCTGAGATCGATATTAACCGTAAAATGCTTGCTGATTTAGCTGTTAATGATGCAGCTGCTTTCACTGCATTAGCTGAGCAGTCAAAAACTGCTTTAAGCAAATAATAACCAATCAATAAGTAGCGCCCTGCTCAATTCGAGCAGGGCGCTTTTTTATGATTTTCAAAACATCATTAGATTCGGTTCTACGTCAAGTTGTGTTGGTAGGACAAAAACTGAATAAAATAGAAGGACTTGGAATGAAAAAACAGAGATTCTCTGATTTTGTTCCAAGTTTTTTTGAAAAAGCGAAAATAAAGCGAATGATTTTGGCAGCTAAGCCTATAAATTCATTATGCTTTGCCTCGAGTAATCGCAGAGGCAGGCTCCACAAGGTATATTCGTAGCTGAACAGCTAGCTCTAATATAAGGTATGAATGTTACACATTCATCTATCATCGTACGCATACCATCCCACTAAATGTTCCTACACAAGTGGAACTGGTAATTCCCGATTTACCTATAAAGCTGCGGAGATATTCGCTTGTTTCTCTTTTTCATGCTCTGAAAAAATAAGGCCTTGAATACTATAAATACCTGAGCGAAAATGATAAAAATTGCGATAACCATAGGCAACACGTTTGATGACTTTAATCTTGTTGTTTAGCCCTTCGGTCACACCATTGGAGAAAGAATAACGAAAAGCGTTAGTGATTCCTTGTTTGTGTTTCTTGAAGAAGGTCAAGCGCTCATTAAACACAGGAAGTTGAGCGTTGGTTAGATGATGATCATTCTTAATTATTTGCCCTTGATTTTTTACCCCACATTTCTCACAATGCATTGGGCGATAGGTAAGGGTAGCCTTAATTACCTGAGCCTGAACTCCTTTCATTGGTCTATATTCAAGCCAATCCTCTCCAAAGGAGAGGTGGTTATCTGTTAGTCCGAGCAATTTTCTGGTATTCTTATCCATGGGGAACAACCTTTCTGATGATTTGTGGTTTTGGACGATTTCATTTTATCGGTTTGTTGTTCCTTTTTTGTGTTTGAACACTCAAAAAAGTGTTGCAGATTTTCCACCAACACAAAATATTATAGAACCTTAGATTCGGCTGTTTATTACTTTGGACTGTTGTTTTTTTCGAACGGAGACTTGAAAAACTAATACAGGAAGGGTTACACATAATAGGACAAAGACGAAGCCGATTATGGCTAATGGAACAATCGGGAGTAAAAAGTCCATCTGATAACTGTCTGTGATTTTGAAAACCAGCCAGGCAGTGAGAACACCAAGTGTAGATGTTGTAGCTGATAGTCTGGGCTTCGGAATTCTTTGTATTCTTAGCTTCCAGCGATAGTCGAATTCCCCGGGATAGTGTTTGTTCATCTTCTAAGATTAATAGATTACGCATACTTTATTCCTCCTGACTAGAAGGTGTCGGAAAACTCTAGAGGTGAATCGTGATATAGACAGATAAGTGGAGCTGGTTTCTTTCAAAGAATATCTTATGAAGAGCCTCGCAATGGTTAGACAAGCAAAGCTAATCATTGTGAGGCAATTTAATAAAAATCCGATTTTCTTACTACTTATTTTTTGTAAAAGTGTCGTCCCAGCGGCAACTCTTCTTCAATCATTTTTGGAGAAGAACTAGTTGCCCATGTCTCTTCAATGGGGGAGGCAGCTTCTGTTTCGGCAGTAGTAATTGTTTTTCCAGTGTGAGCTCCCAAAGCTAAAGCAATACCAAGCATGAGAAGGGTGACTACTAAATAGATAAAAGTGTCTCTCTTTTTCCGCTCATGTTTTGAAGCAATAGCTTCAAGGCGATTCTTGATTTCATTTGCATTCTCATAAAGAGTGACTGAAGCAACCTTCTCATTATAGGTACCAGAAGATTTCGTCATTTCGATTAAAGTTAAACCGTATTGATAGTGTTCCTCCTGATTCATTAGAGCAATAGCTCCTTCATCACAGGCATATTCACAGCTTTTATTTACTGTTTTGCTTAATTGATAAACCAGAGGATTAAACCAATGAACACAGATAGTGAATTGTACTAGCCACTTGTAGATAAGATCTTTGTTTTTATAATGGATCATTTCGTGCGATAAAATGGCATATAGCTGTCCTTCCGTTAAATCGTCTGTTGGAAGAACGATACAGCTTTTATTTGTACCTAAAAGTAAAGGTGAGGAAATTAGAGGCGTGACATAAAGCTCAACAGCCCCTTTTATATTGTTCTGCTCACAGACTGTACTTAGGATATCTAATACTTCCGGGCGTTCTACTGGGCGCCAGTCAGAACGAATATATTTTTTAAAGCTCTGATACTTTGTCCACTTTTGTACCAGCAGGAAGAAAGCAATAAGCAGCCAGCCATAGAGCAGGTATTGATCGTAGTTATTGCTTTCACGCCCCAAAACTATATTATCGCCAATCACCACATTATCGCCGACAATAATTGGGGGAGCCGGCTGGTTTGCCGGACCGCCTAAGATGGCTTCATAGGCAGAAGTTGATTGAATAAAAGAGTAGAGTGTACCTACGAAACTATACGCAGGCGTGATAGGTAATAAAAAGCGAAGAACGACAATAAGCAGCAATACATATTGAAAACGCCGCGAAAAACGCTTTTTCATGAATAGCTCTGCAGCTTTCCAAACTAAAAACAGGAGAGAGCCGGAAATACTGAGAGAAAAAAGGATACTTAAAAAACGTTCAGCTGTCATTTTTTCTTATTTTCCCAGTAGTCTTTCAACTCATCGATTTCTTTACTGGAAATCAGGTCATTTTGAACTAATGTTGCAATTAAGTCTTTTACTTCTCCCTCGTAAACTTTTCCTACAAACTCTTTTGTTGTTTCCCCTAAATAATCTTGTTCTGTCAACAAAGCAATATATTCATTTTTTCTACCCTTTTTTTTAATTTTTAAAAATTTTTTTTCAGTTAATCGGGATAGAAAAGTCAAAATCGTGTTATTTTTCCATTCAAAGCCTTTCTTATGAAGCTCTTCAACAATTTCAGCCAGCATCATCTTGCTGTCGTGTACCCATATAATTTTCATGATTTCTAATTCAGAATCAGAGATTTGAGAATTCATATTTTCCTCCTTATTATTACCGCAAGCTGAGATAGCTTTCAAAGCTGTATGTCAGCTTGTTTTCTTAAAATCATTATACCAGAGATAATTATTTAAAAGAAACCTGGATTTTAAAGTCAAGAAAAATGTATTTGAAGCGGTTGACAGAAAAGAAATACCTATGTTAGTATAACTACATGATGTAGGTGTTAAAAGATAGGAGGAGGATTGTGACAAAAAAGTACAGTGCTATTATTTTTGTAGCAGCTGTTTCCCTGCTTTTTTCAGGATGTGCTAAGAGTTGTATTGAGACAGAAGAAATGAACAAGTTATCTTCAGTCCAATCAGCAGAGACAACAGATGACGGGAAAATTTCAACGGAAAAAGATATGAATAAAGAAGCGATATATGAAAATTTGGCGAATTATGCAGGAATGCCCAAGATGATTGCTTATTCAGAAATTATAGATGAAACAATCACCTTTGTTGCTCAAATGAGAGGGGAACCTGAAGAGATTATATCAAGCGATGAGACCTTGAATGGTCAATGGTATATTCCTGTTTATTTAATGAGAAATCGTGATACACCCATTTATTTGAATATTTCGAATATTCAGAAAGAAAAATGGCCAAAAAATGGTGATATTCTACAGATTACAGGAAAGCCAGTTGGTTACTTGTTTACTGTGCACAACAATGAAAGAGTAGATGTTTTAGACATTGAAGTAAGTGAACTAAAGGTTCATCTAACAGATTCAGAAAAGGCAGCGGACGGAAAAATTATTGAAACGGATACCTATAAAATAACACTGATTGACACAGCAGTAATCAATGACAGCTTTGAGCGGCTGACGTTAATCTTGTATTACAATTTTAAAAATAAAAAGGAAGTTAACGCCGTACCACCTATACGAACCTATTTTTTCTTTAAACAGGAAGAGGAATTAACTGCAAATTTTTTGGCTAGGGAACACGAATCCTTGAATCCTAGTGCATTAAATTATGAAGTGTTGGAACCAAATGTTGAGCTGCTATACTATACCGCTGTATTACTGTCCAATCAGAATGAACCGGTGGAATTAACCGTTTATGATGACGAATACAACTTATTGAGCAGAGTCGTTCTCCCAGTACCAACTTCAGAGGAACTAAGCAAAAGGTAAAAAGATTTGACGAAAAAGAGCTTTTCTCTTTTTTTATAAAAAGAAACGACAAGATTAGTTAAGATTGGGAGCGAATAAAGATGAAAAAAACAATAATTTTAGGTGCCGTTTTATTAAGTTTAACAGGTTTGGGATTAGCCGGCTGCGGATCAAATGAAAGTCAAAGCGGGAACAAGGCAGAGCAAAGTACTAAAGCGAATCAAAAGTCGAGGGAATTTGATGAGATTCAGGTAGGGCTTAGTAAAGATGATTTGACAAAAACATATGGAGCGCCAAAAGAAACAATAACAGATATGACAAAGGTTATGCAGGAATTTACTACAGACATGACTACGCTGCAAAGTGCTGCTGAAGACCAAAAAACACAGGAAAAGCTAGTTAATTTTTTTGGCGGCAGTCAAGAGAAAATGCAGGAAGAATTAACAAACATGCTGGCAAATGCTGATGAAGGACTTGAAATGCTGGTTTATGAAAACGCTGGAGAAACTATTCGGATTTATCTAACCGGAAGCAAGGTCTTATTAAGAACCTTCTAAGTAAATCATGAAGATAAATGGGGCTGTGATATCAGTATGCCTCAGTCCCTTAAAGCCAAATAAAGGGTGTTTCAGAAGTAACTTCTTCGACAATAAGGCGAACACTTCTGTCACAACCTCCTATAGATAGTAAAACAAAATTGAAATTATTAATGGAGTGTGAATCATGAAATTTATTATCAAGCAAAAATTGGTTGCTTTAAAACCAAGCTATGAAATTTTAGACGGCGCTGGAAATGCAGTCTATAAAGTGAAGGGGAGCTTTTTAGGCCGTGAGAACTTTGAGATTGTAGATATGGACAACCAAACCGTAGCTAAGTGTGGAACAGATGTCAATTTTATGAGTGTGCTAGGCTCATTCTTGAGATATAATTTTAAAAAATATCATATTACTGTAGAAGACCAAAAAGTTTTATCCATTGCCCGTTCATTGAATATCTTCTCTTATAAATTCAATATTGATTCTTCTTTGGGAGAAGTAAAAATGGGCTTTGGAGCCACCGGAAGTCACCAGCTTGTTTTAGATAAGGATATTCTATGTGATATCGACAAAAGAAAACTAACTATGGGGGGCGATGAATACCATATAGAAATCGATGATGCACATGATCATCGGGTCTTTCTTCTATCAACTATCGCTTTGGACCGGATTTATTATACGAAAAGATAGTTCGGCTGAAGCTCCAAGTACTGCTTACTTTGCTCTTTTCTGTGGAAGGCTGCCGAAAAAGCTAAATTCTTGAGATTATCAAATACAGGATTTGAAAAAACCTTACACTTCTTAACCGAAATTGTAAGGTTTTCTTTTTTTATGTTTGGTAAAGTTAAGACATCAAGAAATAAGGAGCGATTTATTATGGAATATAGAATTGAAGAATTAGGCGAGTTTAAATTAGCAGGTTATGTTAAGCATACAACAAATGCGTTAATGAAAGGGATGAGAGATTGTCCTTCATTCTGGAAAAAAATAATGAAAGAAGGTAAAAATGAACAATTATTACCATTGATTAATCAAGCACCATTTGGTTTGATTGGAGCAAGCGTGTATAATGTAGACAGTAAAAACAGTAAAAGATTTGATTATTATATCGCAGCTGCAACTACACATGAAACTCCAGAAGATATGAATGATTATATAGTGCCTGCAGCAACATGGGCTGTATTTCCCTGCACACGAAAAACTTCTGGGAAGACACAAATGAACATTGTGAAAAAA
The DNA here is from genome assembly GCF_054871795.1 of Enterococcus sp. LJL51. Classification (NCBI taxonomy): domain Bacteria; kingdom Bacillati; phylum Bacillota; class Bacilli; order Lactobacillales; family Enterococcaceae; genus Enterococcus; species Enterococcus sp. LJL51. Next base: position 280,080 of record NZ_JBTXLW010000001.1, on the reverse strand, counting down.
TGGGCGCCAAATTCAGGCTATGACTTATTAAACACTGGCTATGCTTCTGGGAAAATGACTTCTGTTGCACCAGATATGGAGGTTTACAGTGCTGGAGAAGAAGTGGAAATCTGGGTTCCAGTTAGAAAAAAGTAAATTAGAGAGGATGATAATAATGATAAATTGGCTGGACGGTATGAATAAAGTAGTGATGTATATTGAAAATCATTTGGATGAGGAAATTGATTATGAAGAGCTGGGGAAAATTCTTGGTTATTCCACCTATCACATGCAGCGGTTATTTTTAATGGTTGCTGGAGTATCCATTTCAGAATACATTCGCTGCCGCAGATTATCAAAAGCTGCTCATGAAATTATTAGCGGAAGCTCAGTGACTGATACAGCATATCGATATGGTTATAGCTCGCCAACTTCATTTAGCAGAGCCTTTAAAGCAATGCACGAAGTTACACCAAAGGATATAAAAAAAGGTGGTGTGATGGTCAAGGCATATCCACCGCTTTCCTTTGAACTATCTATCAAAGGAGCTAATACATTGAATTATCGAATTGTTCAGATGGATGGGTTTAAGGTTGTAGGGAAAAAAATTCATACAACGATGGAAAATGGCATGAGCTATCAGGAATTACCAAAGTTTTGGCAGCAGACGCAACAAAGCGGTGAAATCCCAGCTATTTTATCTTTGATGGATAGAGAACCAATGGGATTGCTAGGAATTAGTGACTATAACCCTAAGCTGGACGAAAGCACATTTGATTATTATATTGGTGCTGCTACTGGTAAAGAGACACCAGATGGATTCTTTGAATTAACGGTTCCAGCAGCGACATGGGCGGCGTTTCCTCATAAACTTAGTTTACCGGAGGAGGTACAGCAGTTTCAAAAGAAAATCGTAACAGAGTGGCTACCGACCAGCGGCTATCAATTTGCATTTGGTCCGGATATCGAAGTTTATGGAAAAGAAGGAGATATGGAGACCTGGATTCCAGTAACGCCTATTTAAAAGAACGCTTTATGGGATAGATAAAATAGACACACTTCAGCTTATTCTTAGCACCAAGGTCTGCTAAGAATAAACTGAAGTGTGTTTTCTGTTGTAGCTTTTTAGCGGGCAAATTATATTTGCGATAAAATCGCTGATAGGAATTGCAGTTATTTCAGTTTGAGTAGCATGTATTCATTATTTACGGAAGAACTATTTTTAAATTCTATAGACGAAGAATTTAATTTTGCTATAATAAAAGGTGCTGTTAAATATCTGAAAACTAATCTTAGCCGTATAGATTATAAGGTTGAATCAAATGTTATTTTTTTGATGGGTTGATAGTCGCTAGCTGTATCGAACAAAGACTTGATGCAGAAGGGCTAAGTCTTTGAGAGACACTTTGTGAGAGGTGCTAGTTATGAGGTCTTAACTATAGTATAATACGATTAAAGAAAAATGAGAGAAGAAATCAAAATAGAATGCTGCAGACAGAACGCCTCTTGCTAATCACTCAATACTAGCGGGAAATCCGACAGTATCTGCAGCATTAGCTAGGAAAAATGATTCCGATTTAGGAAACTTGAATAAAGTAATTAGAATAAAAGTAAAAAAGGATGATGATATTTTATGGACCCCCAGATAGGCATTATGTTGCCTGTGTTATTAGTACTACTTGTACTTTCAGCTTTTTTTTCATCAAGTGAAACTGCCTATTCCTCGTTAAACAGAATTCGAATTATGAAGATGGCAGAAGCTGGAGATAGGCGGGCAAAGGTTGTGCTGAATCTATTAAGTGATTTTGACCGGCTGTTGTCTGCAATTTTAATCGGAAATAATATTGTTAACATTGCCAGCTCATCTATTGCGACGGTTTTGTTTGTCGCGTATTTTGGAAACCTGGGCGTAACACTTTCTACGGTTATCATGACGATTGTTGTTTTGACTTTTGCAGAGATTTCACCAAAAGCAATTGCCAAAGAATCACCGGAATATTTTGCGCTGATGTTTGCCCGGCCGTTAAAGCTGTTGACAATGATTGTTTATCCTTTAACTATCTTTTTTTCAGGTATTAAGTCTGTTTTAATCTGGCTTTTGCCTAGTAAGGAAGTGGGACCTTCAATTACAGAAGAAGAGCTGCTGACTTTGGTAGAAGAAGCTGTACAGGAAGGATCAATTGATGAGGAAGACGAGATACTGATAAAAAATGTTGTGGAATTTAATGATTTAGAAGTTCAGGATATTTTTACACCTAGATTGGAAATTGTCTCTGTTAACTGTAAAAAAAGTATGGAAGAAATCGGTGAGCTGTTTAGAGAAACAGGTTTATCCCGATTGCCGTACTATGAACAGTCTATCGATGAAATTTTAGGCGTCATTAATCAGAAGGATTTCTATTATGAGGTGCTTGTAGATGGAAAGGAACTAGCAAGTATTGTCAAACCAGTCATTTTTATTCCGAAAAGTATGCGTATTTCTGAATTGATGAAAAAATTTCAGGAAGAGCATAATCATCTTGCAATTGTTGTAGATGAATACGGCGGAACGGAAGGGCTAGTGACCCTGGAGGATGTTGTTGAAGAGCTGGTTGGCGAGATATGGGATGAATTTGATGATAAGAAGCCGGATTTTCATCAGTTAAGTGAGAATCAATATGTGATGCAGGGCTCAACTGAATTTGAAATTCTTGAGGATCTTTTCGGGATAGTAAACAATACAACTTCATCCACATTGGGCGGCTACATTATGACGACTTTAGGACATGTACCGGTAGCAGGGGAAAAACTGAGTCTATCTTCGCTTGAATTAGAGATCAGAAAAATGCAGGATCATCGTATTGATGAGGTACTGATTACAAAGCAAGGATAAAGCTTTTTATTAAGTAGGCAAAGGAGTGGGACTGTTGGTTGAATTAATACTACTAGAAAATTCATCAGATCGGGTGGTTTATCGTTATCTTGTTGAAGGTAAAAATGAATTTACCGGAAGCATAGGATACAATCGTTTGACTGAGCAATATTATATAGAAGAGCTGGATCAGTCGAAAAGCGGCCATAGCTATGTTGGCCACGCAATAAGTCAGGTAAGAAAATACGTTGAAGCTGACTGTTTTCCAGAAAAAGATTTGCGGGCTTGGTATTAGTTTTTTTCAATAAAGCTTTAGTTTAGCAATATATGCGGAAAAAAGAAATAGAGATTAGCATTTTAGGTTCATCATGCTAGTCTCTATTTTTATTGTCTCTGTACTGTTTTATGTTGATGGAAATGCTCAAACACACTAATGATTGTTCCAAGCTCTTCAATTCCATTTAGTTATTGATACGACCAACCTAATACAATGTTTTAGTCTAGGTCTGCTCCGTTTGTCGCAATCACTTTTTGGTACCAAGCAAAGCTGTCCTTTTTATAGCGTTTCAGGTCTTTCATATCAAAATCAGAGCGGTTAACATAGATAAAGCCGTAACGTTTTCTAATCCCTTCATGGGTACTAATCAAGTCAATCGCACTCCAAGGGCAGTAGCCGATAATTTCTGCACCATCTCCGATTGCCTGATTCATGGTTTGGATATGATCACGTAGATAACTGATTCGATAGGCATCATGAATCTTTCCATCCTCAGTTAGTTCATCTCGTCCGCCCAAACCATTCTCAGTGACAATCATAGGTAAATGGTAACGGGAATAGATTTCATTGGCAGTTGTTCGGAAGCCCTCCGGATCAATTTCCCAGCCGAACTCCGTCACTGACAGGTGTTCGTTTTTTACTCCTTGGAAAAATCCCGGCAAATTCATCCCTTTCTGTTGATCATTCTTTTCAGAGGCAGTGGAGGCAACAGGACTAGCTTTAACTGTGCCGGTATTATAGTAGTTAAATGCAATAAAATCACAGGTTCCGCTCTTCATGATTGCCAAATCTTCATCTGTAATTTCCGGTTCGGCATTAATTGCTTTTAGCATAGTCATCACCTGATGATTATAAACACCATAAACGGCTGCATCAAGAAACAGCCAATTTCTTAGCGCATTGAAATTCTGGGCAGCACGCATATCCTCAGGATGGTCTGTTTCAGGATAAGCCAAGGCAATATTAGGTGCAGGACCAATCATTCCATTGTAGTTTTTATCATGATACTCTTTCATGACCATTGCCTGAGCAAGGAGCATATGATGATTTTCTTGAAAAAGCTCTTTAAAAGAGCGGTCGCCGGTTCCTACTGCTGCACCTGCCAGTACCATCATATTTTGTTCGTTGATCGTCAGCCAATACTTCACACGATCACCAAAATGCTCAAATAAAATGCCGCAGTAACGAACAAATGCATCGATAGTTTCACGATTTTTCCAACCGCCTTTTTCATCCAATGCTGCTGGAAGATCAAAGTGAAATACGGTTACAACAGGCTCAATGCCATGCTTTAGACATTCATCAATCAAATCACTATAAAATTGCAGCCCTTTAGGATTAATTTCGCCGTCGCCATCTGGAATCACCCTAGTCCAGGCAATAGAGAAACGATAGGCCTTTAGCCCCAACTCTTTAAATAAAGCGATATCTTCCTTCATATGATGATAATGATCAGCTGCTACTTTAAAATCGCTGGTATTTTCGGGAAGGACCTTAACATCTTGGACAGATTTTCCCTTCCCGTCCTCATCCCAGGCGCCTTCTACTTGATAAGCACTAGTTGCTGCACCCCATAAGAAATCTTTTGGAAAATGATTTGTCATTCTGAAACATCCTTTCTTATTTTCTAACTAGATAAACAATAAGGTATGGGAATGTTCCCATGTCAAGGCTTTCCCATTATTTTATTCAGCTTCGGCAATTTCAGCTTCCATCTCTGCATCATAAGCAGTCTCGCCTTCGGCTTCAATTTTATAGGCTTTAAGGTCTTCCATCTTAAAGAATGGATAGTATAAACCAAAGCTCAATAAAATTTGAATTACCTGAAGAATCGCTCCCCGCCAGCCGCTTAACAGAAATCCAGCGACGACAGGCGGTGTGGTCCATGGGAGCAAAATACCATTGGTTATAGGTACGAGTCCGGTTGCCATTGCAGCATAAGCAATAATACACATTAACAGAGGAGCGATAATAAATGGAATCAGCATAACTGGATTTAATACAATAGGGATACCGAAGACCAAAGGCTCATTGATATTAAAAATAGCTGGAGCAAATGATAATTTCCCTAAAGTTTTAAACTGGGAAGACTTAGCAAAGAACAGACAAGCAATGGCCAGTCCAATTGTGGCACTAGATCCACCTAGTTTGATAAAGTTTCCATAAAATTGAGCATTAACAATGTTTGGCAAAACATCACCACGGGCAAAGGCTTCAGCATTCTCCACTGCCAAAGCAGTCCAGATAGGCGTCATCACTGCACCGATAATATTTGATCCATGAATACCGAAAGACCAAAGCAAAGCTTCAAACAGCAGAACAATCAAGGTTGCCGGCAGTGAGCTTCCAAGAGCAAGCAGAGGTGTCTGCAATACTTCAAAAATAAAGTTTTGCGCCGTTTCAAATGCTGTAAAGGTAAAGCCAATACGAATTAAATTGAATGCTACGATTACAAAAAAGCCTGGAATCAAGGCAGAAAATGATTTAGAGACATTGGAAGGCACAGATTCAGGCATTTTAATTGTCCAGCCCTTTTGTGTAACCCAGCGGAAAATTTCAACAGACAAAATCGCTGTAATCATTCCGACAAATAGACCGGAAGCGCCAAAATTTCCAAGGGGCAAAAACATCGCGCCGGTATCATCTGCTGTCAATGGGGTCAGTACCAAAAACGCAACAATCGCGATAGCCTGTGATGAACCTCGGTCCACTTCATAGTGCTTTGCTAGTTCACTGGCAATTCCTAGAATAACAAAAATCGTCATGGCATTCATCGTCATATTGTTTACTTGTAAAAACAGATCCATCCAACCCTCACCGAATACAGAAGCCATAAAATCCAGATAGGCTTGGGAAGGGAGTTGTGTAACGAGCAGGAATAAAGAACCAATGATTAATAATGGCATAGCAACAAAGAATCCATTTTTAATTGCTGAAAGGTAGCGGTTAGAATCAAGTTTGTAGGCGATAGGTCCTAGTCTGTCCTGTAAACCATCCATAAATTTATTCATTTTTTTGTCCTCCTTCTAATAATGACAGTGACATTTCTACAACTTTTTTTCCGTCCATTCGACCGTAGTCGATGATGGAGATTGTACTGACTATTAAATTTTTGTCTTTAAATTTCTCCTGATATTTTTCTTCCAGAAAAGAAATCTGAGGGCCTAACAGCAGGATATCTGTGTCAGCTAAATGCTTTTCAAACTGTTTTTCAGGAACAGCAATGATTCGCACATCAAGCTGTATAGAAGCCGCATATTTTTCCATCTTACTGACGAGCAAACTAGTGGACATTCCAGCAGCACAGGCAACTGTAATTCGAAGCATAAATCAAATTCCTCCTTTATCCAGACGTCGATAAAGGACAATCATTCGTTCAGCCATATCAATCATGTTGAGTGCATTCATCAAATGATCCTGTCCGTGCATCAACAATAGAGGAGAGGGAAGAATTGTTTCTTCCAAATTTTCCTCAATTAGATTGGCATGATAATCATGTGCCTTACTAATGGCTCTATGAGCCTGCTGCATTGATTTTTTAGATAAATCATACTTTCCTTCAGCTGCCTGATCGATAGCCTGTACTGCAAAACTTCTTGCATTTCCCCCCTGTAAAATTAGACCGATAATCAAATCCTCCTCTATAAGTTTATTTTCCATAATGCCCCTCCTTATTCAGCTGATTTTCTTTATAAAAAGCAAAAACCATGCCAAAACACATATTCTACTTAAAACCCTTTTGCTAGGAACTTATGTAAGGATTAAAAAAAAGTGTTTTGATTATAGTGAGAAAATAAAACACATAAATGCAGATAGCCTTTACTTTTTCAGAAAACGCTTTACAATAAAAAGAGAAAGAGGTGAAATGATGAAACGGATGGATATTATTTTTGAAGAATTGAAAGCGCTATATCAAGGGGAAGGAATAACAACGAATGAATTAGCAGAAAAGCTGCAGCTGTCGCGGGCAAATGTCAGCAGTGACTTAAACCAATTAGTTGTGCAGGGAGCAGCAAGAAAGGAAGTCGGAAAGCCGGTTTTGTATCATCCAGTTGTAAAGCTGACAGAACTAGAACAGTTTGTGCTGAAAAATCCTTCATTAAAAATGATTGTCAACCAGGCGCAGGCGGCTATTCTTTATCCACCAAATGGGCTGAATATGCTTTTTTATGGAGAAACAGGCGTGGGAAAATCCATGTTTGTCTCGTATATTTATGACTATGCTAAAACAGTAAAACGAAAAGAAAAGGAGTACCCGTTTATCCGTTTCAACTGTGCAGATTATGCTAACAACCCCCAGCTGTTGCTGGGCCAGTTGTTTGGTATCTCTAAAAGTGCATTTACAGGAGCGGATGAAGATCGAATAGGATTGATTGAAAAAGCAAACGGCGGTATTTTATTTCTAGATGAAATCCATCGTCTGCCGCCAGAAGGGCAAGAGATGCTGTTTACGTTTATTGATTATGGAACGTATAATCGTTTGGGAGAAACGGCTAAAGAAAGACGAGCGACTGTCCAGTTGATAGCAGCCACAACCGAAGCCCCTAATTCAGCTTTGCTGCAAACCTTTCAGCGGCGCATCCCAATGGTTTTAAAGATTCCCAGCTTAGCCGAACGCACATTGGAAGAACGGGCGGGATTGGTCTCTCTATTTTTACAGGAAGAGGCAAACCGGCTGAACGAACCCCTACAAATTACACAAAACAGTTTAAGGGCATTGATTAGCTACCACTGCCCAAACAATATCGGACAGCTGAAAACCGATATTCAGCTCTGTTGCGCTAAAGCATACGCTGATTTTCTACTCAATGGTCAGGATGATATTCGCATACATAGTCCGGAACTGCCTCCTCATATCTTGAATGGCCTTTATCAAGAGCCGGACAAGCGGATTATCTGGCAGAAAATGAAAACGACTGTGGGGAGGTATATTCTGTTTCAGCCGGAGAAATACTCTGTTGAAAAGCAATCTTCCTTTCAGAGCAACATATACAAGCTTCTGAATGAAAAGACAGATGATGTAAAGGCAGGGAAATTGAGCTATGAAGAGCTGGTTAAAATTGTAGAAAAAAATTACCTTTCCTTACAGTTTGAAGAAACGGGAGAACGTTCAATCAAAAAGCTAAGGACTGTTTTTTCAGAACCCTTGTATGAAACCTGTATTCAAACCATTCATTTAGCAGAAGAATTACTGAAGCGCAAGCTAAATGAAAAAATAAAAACCAGTTTGGCTATTCATTTGCTAAATACTTATGACCGTGTACGGCGGGGAGAGCAGCTTCAAACACATCCTGATTATCTTGAAATTGATTTAAAGTATCCGGATTACATTGGTATTGCAAAGGAGTGTCTGCTATTTTTAAATTGTTCATTAGATATTAATATTCCAGATGAAGAAGCTGTGTTTTTGGCAATGTTTTTTATCTACAACAGTGAGGAAAATACTGAAAAATCTGTGCAGGTTCAGGTAGTTGTTCTAGCCCATGGGGCCTCAACCGCTACTTCAATGACCACTTTTGTTAATCGTCTGTTGAATGTTGAACAGGGAGCTTGGGGGATAAATATGGACTTGGAGGAAAGTCCCGATGCGATGCTGCAACGTCTGAAACAGCTGTTGACTGAAAGTAATACAAAAGAAGATTTATTATTTTTAGTAGATATGGGTTCATTAAATAATATTGGTTACGAGATAGAGAAAGAATTGGGCAACCGCTGTGCTACAATTGGTTTGGTAAGCACATCTCATGTTCTTGAGGCAACCCGCAAGGCTGTACTTGGTATCTCACTGGAAGAAATTTATCGTTCAACCTTACAGGTCAATGATTACGCTGCCTCAATCGAGCCAGCAATTTGCGCATCAACCTGGAATGACGAAAAAAAATCGGTAATTCTAACTTTCTGTTTGACAGGGGAAGGAACAGCTGTAACGATGAAAAATATTCTGCTTAGCAAACTTTCTTTAGAAGAAACCGATTTGACTATCATTCCGGTTACGCTGCTTCACAACGAAAGTGTTGGTAATTATCTATCTGCTATGCAGAAAAAATATACGGTTCTATGTGTAGTTTCCTCTTTACCAATACAAACCAGTGTCCCACAGTTTCAGTTATATGATTTGTTCCAAAATGAGGCGCTGGTGAAGATACAGGAGATTATTGATATAGATAATACTTATCGGGCAATCGATCAAACCTTGGAAACCGAGTTGACAGAGATTAAGAGTACAGAAATTGTTAAAGATGTAAAAAATATTCTTCCCTGCCTTGAAAAAGAACTTCAGCGTCAATTTCATAAGCGAACAATTTTTGGCGCGATTTTTCATATTTGTTGTCTGGTTGATGGTTTAAAAAAGAACAAGCGGGGAACCTGCTTTCCAGAACAGAAAAAGTACGAAGCAGAATATTTAAAGGAGCATACAGTCATTAGAAAGGTGCTCAATGATCTGGAAAAAAAATATGAGGTTAAAATACCGGATGATGAAATCAGCTATATGGTAAGCCTTTTCATCACTTATCCTCAGGAAATTTTGAATTAAATGAGGGAAGAAACAAATAGAATGCTTTTAGAAAAAATAAAAAAATATTCAGCTTAAAGTTTGATTAAAAGATGGAAAAATAACAAAAGAAAAAATCAAAAACAATGAAATGACCTTGAAAAAGTGTTACACTCACTGAAGAAAGTGAGGGAAACAAATGATTCGTTTTGCAAAAAAAGAAGACGGACCAATGATTGCTCCGCTGGTTCTTGTGATTTTGAAAGATATGGAGCTGGATTTTTTAAAAGAAGTGCCGGAAACATTATTATTAACAATTCTGGAAGAAGCAGCTGCTAATCCAGACTATCGATATGGCTATAAAAGAGGGCTGGTCTATGAACTGGATAACAAAGTAGTGGGAATTGCCTTTGGCTATCCAGCTGAAGATGAGTCGGTTATTGATGAGCCGCTTAGACAGATATTGATTAAATATGGATTGGATATGAATCTTCAGTTATTCATAGATGAAGAAACACTGCCGGGTGAATGGTATCTGGATTCCATCGCAGTAGATGAAGCATACAGAGGCTATGGAATTGGCTCAAAGCTGTTGGACTCATTACCGGAAATGGCTGAAAAAGCTGGTAAATCAGTAATTGGTTTAAGCGTAGATAAAATGAATCCTGATGCAAGACGCTTATATGAACGTAAAGGGTTCAAAGATGTGGCAGAGCGTATGATCAGCGGACATTTGTATGACCATATGCAGAAGAAAATCTAGGCAATGTCTAGCTGCACAAAAAAGCTCTTTAAAAAAATAAGCACAAGTCAGCCTCCTGATACTCTTTGTCAGGAGGCTGATTTGTGCCTATAGATTAAGACTGAACGAACTCGTTCTAATTAGCAAGAACCCCAGCCAATTGTTGAGAGAGGGGAATTGCTGTCTTTCTTTTTATTGTATACCCAGTAATCCAAAACAGCTGCAATACAAATACATAAGGGAGCGTCTTCATCATTCTCTACTTCCAGACAGAAGTAGTTGCCTGAAAATAATGTGGCCTTACTCATTTCCATGATTTTATGATTGTTATGCTGGATTGAATAATAATGATTTTGTATGTCTCCAATTACTGTCCAATGCAGCTGATTGATATAGTAAAAATCAATGTTCAAATTTAAAATCTTTTTGAGCGTTCCAACTTTATCGAAGCCTTTATACAGGTCAAAACGAGTTCCGAAAAATAGTGACAGCTGTTTGATACTGGCAACTAGCTCACCATTCATCGCATAAAGAGAGAGGGCATCTCCTCTGGTTCCCCAGCGGCCCACCAATAAAAACAATGATTTTCCATCTGCATCTTTAACAATGGTTCGAGTCACGTTGCTCAGTTGCTGCTCCTGAATAAAATATTCAGACACAAAGCTTCACCTCTTTTCAGTTTCACTGACAACTATTACAAATCTTCGCGAATAGCCCGTAAAATTGCTTCACCAACACCGTTTTCCAAGTTCGTTGCGGTTGTATATTTTGCATAATCCTTCACTTCTACCTCAGCATTTCCCATGGCAAAGCTGACCCCAGCCCATTGCAGCATGCTCACATCGTTAAAGTTATCTCCGATGGTCATTACTTCATCCGCTGAAATGCCTTTTTTCTTGGCAATATTGGCAACAGCAATTCCTTTTTGAGCATTCTTGTGGTTTACTTCAATATTATTCTGTGCTGAGGAGGTGACAACAACATCTGGAAGCTTGTCTAGCTTGAGACTGACGGGCCCCAAGACTTTTGGTCCCTCAATACTAAAGCCGATAATTTTAAGAACTTCAATATCTTCCCTGTCTATCAGCTCGCGCATATCCTTAACATAGGTAATCTCCAATAAAGACAAATGAGCGGCCGCCATAGCAATTGCTACCTTATAAGTAAGATGGGGCATCGTTGAAGCAATATGAGTCGCAAAATTTTCAATGCGTTTTTCTTGTTTCTCTGAAAAGATTCCTTCATTTGTAGAAATCTCATAATAAACTTCGTGTTGGTCCAGCATATCTAAAACCTCATGGACCGTGTCCTTCTCGATTCCGGCAACAAAAACAGAATTACCATCTTTATCAAAAACCTGTGCCCCATTCAAAGTAATCATAGCACATTCTATTCCAGCTTCTTCAAGAGGAGGCTTCGCCTCGGTGTAAGCGCGGCCGGTAGCCACCATAAATTCTACTCCTTGACGAGCTGCTTCGCGAATGGCAGAAGCATTGTCTTTAGAGACAGCCATTTTTGAATCTAATAAAGTACCATCCATATCTGAAGCAATCAACTTAATCATAAACTATTTCCACCTCATTCAATTTACTTATGTATAGTTTACCATGTTTTGCTATTTATCGTTATAATAAAATTCTCTTGTAAGTTTCTGAGAACTTGGTTATTCTAAATAGGTAAAGTGAAACAGACATTCCAGCAGCTTCAAATAGCGGGCAGAAATAAGCAGCTGTTTTCAGATTGATCTGAATCTAAAAACAGGCAATGATAAATAAAAAATGAATGAAAAATTAGAAAAAACACTTAAATACTAAAAAATCTAGCGAAAGAAGAAGGAGCGTATGAAATGAAAACAATTATTCATAATAGCTGGCAGGAGAAGTTGGAGGATCAGTTTAATCAGCCTTATTATAGTCAATTGAGAGAATTTTTGAAGCAGGAGTATACGACACAAACTATATTTCCAGATATGTATCATATTTATTCTGCTTTGGAGCTTACCCCTTATGAAAAGGTAAAGGTGGTAATATTGGGTCAAGATCCATACCATGGTCCCAATCAGGCACACGGATTGAGCTTCTCGGTGCAGCCGGGAGTAAAGACGCCGCCGTCGTTGGTTAATATCTATAAAGAGCTACAGACTGATTTGGGCTATCAGCCGGTGAATCATGGCTTTCTGGAAAGTTGGGCCAAACAAGGGGTTCTGCTGCTGAATACAGTATTGACTGTGCGTGCTGGTCAGGCATATTCTCATCGAGGACAGGGCTGGGAACAATTAACAGATGCTATTATTCAAAAGCTGAATGAAAGAGATCAGCCCATTGTATTTATCTTATGGGGAAAACCAGCTCAGGACAAAATTCGTATGATTGATACAAGTAAACATGTGATTATTAAGTCACCACATCCAAGTCCGTTGTCTGCGCATAGAGGCTTTTTTGGCTCGCGTCCTTTTTCAAAGGCAAACGATGCACTACTGGCATTAGGAGAAACACCGATTAATTGGCAATTACCGGAATCTGTGTCATAAGACAGATTGCAACTGTTGTAGTATAGGATAAGGACTTTGTGAAAATGTTATCAGAATAAGGGTTTTCCACTAGTACAGAAAGAAAAAACTGTTATTTTCTTTTCAAATAGTGTATGATTGAACAAGTAAAAACAATATTGGAGGGTGTATCGTGGATTTATTCGATAGCTTAAAAGCAAAAGTCACTAATAAGAATGTAAAAATTGTTTTCCCGGAAGCACTGGACCAAAGAATTTTAGGTGCTGCAGCTCGTTTGAAATCAGAAGAACTTCTGGAACCTGTATTGATTGGCAAGCCTGAGGAAATTGTAAAGGCTGCTCATGCACGCGGACTTACAACATCTAATTTTATGATTGTAGATCCAGATAACTTTGACCGTTGGGATGAAATGGTTGAATCTTTCGTAGAGCGCCGTAAAGGGAAGGTTTCAAAAGAAGATGCAGAAAAAATCCTTAAAGATGTAAACTATTTTGGTACAATGTTGACATACATGGGTATCACTGATGGTATGGTGAGTGGAGCAATTCATTCTACTAGCGACACAGTACGTCCAGCATTACAAATTATTAAAACTAAGCCAGGGGTTAGCCGTACAAGTGGAGCAATGATTATGTTCCGCGGTCGTGGCCAGGAAAGATATATTTTCGCTGATTGTGCGATTAATGTGAATCCTAATCCGGAAGAATTAGCAGGAATTGCTATTGAAAGTGCGAAAACAGCTAAGTTGTTTGATATCGAACCAAAGGTTGCTATGATGAGCTTTTCGACCAAAGGTTCAGCGAAAGCACCTGAAGTTGATAAGGTAGTTGAAGCAACGAAACTTGCGAAGGAAATGGCTCCAGAACTGGAAATTGATGGTGAATTGCAGTTTGATTCTTCCTATGCAGCGTCAGTAGCACAGCTGAAAGCGCCAGAATCAGAGGTAGCAGGTAAAGCAACAGTATTTGTATTCCCAGAGCTACAGTCTGGCAATATTGGCTACAAAATTGCACAGCGCTTAGGTAATTTCGAAGCAATTGGTCCAATTTTGCAAGGGTTGAACAAACCCGTTTCAGATTTATCTCGTGGAGCAAATGAAGAAGATGTATACAAATTATCTATCATTACTGCTGCACAAGCAGTAATGGAAAAATAAATAAAAATTTATTGAGTTTGGGCCGTAAAAATAACAGCCCAAGCTCTTTTTTTGTATTAAATCTGAATATATGGTGTTCTAACGCCCATTTATCCTTTGAGGATTGAGGCAAAGTGAGAACCATAGATAATCTTGGAGGATACCAAAGCTTTGCAAAAAATACTTAGAATGGAAATTCTCGGAACTAAGGGCCTTTAGCCTTTTTTTTATTCAGATTTGGATACTCAATATTAAAGATATTTGTATAGATAGCTGCTATAGATAGTTATTTTGTGATATACTCACCAAAAAGAAAATACAGCTTAGCTCTAATATAAAAGAGCAGCTGCCAAAGCTTGCTGAGAGGAGAGACTATGAAACGAAAAATAGATGGTCTTCTGGAAATGGAGACTTTTGCAAAACAAGTCGGTGCTTTAGCCGAAGCTGGAGACGTAATTATCCTGTCAGGTGATTTAGGCGCAGGAAAAACAACGATGACAAAAGGAATTGCCTTGGGGCTGGAAATCGACCAGATGATTAAAAGTCCAACCTACACCATTGTGAGAGAATATCAAAACGGACGATTGCCGTTATATCACATGGATGTTTATCGTGTGGGCGGAGAAGGAGATGACTTAGCTCTGGATGAATATTTTGAAGGAGAAGGGCTTAGTGTTGTTGAATGGGGTGAACTGTTGGAAGACTATTTACCTGAGGAGTACCTGCTGATCAGACTGGACAAAGATGCTTTAAAAGAAGAACAGCGGCTGGCTGTTTTGACTGGAGTTGGTATGAAGGGAGAAGCTTATTTAGAACGGATAAAGAATGCGGAGGAAGCCAATGGGTAAAGAAGAAATAGAAATAATCATCCGTGAGGCCATACCGGATGATGCGGAGCAGTTAATTCAAGTGTTTTATAAAATCGGCAGTGAAACACCATATCTTGTTATGGATGAGAATGGTGCAGGGGTTGACACAGAAGAAATGGCTCACAACTTGGCTGAACTTTATGAGTCTTTGAATAATGTACTGATGGTGGCTGTCGCTGATGGACAAGTTATTGGAACTGCATCAGTTAAGGCGTCTTCAAAGCAGCGAATGGAACATATTGGTGAAATCGGAATTAGTATTTTAAAAGAATTTTGGGGACTGGGACTTGGCGGACTTATGATGGAAGAACTGATTGACTGGTCAAAAGACAGCGGTATTATTCGACGTCTGGAGCTAACCGTTCAAGATAGAAATCAGCGGGCAGTTCATCTGTATGAAAAGCTGGGCTTTAAAACTGAAGTAGTCATGGAACGAGGGGCAAAGACTGACGAAGGTGAGTTTCTCAAGGTCCGCCTAATGAGTATGCTCATAGACTGAAGGAGCTGAAAAAAGATTTTTTTATTTCGCAAAGTGTTATTGTTTGCAATTTTATTATGAGGGTAGTATTATAACCTCACAACAACTAACAACCCTTTTTATTTTTCATTTAACTCCTTTTCCATCCCTGTAAAAATTACAGGGATGGTATTTTTTTGTTAAAAATTTCTAATAGGATTAATTACTATCTTATGGTATAAAATTCATTCTTTATGTGATATCATTAAATGGTGAAATAAATTTTTAACAAAGGAAATGACGTTTGTAAGGAGAGAGAATAATGGAGCGGATGAGTAATCAACCCGAACTGGTAAAAGAGTTTGTCTCTACAATAGCTTCTTCCCTTAAATATATAAATGAGACAGCTGCAATTGAGCTGGATTATCAGACAACGGTGGCTGCCAGTTTTTCTGCTCAGTCTTCTGTTGAACAGCTGAACGAAATCAGCAAAGAAATCAATGCGCTTATTACACAAGATATTAAAAATCTCCTGAATGTATCATCTGAATTGGAAAAAGCTGACCAATCTATCCAAACAAGCGTCGAAAGAACGGGGATATGGCAATGAAGACAAAAGATGAACTATTATTTGAACTTGAACAGGAAGAAAACAGAGTCGCAAATGCACATTATAAAGCAGAGCAGACGGAACGTGAAATGAACCGTATTCAAGAAGGATATGAAGGGATTTTTCATCAATCCTCCCATTTATTTTTTAAGCTGGAGGAGATGTTTCATGAAAGTCGGTCGAAGCCAGTCTTTGATGAGATATGTACAGAAGTAAAGATGGAGCAGGAACGCATCTTTGAACGAATGGAAGAAGAAAAAGATATACTGATTCGAAGAAAAAAAGAGTTTGAGAGTCGGGAAAATGAGATTTACTACGAAAAGAGACGCATGATGGTTAGGCTGGAGGATATATAGATGAATGTTTCATTATACTTATCTTCTGTTGAACAGCAGTCACACCAGATTATTTCTTTTTGTGAGCGACAGCAGGCTGGGTATAGGGAGCTACAGGGGAATCTGCAGCAGTTTATCGCGGATAAAACACTTGAGGGAAACGTCTATACAGAGGCCAAAAACTACTTTGCTCAACTCTATCTACCATTAATTCACGGAATACTGTTGCTTACAGAAAAAAATGTAGCAGCAAATAAGCAATTTCCGGAAGAATACAAATTTTGTGTCGATTACTGCAGCTTACAATCTGGGGAATTATCTGATGGAATCAGGGAGTGGGCAGAACGAATAGAAGACTTAAGAATTCAGCAAGAAAAAATTAGACACTCGGAGCTGAATCCTTTATTAAAAGTGTTTCAACTGGAAAGAGTTGAAATACTGATGAAGCTTTTTTATACTGCAAAAAAAGAAATGGAAGATAAGCTGGAGCATCTATTGTCGTTTCACGCATCATCTCCTCAGCTGTTTGGTGATATTAAAGAGCTGGAAGCGATTGTCTGCAAAGAAATCGAGAGAATCAAACAATTGAAGAAAATAAATAATGTATCTTTTCAAATGAGTCATGTAGAAAAAAGCTTCAAGAAAAATATTCAAAAGCAAAAATTTACACAAAATATTGAGAATTTTCAGAAAAAATACAATTTGATAAAGCCTGAGCAGTGGTCTCAAAAAAGCTTTCTAGATTGTATAGCTGTTCTTGCAGTGAAGGAGAAGCGGTTAAAAGCTGTTCTTGGTTGGCAGACTAAAGAAATCAATGCCTACCTTAACGAGCTCATGACAGATTTTTCCAGCAAATCTGAGAAGGAGATTTTAACAAGTTTATTAGCTGAACGATTGAATAAATAGTGTGTGAAGTAAAAACAGATGGATAAGGAAGGCAGATGAGAAAAAACGCATCTGTCTTTTTTATGTGTAGATCGAGGTAATACAGTTAAAAAATTTTTTATTTACAGTAAAATTTTAGTATGATATTATAAATCGTAATCATTACTATTTGTTTTCAGGAGGAATTTATTTGAAAAAAGGATTTGTTATTGCAGGTCTAGCTATTATTACAGTTATTTTTATCGCAGGATGCGGAGAAAAAATGACTTCCGACAAGGGGAACCTTTCTGAAGCGGAAGAAAGTAAAGCCAGCTCAGCTGGCAGCGTAAAGGAAAGTAGAGACAGCCATACTCATTCCCATAATGAGAGGGCCGCTTCGGGAATTTTTGATGATTCAGAAGTTGAAGACCGGTCGTTAACAGATTGGGAAGGTCAGTGGCAATCTGTATATCCTTATTTGGAAGCTGGAAAACTAAATCAGGTATTTGAGGACAAGGCAAAAGAAAACGTTGAAAAAACAGCAGAAGAATACAAAGAATACTATGCAGTCGGATACCAGACAGATGTTGAAAAAATTGATATCTATCAAAATCTAGTGTCATTTTATCAAAACGGAAACTGGAGCTCTGGGACTTATGAATATGCTGGCTATAGAATTTTAACGTATGAATCTGGTAAAAAGGGCGTCCGTTATTTATTTACAAAAATTGAAGGCGATAAAACTGCGCCTCAATCGATTCAATTTAGTGATCATATCATTGCATCTGAGCAATCTGCTCATTACCATCTGTATTTTGGTGACCAGTCTCATGAAGAGTTGTTAAAGGAACTGGATAACTGGCCAACTTATTATCCGCAGAAATTATCTGGAGAAGATATCGCTCATGAAATGCTGTATCATTAAAAGCTGGAGACTTAAGTAAAATACTTTAAAATTGACGCCATAACCAATCTCTGATATATTTCCTTTAATTGAGAATGATTATCAATAGTGAAGGGTGTTATAAATGAGTCAGACAATGAGACAACTAATTCGTGAACGGCGAACAATTAGGCAGACTTCTCCAGAGGAGCTGTCTGTTGGTGAGATTGAACAGATTCTTGAGACGGCTGCATATGCTCCGTTTCATTCGAAAACAGAGCCTTGGAAGGTTTATACTTTGCAGGGAAAAGCTGCGCATAAACATTATATTGACCGGATATTAGAATGTTATCGAAGAATTAATCTGTGGAAAAATTTTGGGCCTGAAAGAATCTCTGAACTAGAAGATAAGTCTAGAGAATACTTTGAAAAAGTTCCGTTTTCCTTGATTGTAACAAGTAAAACTACAGGAGTGGAGAAAGCTGATTTTGAAGCCGTGCTGGCAACAGCAGCATTTATACAGAACATTCAGTTAGCGGCATGGGAAGTAGAGATTGGCATCACCTGGAGAACAACAGAAAATATTTTTGATAGTGAGTTTCAGCAGTCAATTGGTATTCCTGAAGATGAACGCATTGTTGGTTCATTACAATTGACAAGATTAAAAGGGAAAAAGCCTAAAGCCAAGCGTAGAAAGGAACTATCTGAGTGGGTTTTCTCATTAGGAATTTAGTAGAAGTCAATCATAAAAGTTTAAATAAATGAACCAAAAACAGAGACTAGAAAATATATTTTCCAGTCTCTGTTTTTGATTCAATAAATCGTGCTAATCCATACAAGCTTACATATGGGGAAAATAGAAACTCACAGAAGCTGGGGAAACAAGGAATTCTTTTTTATCAATGTTTAGTTCAGATGAAATCAGTTCTATACTTACTACGCTATCGTCTAAGGTGTTGATTCGATAGAGCTTGGAACCATAATCCTGCCATTCGCCTAATTCTAGAAGAGCTGTGGAAAAAGAGGTATCAGGCTTTCCTTTATCAAAGAGAATCATATAGTCATGGCTTGGTTTTCCATCCTCGGTTGTCAACAAATCGTTTGGATTTCGAGAGAGCGTCTTTCCAAATTTTTCATATAACTTCTTTTCAGAGCTTAAATATTTTTGATTAGATGCAGGAATAATTGATTATTTAAAATGCTGAGAATCCCTTTTGAACATGATAGCTAACTCCTTTAAGTAACCTTTTAGATGATTATAGTCCTTTCCCATGAAATTAGCTATAGCCTATAGATTAAGAGCCGACTATCAATGAACTGCTCAAAGGCTCTACTTGTTTGGTTTTTCAGAATATGAGAGAATTTGTATTGAAAAAGTCTGTGGTGGAATGAAGCAGCGGATTCATCATGGAGGAGGGAGTAGAAAATGGACATTTCTGATGAACTTTATGGAGAATACGAAATAGAAGAGGTTTTAACCGCCTTGATTTATAGTAAAGAGGTGCAGCGTCTAAAGGATATTCATATGATTGGTCCATCCTATTTATTGAATCCTGTTTGGAATGAGACGAGATATGAGCACTCTGTGGGTGTAATGCTTCTTGTCAGAAAGCTGGGTGGTTCCGTCGAGGAACAAATTGCAGGATTGCTTCATGATATTTCTCATACGATATTCTCTCATGTAATTGATTTAGTTATGGATAAACAACAGGAAGACTATCATGAGGAAATCAAACAGACATATTTAAGCGAAAGTTCAATTCCTGATATTTTGAGTAGTTATGGCTATAATTATGAGAAAATCCTTTTAGATGATTGTCAATGGACTCGATTGGAACAGGCGGCTCCTCTGCTTTGTGCAGACCGGATTGACTATACACTGCGAGAAGTTTACCGCTATTTTAAAACTGATTTAAATGAGATTCATGATTTTCTCTCAGAGATAGTATTCTTGGAAGGCAAAATTGTGTTGAAAAGCGTTTCAGCTGGAGAGTGGTTTGTTAAGCAATATTATAAAATTGTATTGGATTTATTTTATGATCCTTTGAATATGTACGGCTATGAAATCATGGGCCGACTGCTAAGCTATGCTTTAGAACAGGGTTGTTTATCCACAGAGGATCTCATGAAAACTGAAACTGAGGTTTTGAATAAACTTAAAGCACTTGGAGATCCAAAACTAGATGAACTTTTCTGTTTATTTTACACGCGGGTTGCTTTTAAATTAGTTGATGAGAATGAACCCTTTGACATTTTTCAAAAAAAGAAGTTGCGGTTGATTGATCCCTTAGTTGCTGTCGAGGGTGATATTGTATATACATCTGCCTGCTCGATTGATGCCAAGCGGAGAACCGCAGAAGCAAAGAAAAAAAGTGACAAGGGTGTTTACTTACTTGTTACAAAACCAAGCTGACAAGAGGATGGAACAGAAGCGGTCAGCTTCAAGCACCCGGTAGGTACTTTTCAGCATCTGTTCTACTTACGTAGGAAGTAATCACAGTGATTCAAAGCACTAAGCAGGAAATTACGAAAATGACAGTCAACATGAAGGTAAACCATTCGATGTTGACTGATTCCTACCTGGTGCTCCACAAATGTTTGCTAAATTCCGGTTTATTGCCGAAGAAATTACTCCTGCGGTTACTCGTCGCAATTAAGTGCTCGTATGTGTTACTGTCTCACCGTTTATTCGGATTTAAGCATACTAAAAGTCTGGGAATTTAGTTATGTCCCAGACTCAACGGATTGCTGAGCAATCAAATAGAAGAAATAATATATTTACTTGAACGAGCGCTAAATCTTGTACATGGGATTTAGTGCTCGTTTTTTATTTTGACGTTTTTTACAAGCGTTGAAATAAATATTGATTTATTTTGACAGTTTTTTGCGAGTATTATGGGAGTTTTTTCTTTTCAATAGCGGATATAATCATTCTTGTAACGAACGTACGTTCTTTTTCGGGAGTCGCCCGTGACTTTAAATGAGAGGAGAAAAATAGATGAAAGCCGATGTTTCTTTTTTTGGGAAATCTGCCATTGAAATAATTAATAATCAAAATATGGAGATTCAAAAGCAAAATAGAATCATAAAAAAATTACAAAAGAGGGTAGGAGAAGAACAGAAGCGGAAGCATCAGCTTGACTCTTGTCTCAATCAGCTGAAACAAGAAAAACAGGAAAAGAAATACAATGAATTTTGAGGAGGAAATTAAACATGACAGCACTAAGTGGTATCGATGTAGTATGGCGTTTTCGTTTAGCAGAGGATGAAGGAAACGAGGATGCATGGGGATTAGCCTATAGTACAGAAAATGGATATTCAAAATCAAAGGAAAGTGAGTCAACTGTAACTAAAGACGGTAGCGTAGTTACACCAGGAGCAACTGAAACAACGGTGACTGCAACAACTTTGTATAAGATTGGTTCAGATCAGATTGATAAGCTGGAAGCAGCGATGGATGATAATAAACGTGTGCAGATTTGGCGCATCAACACAAAAGAAGTAGGTACAGATTCGAATTCGGATAAATTCAAAGCAAAATACTTTGAGGGCTATTTTACATCATTTGAAGAAACAGATACGGCAGAAGATAAAGTGGAATACTCTTTGGAATGGGCCGTTGAAGGAACTGGTAAAAATGGTTTTGCTTCATTAACTTTGGATACTTCTGAAGGCGGAGACTATGCGTTTAAAGATACGGTAAAAGTTGAACCAAATCCGTAACAATAAAAAATAAAAATACGCAATTTGATTTTGGAAGAGGCAATGAACTGTCTCTTCCAAGTATTAGGAGGAAGAAGAATGGAATTATCACTTAATGAAAAAACAGCGGAATTTAGATTTGGTTATGGCTTTCTAAAAGAAATCAATAAACGCTATTCAATCGAGCGCAATGGTATGCAGCTTAAGCTTGGAGTGGGAGCAGTACTTTCCAATTTACTATTATCAGATGTTGATACGCTATTTGAGGTATTGCTGATTGCCAATATGACAGAAAACCCAAGAATTACTGTGAAGGAACTTGAAGAGTATGTGGAAGTAAATGGTGTTCAAAAGCTTTTCGAGGATGTTCTTGAAGAGCTAAAAAAGTCGGAATTTACGGGAATCATGACGAGAAAAATGATCGAAGAGGCTCAGGAATAGAACGAACCGAAGAGGTTGATTTTAGTGAAATCTATGAACAAGTTTGTCTGAATTGCTTTCGATTTTTGAAAATTACAGACTTTTTGCTTGTGGATCGGATGACAGTCCCGGAATATGAGCTCAGAATGAAGGCCTATCAGCTGCAAATGCTTGATCGCCAATATGAAATTCATATGCAGGCCTGGGCAAATGTAATGGCAGGACAAACGAAAAAAGGGCGCCCGGTATTCAGAACATTTGAGAAATTCTTCAACTACCGTAAAGCAGAACAAAAGATACTTGGAAAGAAACAGAAACAGCCATCTGATACAAAAAATCTCCAAAATTGGATTGCGAATTTCAATTCATAGAAAGGAGTGTGAGAAATGGATAACTTAACTACAACGTTACTGGTAAAAGATAAACGCTTTAACCGCTCGATAAAAAAAGCGATGAAGCTGATGAAAAAGATAGACAAGCAGACAGCGAAAGTTACTAAAAATTTCGAAAAAATGCTGAAGCCGCTATCAAATACTTCCAAAGTGAGCAAAGGCTTTTCAGCTATCAGTAAGCAGGTGGAAGCACTAAACAAGGCTGCATCTGCCAGTGATTTTGCAGGATTTCAAAAAGCTTTGACAGAAGCCGGCATCTCTTTTGGCGCCCTGTCTACAGAAGGCGCAGCAGCACAGCAGATTATTCAGCAGCTTACTCAAAGCTACCTACTACTAAGTAAAGTAATGAGTAATGAGTTGGCAATTGATAGCTCGGCTTTTGCTGCTTTGAATAAAGAATCTCAGCTGCTGGTACAGAGTTTTATTAATGTTAACAAGGCAGTTACAGGACTAAAAAATGAACTGGCAATCGATAGTTCATCAATTGCTGAGCTGAATCAGCTAGGCAGCCGCTTGACTTCTGAATTTTCAGTAATGAGTCAAAGTCTGCAGTCCTTCGGTATCGCATTGTCAGTAAATGCAGCCGCAATTGAATCCTTTAAGGGGACATTTACAGGTTCCTCAGCAGCAATCAATGGTTCATTGGGTCAAATGATACAAATGAGTGTACAAGTAGGCAATGCATTAACAGAAATGGCGGAGCAGCCACAGACTCCTGTTGAGAAGACCAAAAATTCATTTGAGAATTTACAAAGTGCCTTAACCACCTTTTTTGATCCTATTTCAGAGGCAAGTAGCCTAGGTGATACTTTTGACGGGATGAAAGAAAAAGTCAGTGATTTGGAATCTGCTTTTGGCGCGTTTGACCTATCCAATATTAAGGAACATTTTACGAATTTTAGTAACGTGGCCGGACCTAAGCTTGATACAGTTTGTGGCTATTTTGATAAATTTGCTGAGACGTCTAAAAGTGCTACAAAAAAAGCTGGCGAAGTTTTTAACGGCTTTGGACAGTCTTTCAGCAATATACCCGACAAGATAATATCTGTCTTTAGCGCTGTTGACTCTGGTGTAGGCGGATTTGCAGATGATGTTGCAAGAACAATTGGCAATCTTGCTCCTAGGACGGTTGAAACCATGTTAGGAATGAGAAACGGCGTTAACTCTGCATTGAGTGGTCTAGGAACAGGAGCAGGAGCGGCGGTTGATTTTTTTGGAAATATCTCCGAAGGCTTGAGTAATGCTTCCCAAAATGTTCCTTTACTAGCAAAAGCGTTTGGCGGTATCGGGAATGGCATTAAACAGTCAACATCTGTTGGTGCCACAGCCATGAACACAATGGTTCAAGGATTAACATCAGTTATGGGCTTTGCATTGAAAGCTTTAGGACCCGCTGCAATTTTAGGTGTGGCTCTCGCCGGATTTGGTATGTTAAATAGCCAATTCGGTGAACAAATCAATGGTATGCTGACAACAGCGATTGAGCAGGGACCAGGAATCATCACAGGATTTATTACAGGGATTATCAGTAAGCTTCCGGATTTAATGGCCTCTGGTGCACAATTAGTTGCTAAACTGGCTGAGGCAATTAGCGTCAATTTGCCAGTTATTATTCAAGGGGCAGTTCAACTGCTGCAGGCCCTAGTCCAAGGAGTAATGGATAATATGGATACATTGCTGCAGTCAGGAATTATGATTGTTGAGGCATTGGCAATGAGCCTGCTTGAGGCGGCTCCCCAGTTATTGTTGACAGGCTTAGATTTACTGCTGTCATTAGTGAACGGGATTATTGAAAATAAAGATCGGATTATTGAAGCGGTCAAGAATATCATTACGACCTTTACCGAAAATATTACCAATAATTTACCGGAAATTATTGATAAAGGGATTGAGATACTAACAAAGCTGGCAGAAGGAATCATTTCTATCCTGCCGGAACTAATACCAGTAGCGCTCAATGCCATTACCACCTTTGTTAATGGTTTGTCGGAAAACCTGCCAAAACTATTAGATGCAGCCATTGAGATTGTCGGCAAGCTGTGTGATGGCTTGATTAAAAATCTTCCTGAAATACTATCTGCAGGTGTAGAGTTAATTCTTGCATTAGTGAACGCAATTCTAACGAACTTGCCGAAGATTGTATCAGCTGGTGGTCAGATTATCATGGAAATTGTTAGTACTTTGGTGAAATCAGTACCAGACTTAATGCAGGCCGGCCGTGATCTAATTCAAGGCCTGATTGATGGAATCGTGGGAATGGCTAAAAATATATGGAAAGAAATCACAAATATTGGTGAGGGTATTATGGATATGCTGACAGGCTTTTTCGGTATTCATTCTCCTTCCCGTAAAATGCGGGATGAAATTGGTAAGATGCTGCCTGAAGGAATAGCCGTTGGGATTGAAAGCAGGGCTTATGTAGCAGATCAGGCGATGGAAGATTTAGCATCAAGGATTATGCTGCCGGTTTTAGACACAGGAGAAGCACGGATTCAGGCGCTGCAGGAATATTCTGTTCAGTCCAATAGAAAAGAGACCTCAGAAGCTGTGAAGCAGCCGGCAACCTTTAATATCAAACTGGGAAATCAGCAGTTTCAAGCTTTTGTTAGTGATATTTCAGAAGCAATGGGACGAGATTCTGAAATTAATCTTGCATTTTAGAAGGAGGAAAACGAATGTATTATTTTGAAGACACAGAAAAAAAAGAGCATATCGATGAGCTGAGACTCCCTTCTTCTGCAATGCTGTATGATGGCTTGTATTTTGAAAAAATCATTGAAGGTTATCGAACGCTAGCAGTTACAGGCAGGGAAATGCTCTCAGTGGAAATTGAAAGACAAGAAACCCGTACAGGCAGCATTAAGCTAAATCAGAAGCTTCCTTCAAGAAGTATCCGGGTTACCTATCAGCTGATGGGGAAAAATCCTGAAGACACACAAAGCAAGTATCATCAATTGATGCAGCTTTTATATAGAGAAGAAGATGTGGAAATCCGTTTTCGGGATGAAGGGGAGTATTCATATTTTGGAATTTATAACTCCAGTGAAGAGGTACCAGGAACGACCAATAGTATTGTTTCCAGCTTTGAGATTTTTTGTCAAAATCCTAGAAAATATTCACAAATGCTGAACACGAATAATGAGATTACAGCGCATCTTCCCTATAAAACTACTCCGGAAAAAATAGAAGTTACGGTGGCTGTTGCTGGGGGACTCATTGTGAAAAATGGTGAGAAGGAAATCAAAATGACTGGTAAAACATTTACCTCTGGAGATAAAGTAACAATTGATTTCAGGCAAGGCCGGATTCTTCTTAATGGTGTTGATAAAACTTTGTTGCTGGATTTAGACAGTGATTTTGAGAATTTCTATATTCAAACAGGTGATAGGCTCTCTTGTTCTAATGGACTGATGAAAATTTTTTATAGGGAGGTTCTATTATGAATGCGAGTGTTTATTTTTTTGATGAACACCAGCAGCTGCTTTCTGTGGTAAAGGAAGACAAGCTACTTGAAGTTATTCAGGAAAAAGAAATTACAGCCAATCAGGCTGAGCTGATAAAGGATACACTAAATGTGACGTTGGTCTACGAGGAGAAGTTAAAAAATTCCGCCTACATGGCCGTTAAGGAAGAGGATAAAACGTTTAGCTTTTACCGAATTGCAGTTGATAGCGAGTCGGAAAACAAGCAAACCTTTACAGGTATTTCGTTTGCACCTGATGAATTGGATTCTTATATAATTCAGGACTATCGTCCTAAAAATGAAGCAATAAAAACAACCTTGACGAAGCTGATTCAAGGTACGGAATGGCGTTTAGGCTATGCGGAAGCAGCCTTACCAGCTATTACTGACACATTCTACTATGTGTCAGTTAAGGAGGCTTTAAAGCAGCTGCAGACTCATGGCTGTGAGATTCTTTTTAAATATGAAATCAAGGGCAGCGGTATCTCAGATAAGTGGATTGAGGTTTATCAAAAAATTGGCAAGCACAGCAATAAGCGCTTTACCTATGGCGATAAAGTACTGGATATTGTTAGGGAACAGGATAGAAATCAGGTGTATACAAGTCTAATCGGTCGCGGCCGTGGAGAAGACGTTGGTGATGGTTATGGAAAAAGGCTGGATTTTTCTTCTGTGGTTTGGCAGAAATCTGCTGGTGATCCTGTGGATAAGCCGAAGGGACAAGCTTGGGTTGAGCTGCCTGAAATGACAAAACTTTATGGAATACCTTTGAAAAATGGAACAATGAGACGACGTGAAAAGGTGATTCAGTTTGATGATGAGGACGACGCTAAAAATCTGCTGCAGCGAACCTACCAGTCGCTGGTGGAATACTCCCGCCCTCTGGTGCAGTTTAAAACGCAGACATTGGAGAGTGATTCCTTAGGAAATACTGTAACGATTCATAGATATGATAGAAATTATCATTATCGGACCCGGATTTTCAAAGTGAAAATTAACCGCCTAAGTGGAAAAACAGAAGCTAGTTTGGGAGATAACATCACAAAAAGTATTAGTAAAGCTGCTTCGGATTTAAAAGGTGCTGTTACTGCAATTGATGAGAAAAAAATGTCGTTCTATGATTCAGAAGAAATTTCAAAATGGCAGGATGATATTATACGGGGAGCTAAAGGCGGCTCCATTATGCTGATGAATCAGCAGGATCTTGGTAAAGGAGATTCCAGAGAACCTTACCAGCAGGTTTTTATGAATGGCGATTCTTTAGAAACAAGTAATCATTTCCTGGTGATGAATTCAGATGGTATCGGGTTTATTGAAGGTGACTTCCATAAAAATAAGGCTCATACGGCATGGACAATTGATGGACAGTTTAATGCTGATTATATAAAAACCGGTACATTAGAAGGGGTTACTCTTAAAACAAAAAGTAATCAGCTATTTCAAGTCGTAATTAGTTCAAAAGGAAGTATTAAATTCTTGAAGAATGGTGAAGAAGAGCTGGGACGACTTTTTGCTACTCTTTCTGGATCAACAGGACAAGCGAATGGTTATGCGTTGCTACAAAGAAAAGGATATATTTTTTCAATTAACTCAAAATCAGAAAACGATGAGTCGTCGTCACGATATGTAATACAGATTCCAAAGGAATCTACTGCTGATGATCCCAAGATTAATTCTAGAGGTGTTTGGAACCATAGTGGTGATTTACGAATTACTGGGAAACTGATTGTGAATGGTATTGAAATCAGTGGTAACGGTAATGGCGGCAGTGGCGGCAATCCCGGCAGCGGTTATCCACCAGAAGTAACAACACAAGCAGATAAATTCGCTTGGGATTTATGGAGTTTTTTACTAGCCAACGGCTACAGTAAAGCTGCTGCTGCTGGTATTTTAGGGAATGTCCAACAGGAAACCGGTGGAACGATGGATCCTGATACAGATCAAATCGGCGGCCCCGCATATGGATTAGTCCAGTGGGATGGATCAATGTATCCGCTGATTGGTAATCAAACTTGGGATGGGCGTGAGTATGTTCAGCGCTTAATTGCCGCTGCGAGTATTACAGATGATTATAAATCAACTGTGGGGCAAGCAAAATTAATTGAGTGGTCTATGTATAACGGACAATGGCTTGGCGCCGTCAGTCCAACAAGTGTGACTGGATTTAAAGCTGTCTCTGATCCTGCGGTCGCTGCATATGCGTTTGAAATGAACTTTGAGCGACCTAAAAATGCACATCCAGAAAGACAAGGATATGCTCTGGAATGGTACAACAAGTTTAAAGATTTAAAACCCTCAACAGGGACTGGAACTGGAAAAGCTGGTTTAGACCATCTAGAGTCACTAATTGGTCGTTATTGGGGAAATGGAGAATGTTATGCAGTTTCAGCTGAATTCAGCGGCTATCTAGGCGGCTGCGGCTTAGGCGCAGGAACACAATATGGCTTGAGTCACGTTATAGGTGATACTAACGCAGCAGCTGATATTGGTAGTTCTTATAACTGGTCAGCAGTTGGTTGGAAAGTGATTTACAATCCTTCATATGATCAGTTAGTTACTGGAGCGATTATTAATTGGAAACGTGGTGGCAATGCTGGCGGTTTCAATGTTGACTATCAATACGGACATACAGGTGTCATAAAAGGGTTAGCTAATGGCAGAATACAAACCTATGAGCAAAATGCTGGCAAAGGAAGAATTGTAGCAGTATACGATCGAGCATGGGTTGCTTCCAGCGAAATTAGTTCCATTGTTATACCACCAAAATAAGCAAATAAGAAAGGAGTGATTGAATGACTATCACTTATCCGGTTTTCTTGTCAATAACACAACCAAACGATAACATTCCAACAATTGTTATTCGACAATTTGACGAGGGAACCCAAACATTAGAAGTAACTGTAACAGAGAAAGGACAGCCCAAAGATATCACTGGTTTTACGCCCTTCTTTTGTGTGAAACAGGGACATCATTCAGGTCTTGGAATTTCAGAACAGCGAGTAACTCAGATTATTGATGCCAAAAACGGCAAGCTGCGTTATACCTTGACGAATTATGATATGCAGAATATTGGTGAGAATACTGCCTATTTTGCTTTCAGAACACTGAAAGAAGATAATACATGGCAGCAACAGTTCTCTACAAGAGATTTCCATTATCAAGTGAAGAAAAGTATTTTTGGTGATGGAATTAAAGACAGTAATTACATTTGGACTTTTGAAGAAATCCTGCGGTATTTCAGAGAATGGTTGAGCAAGTCAAAAGAAGATTTTGTCGAATGGAATGAAGAAGCAAAAAGAGAAATTCTGATGATAATTAAAGAATTTCAAAAATGGATTAATGAAAATCAGAAGGAATATGAAGATTGGTTAGAGAATAGCAAAATTTCTTGGACAGATTGGGTAGAATCAATTAGAGAAATTTTAGAAAGTATCGATCCAGGAGGCGCAATTCTAACCGAATTAACGGATGCTCGAGGATCATTTCCTAGATTGAAGAATCGTTTGGATAATCAGGACGAAAAAATTAAAAGTAAACGCAATAAAAATGAACCAAAAGCTGGGCTTGTTCTAAATAATAAGTTTAGATATCAACATTCAACTAACGGATATTGTGTTCCTCAGGGATTTTGTTCTACAGAAAATAGTTTTCTGATTGTTTATAATGATCATTATACGGATGGTCGTACTGAGTCTGAAATGTGTTTACTGCAAGAGATTTCTTTTGAAAATGGAGAAATATTAAGAGAGAAAGAAATTGAACTAGGGCACGGAAATGGTCTAACATATAGAGAAGATACTAATGAAGTATTATGTGTTGCAGGATTTATGTTGGGCAATGAAAATAAAGAGGTCATAGTTATTGATTACGATACGCTAACAATCAAGAAGACTTATCCAACAAGTCTAAATTTGACTGCAATCAGCTATGATAAAAGCAGTAAACGCCTGTGGGCAAAAAGTAATAAAACTATTTGTGAGTTAAATCTGAATGATTATAGCATTTTAAAGAGATTTGAGATTGAGACAGATAGTATTGGACAAGATATCTGTGCTCAGAATAATTATATTTATTTGCCATTATCGAATCCTGAAAGTATGATGGTTGTTGATGATATGGGGAATCTAATTCAAAATTATAAAGTTCCTCGTTATAGTGGGGATAATACGTATATTAATGAATTAGAAGGGGTTGCCCATGTAAAAGGTAATCAGTTCGCGTTAATATCATTCAATTTCTCAAGTCTATCTAAAAAAAGTTCTGATATTAATATTTTCCTATTTGATGTTATCTCTTCACAACAAATTTTAAGAAGGACATTTTCAAATTATCCGAACGCACGAATTGATTATCATGTTGACTGTAATTATACAGGATTTGATAGTGATGGAACAAAGGAAAAGCCGTATAAGAATTTAAATCAATGCTTTAATGCATGTGCGAATGCTGCTTATATGTACACAATATACATGGCGGAAGGTGAATACCCCTTCGCCGAATTGAGTATGGTTCAAACACTTATAGAGATACAAGGTAATGGAGCAACGATTCATGGGTTAGCTTTCAACAGAGTATCAAAATTGAGTTTAAACAATTTGATCTTAACAAATAAGGAAAGTAGCCATGCATTGACCTTGGATAATATTTCAACTGCAAAGTTAATTGGTATAGAATCGAAAATGAAAGTCGGCACAAAGTGCTTCCGTTTCTTCGATAGCAGTGTAAGTATGGAAAAATGTACAATTCTGGGAGATGGCGTTACAAGCAGCAATACTCAGATATATGAAGTTGGTTCCA
Organism: Enterococcus sp. LJL51; assembly: GCF_054871795.1. Classification (NCBI taxonomy): domain Bacteria; kingdom Bacillati; phylum Bacillota; class Bacilli; order Lactobacillales; family Enterococcaceae; genus Enterococcus; species Enterococcus sp. LJL51. Next base: position 249,302 of record NZ_JBTXLW010000001.1, on the reverse strand, counting down.
CTGTAAATACTGATACAGCTTTTAGTATTTCGAATAGAAGCTCCTTAAACTTTTCTCATACATCTTTACAGGATAAAATTGTGGTAGGAAATGGGGTTGCAAAATTGGCAACCTATCCACCTACAGTAGTTTTTAATCGTAGTGATGCAAACAAAAAGTTCTTTGGCTATGCAAAAATTAACAGAATGATTTTTAATGATTTTCTATTGACGTTTAATATTGGTACAACTTTTATGTCACAAGAAAAAATTAACACTCGAGACATCAATACATTGGTAAGATTCATAGAAGTAGCCAATACTACTGGAGATTTAATCGCATACGAGCTACGTTTAGTACAGGTTTATGATGATAAGCAGTTGTTAAAGGATATTCAAATAACCGAAAGTCGCAAAACAACTTTTAAATCAGATGGTTCTCGATCTTATACTAACTGGAACACGTCAAGTAGCTACCCAGAAGATCTTCCGCATATTGAAACGATTCGAGTCTTTTCTTAAATAAAATCAATGAATTTGAGAATACAGATGTAAAAAATTACCGACAAAATAAAAAAGTAAAAATGATAATTGAAAGCAGTAACAGAGTAGGGAAAGACAGAAAAAGCAACTTAACGGGAAAAACTTCTGTCTAGATTCCGTAGTAATTAGTAATTTTTATAATAGAGAATAAAAAACCCGATTGAAGTGTTGACTTCAATCGGGTTAATTACGTGCCAGGAGGGATTCGAACCCCCGACCGCTCGCTTAGAAGGCGAGTGCTCTATCCAGCTGAGCTACTAGCACAAACATAATTTACTTTAAATTAAGTAGTTGCATCATGGTCTCTCTATAAATCAGCAACATCAATATGTTATCAGAAAACGGTGGGAGTTGCAAGAAGAAATTTTAGTTTAAAATAACTTAATTTTTTATGAATCATCCAACTGTATTTTAGACTGGGATTAGTCATTAAAATACTTAAAAGCACAAGCTAAACTTTATTAATTTTCAACTGTTGTGATCACTAGATTACAAGTAAATATTAGGAGCAAAGCTTCTCTAATATATGGAAAATGCATAAATGCGGAAAACATAGAATCAGAAGCTTTGTCCCAAACGCCATTAACTATTTTAATCTTAGTAGAACCTAGTATGGCTAACTTTCCATTGCTCCAGTTTAATCTGTACCCAGAAACCATAAATACCTAATGTAACGATTGTCAGCAGCAGCCATTTAATCCAGCTGCCGAACAGTCCAATAGCTGTTCCAGTAAACTGACAGCGCCGGCCCTCGATCACTGTGTGTTCAATCTTCCATCTGTACATCATGCAAATCCCCCACGGTGCGCAGATACCAAGTGTGAAGAAACTTACAGCTCAAGCAAGAATACCAGTCAGAATATAGCTGCCGAGACCTCCATCAAAATATGACTCTTTCATTTTTACACCCCCTTAATAAATCAGGTAACATTTTATCACAGATATTTTTATAAAAATACAATTACTTTTTTTTAAAGGTTCCAAGAAAGTAGAGTCCATGCTTAATGAAATCTGAAAATCACAGTCTAAAACACAATTTTTGATTGACTGAACAGGTGTATTTTGATATGATGTTAATGTTGTAATTGTGGACTCCACAGCTACAACCGCTCAGAACAAGTTTTTAAGTACGTTTTTGTCGCTTGGGATGGCGAGTCTAAGTCTAGAAGAAGGAGGTGCTGTATAGCATGTACGCAATTATCAAAACTGGTGGCAAACAAGTAAAAGTTGAGGTAGGTCAAGCAATCTATGTTGAAAAATTAAACGTAGAAGCTGGCGAAAAAGTTGTTTTTGACGAGGTTATCCTTGTTGGCGGCGAATCTACAAAAGTAGGTGCTCCAACTGTTGCAGGTGCAACTGTAGAAGGAACTGTTGAAAAACACGGTAAACAAAAGAAAGTGGTAACTTTCAAGTACAAACCGAAAAAACACACTCATCGCAAACAAGGTCATCGTCAACCATATACAAAAGTTGTTATTGATGCCATCAATGCTTAATTCCTGTTTATAGGAAAGAAGGAGAAAGAATGATTAAAGGTTCTTTCAAACGAGATGAAGCGGGTCAAATCGTTTCATTTGAGATTGCCGGACACGCAGAAGCCGCTGAATTCGGTGAAGATGTCATTTGTGCAGCTGTATCAGTTCTTGCTGTCAGCACAGTCAATGGGATTGAAGCCCTTGCGGGATTTGAACCAATTGTTGATGCGGATGAAGCAGAGGGCGGATATATGTATGTAGAAATGTTGTCCGATGTTAATCAAGAACAAACGAATATTTCTCAGATTTTGCTGGAAAATCTCTTACTGGGATTACAGGCAATTGAAGAAGAACATACTGAATTTATTACACTCACAACTCAAAATTAGGAGGTGCAGACATATGTTGAAAATGAATTTACAATTTTTTGCCCATAAAAAAGGTGGAGGTTCTACTTCCAACGGACGTGATTCAGAATCTAAACGTTTAGGCGCGAAGAGTGCTGATGGTCAAACAGTTACAGGTGGTTCTATTTTATACCGTCAACGCGGAACTAAAATTTACCCAGGTGTAAATGTTGGTATCGGTGGAGACGACACATTATTTGCAAAAGTTGACGGAGTTGTACGTTTCGAACGTAAAGGCCGCGACAAAAAGCAGGTTTCTGTTTATCCAGTAGCTAACTAATAATATGCTGCAGCCCTTTTTTAAAAGGTCTGCAGTTTTTTATTTATTATGTAGATTAAGCTAAGTAAATAGGAGTGGCAGCCAAGTACTGATGAAGAGGTAAAAATACGATGAAACAAGCTGTTTAAATGGTTCTATAGCTGAATGTAGCCCGCTTTAATAATTAAGAAAAGGGCATATTTTTATGAATAAACAGCTTAAATTTTTGAAGTTTCTATTATATTGGAAAAATATTTATTAATATGTCTAAGTTTGCTTCAAATGATGGAATCGAGAAAGGCAAAAGGATTGATTTTAAAAGAAAAAATGTGTATGCTCAAAAAAAGGGAAGGAGGGATGTACATGTATGCGGTAAAGGTTTTCCATGGTTACATCTGTCATGACGGACATCGAACACGAAATAAAGAAGCGGCTCGAGTCTTTCAGGACATTAGTCAGGCAGAAAAATTTGCAAAAACTATCGGCGGACGAGTGAAGGAGCTAGTGAATACTGTTGAAAAATCGAATGTACAAGAAAGTATCTCAAATAAATCTTAAGCGAGTGAAAGCTCATCTAAATGAAAAGTCCCTTTAAGGCTAAGACATTCTTAATCTAAGAAATGTCTTGGTCTTTTTTATTTACATACATAGAAACTTTTTCAGAGTACTTAGAATTTGGTTGAAAACTAAAAGTTTATGATATTATAATGTTAAAAAACTACTTTAATTTTGCTATATTTTTATTGAAAGCGCAGTCATGAAGTGGGAGATGCAAAAGGGGATGTATTAACAGCCTCAGCTTAGAGACTGGATTTTGCTGATGTAGGAATTTCGGTTATTAAACTTGATAAAGAAATGACATTCAAATTATATCTAAATATTGTCTTTCTCCGTATTGCAGAGAAATAGCTTTCTTCGTTTTTTTAACTTAAGAACAGAGAAGGTTGGAAAAAAGTGCCCTGTTCCGGGAAAAAGCCGGAACGGGGCACTTTTGAAAGGTTGTTTTTTAGATTGGAATGTAGCTGACCTTGAGTGCCTCCGGTCATTTTCTCTCATGCTAAGAGCAGCTGATTATTCATGGATTTCTAAAGGCAGACCATCTGGGTCAAAGAAGAAGGTCATCTTTTCTTCGGTAAAGTCGTCTATCCGAATAGGCTCGCAGAGAACGCCATGATTCGACAAATAAGCACATACAGCCTCTACATCATCTACTTTGAATGCTAAATGGCGCAAGCCTAATGCTTCAGGATAAGAAGGACGCTTTGGAAAGACGTCGCTGATAAATATCTCCAGCTCATACAATCCCAGCTTAAGGTCTAGTTTTATATCATTTTTCTCTGCTCTAATATTCTCCCGAATGATTGAGAAGCCAAGAATATCAACATAAAAATCTTTTGTTTTTTGATAATTAGAAGCATTAACAGCAATATGGTGAATTTTTTGGAAAAACATGAATGAATCCTCCTGAATCGGCATTTTTACAGAACATATCAATTATAGCAAAAGGTTGATACAATGATAAATAAAAGAGATATTTTTTATTATTGGTAAATTATTGGTATAATGAAAATATGTAAGGATTCTGAGGAGGGATAGCTTCATGGAGCTTCACGATCGTATCAACCATTTGCTAAGTTCAAGTACTGTCTTCTTAATTGCTTCGATTGACTACAGAGGGTTTCCATCAGTTATAACAGTCTCTAGACCGTTGTGGCGGGAAGGACTGCTGAAAATGCGTTTTTATCTTGATGGCGACGGGGAAACCGTTCAGAATCTGTTGCGCAATCCTAATGGGGCTGTTTGCTGCTATCAAGAGCTGGAGTATGAGAGTATGTCGTTGAAAGGAAAATTCTCGGTTGAGTATTTAGAGTCACTAAAGGATATTGAACACGAGTTAAGTGATTACCAAAGAGAACTTAAACATGAAAAACCAGTAATAGTTACCTTTGAAACGTGGACAGCGAAGATTCATTCTGAAAAACATAGTCAGGAGATTATTGTCTGATTTGCTTTTTTAATTGGAAACTGTAATTTAAACAACTGAAAACAGCTAGCGTATGAACCGACCGCCAAAAGTTAGACCGAAAAACCTAACTTTTGGAGGTCGGTATATTTATAGCTAAATCTAGCTTTAAATTCAAATTGATAATTGTTCAAGAATATCCTGAAGGGCAAGAGGGGAGCTTTTATCTTGCCAAAGAACACAGAATCAAAGCACATAAACAGATACAAGATTGAAGTAACACCAATCGAAAAATTGGTGGAATTCCTCTTCTCCAAATAAAAGGACTTGAAACAAAAACAGAAATTTTCTGATAATCGTTCCAAGTCTTACGAGTTCATTCAATTTTTTGTTCTACTATCATAATTTTGGGTAACACTAATTTTTTAACTCTATTGTACCTTTAGATATATAGTTGAAAAAAAGAAATTTGCGGAGGGACTCTAAATCTAACCGGAATGGCAGTTGTACCTAGACCTGTATTGACATAGAGCTTTGTATTTTCCCCTAAGCTGTAAAAACCGCTGATATATTTTTCTGCTAGCCGAGTATTTACTGGTAAGAAGGGAATTCGTACCTGTCCGCCATGACTGTGTCCGCTCAGGACAAGAGAGGCACCGTAAGCGGCAGCAGGTTCAGTGACATCAGGCTCATGGCTGAGCAGGATAGTGTAGTCATCGCTAGTGTGTCCGTTAAACGCCGCTTCCATCGACGGTGCACCGAAAAGAGAGTCGTCGATTCCTGCTAAATATAAGCTGCTGTTTCCTTCGACGGGCAGTCTGACACCTTCATTTTCCAGTAGTTGAAAACCACTGTTAGCCATAACCGCTGCATAAACAGAAGCAGCGCCGCCGCCATAATCATGGTTGCCCCAAACAGCAAACTTACCCATAGGAGCTTGGATGCTATTCAAAAGCTCGATGGTCTCATCTACCGGACCATAAGCAGCAAAGTTATCAAATAAATCTCCAGTAAATACAACGATATCAGGTTCTTGTTCATTAACTTTTTCAACGATTTTTTTTAGTTGGTCAGTTGGATAGCTTTTTTGAAGGTGGATATCTGAAATCTGTAATAGCTTTACTGCGGTTTGGCTATTGCTGCTGCCTAAGGTATGGCGGTCAACTGTCAACATTTTTGGTTCTATAAAAAAGGCATAAAACGCCAGAGCAATTCCAGTTATGGTTAATGCGAAAAATCCTATAATCATTTTTTTCATCAGTCACCAGCTTTCTGATAGATTTGTACATAGAGTATACCGAAGAAATCTCGTTCATATGTAGATAAGCAAAAATCTTTAAACTAAATTAGAAAAGATATAGTTTTCAATAAATGAGGGGTTGTCTTAATTTTTCAGCTATTATTTAGCTGGAAAATTTTTTTAGGAAGTCCGACCTGCCTGTACGCGGAATAGCTGTTTTAATTCCTTCTATTATATACCGAAACGAGTAAGCCTATAGGTGTGTTTTTTTCTGTATTGCGTGTAGAAAGTAAAGAATACGGAAAGATAGTTTTACGGAACTTATATAGTTAATCAGTTGTTTCACAGATGAACTTTGTTATAATGTAAAGAAGCAACTAATCAAGGAAAGAAGGAACAATTGATGATGATAAGAGTGAATAAGCTGAGACAAGAAATGAAAAAAAATAATATTTCAGCATTTTTAGTAACTAGTGAATATAATCTGCGCTACTTAACGAATTTTACTGGAACTACAGGATTAGCGGTCATCACGTTAGACAAGGCATTTTTCATTACTGATTTTCGTTATACAGAACAAGCGGGACAGCAGGCTCAAGGATTCGAAATTATTAAAAATACTGGTCCGATTTTTGATGAGGTAATGAAGCTGGCTGAAGCTGAAAAGCTTGAGAATATTGCGTTTGAAGAAATGTTTGTCAGCTTTGCGGAGTATAGCGTGCTTGAAGAGATATTACCTTGTGATATGATTCCAGTTGCAGGAATGATTGAAGCATTAAGAGAAATCAAGGATGCAGAAGAAATCGCGATTATCGAAAAAGCTTGTGCCATTGCAGATTCGGCTTTTGAACACATTCTTAAAGTAATTAAACCTGGTATGACGGAAATTGAAATAGCAAACCAGCTGGATTTTTATATGCGCTCATTAGGGGCATACGGTGTTTCTTTTGAAACGATTGTGGCCAGCGGACTGCGTTCAGCAATGCCGCATGGTGTTGCCAGTGAAAAACTAATTGAAAAAGGCGACTTTGTTACTATCGATTTTGGCTGCTATTATCAGGGCTACGTTTCTGATATGACAAGAACATTTTCAGTAGGAGAGCCAGCACCAAAATTGAAAGAAATATATCAAATTGTTTTGGAAGCGCAGTTGAAGGTTTTAGAAGCCGCAAAGCCGGGGCTTACCGGAATTCAGCTTGATGCAGTGGCACGTGATCATATTGCCTCTTACGGTTATGGTGATGCGTTTGGACACAGTACTGGTCATGGTATTGGTTTAGAAATACATGAAGGACCAAATGTTTCCTTTAAGGCAGAAAAACAGTTTGTCCCAGGAAATGTAATCACAGACGAACCGGGAATCTATCTGCCGGGAATCGGCGGTGTTCGGATTGAAGATGATTTGCTGATTACAGAAGAAGGAAATCGTGTTTTGACCCATTCACCAAAAGAGTTGATTATTTTATAAGGACTGCTTGATTTCCAGTTGGCTATAGTTGAAAACAGTTTGGAAAGACTGGCGGTTTGTTTTTCTTGTTCAAAATAGAGCAATTAGCTTGGTGGAATCTTCGCTTTTCTGGTGGCGTAAGCAACTGTTTAATGGTACACTAGGAACGTGTAAAAAGTCTGTCTTTTATGTATAAATCCTGCTAAATAGACGAGCTGATTCTTTTAACTCTTTGTATATTGCTGAAAGTAGAGGCGTATACAAATCGAGACCGGCTGATTCCTATTATGGAGATTTTCATAAGATTTATATAGAAATAACAGTACCTGCTGTATATAAGATAGAGGGGGAAACAAATGATTTCTGTGAATGATTTCAAAACGGGACTGACAATTGAAGTGGATGGCGCGATTTGGCGTGTTGTTGATTTTCAACATGTGAAACCTGGAAAAGGAGCTGCGTTTGTTCGTTCTAAATTAAAGAATCTTAGAACAGGCGGCGTTCAGGAAAAAACATTCCGGGCTGGCGAGAAGGTGGCAAAGGCTCAAATAGACAACCGCAAAATGCAGTATTTGTATGAGAGCGGTGGAAGCCATGTATTTATGGATTTGGAAACCTATGAGCAGATTGAAATTCCAGAAGAGCAAATTCAGGATGAGCTGAAATATATGCTGGAAAATATGGAATTGAACATCATTATGTTTGGCTCGGAGATTCTAGGTGTTGATTTACCAAATACAGTTACATTGGAAGTAGCTTCGACAGATCCGAATATCAAGGGAGATACTTCTTCCGGCGGTTCAAAACCGGCAACAATGGAAACTGGCGCAGTAGTCAATGTACCCTTTTTTGTCAATCAGGGAGATCGCCTGATTGTCAATACAGCAGATGGAACATACGTATCGAGAGCGTAAAGAAAAGGAGAACTTATCATGGCTGATGAAAAAAATCTTATTATCAACAATACAAGCGACGCACTTGGAGAAATTGTGATTGCTCCAGAGGTGATTGAAGTAATCATTGGGATAGCAACTTCCAAGGTGGACGGCGTTTATGGCATGAGAGGAACCTTTGCCAATAACGTAAACGAATTTCTAGGGCGTGCGGCTCATGGAAAAGGTGTTTACTTAAATAATGATGAAGACGGCCTAAAGGTAGATATTTACTGCTACCTGAATTATGGCGTATCTGTCCCCAAAGTGGCTTTGGAAATGCAGGAACGGGTAAAACAACAAGTGCTGTTCATGACAGATATCGATTTAGCTGAAGTCAATATCCATGTAGTTGCTGTTGTTCCGGAAAAGCTTCCAGAACCGGATTTCTCTGAACTTTTCCCAGAGGACGGAGAAGACCAATGAGTAAAGAGACGTTTACTCGTCACGAGATTAGAGAAAAAGCATTACAGGCGTTATTTCCGCTGGATTTCAATAGTGATTTGACTAAGCAGGATGCGATCACACATGCATTGGAACTGGACCATGGCGAAATAGTCAGTGAAGATGGAGAAGAATTTGTTCCGGTATATTTGGATGTCTTAGTTGGTGGCGTCTGTGACAAAAAAGCTGAGATGGACCAGATGATTGAAGCTCACTTAGGCAAAGGCTGGACAATTAACCGGATTGCTAAAATGGATTTAGTCATTATGCGGATTGCTATTTTTGAAATGCTGTACGTCAGTGATGTACCGAACACTGTTGCGTTGAATGAAGCAATTGAATTAACAAAGAAATATAGCGATGATCATTCAAGAAAATTCGTCAATGGCGTATTGTCGAATATCATGAAGGAAATAAGCGAATAAAGAACGGTAGATTCGGAACAGCAACAGGGTTCCGGATCTTTTTTTGTTAATTGAAGCGAACCGAGTGTCAGCTGTAGCCTGACTTATTTTGAGCACAGGCCACTTTTTATAGACGGCTATTTCGTTCATTTATTGTGAAAGCTTTATTTCTTATAGTGTAATGTAAGGGGAAATTATGCTAGAATAAAAGCATTGAAAAAATGATAGGGAGTGGCAGGATGGGACAATTAATTAATGGCAGAGAGCTGGCAGACAAGCTGCAGGCTGAAATGAAGGAAGAAGTTACCCGTTTACGAGAAGAGGGCATCCGTCCTGGGTTAGTTGTACTATTAGTTGGAGAAAACCAAGCAAGTCAGACCTATGTTAAAAATAAAGATTTAGCAGCTGAGCGCATTGGTATTTATTCGAAAGTAGAGCGTTTGCCGGAATCAATCAGTGAAAACGAATTGCTAGAACGAATTGCCTATTACAATCAATCGGCTGATTTTCATGGGATTTTAGTTCAGTTGCCGCTTCCGGCTCACATAGATGAAGAGAAGGTGTTGCTGGCGATTGATCCGGCAAAGGATGTAGATGGCTTTCATCCGATGAATCTAGGTCATTTATTTGTAGGAAATCCAGTGATGATTCCTTGTACGCCTTACGGTATTATGAAAATGTTTGAAGCATATAATATTAATCTTGAAGGAAAAAGAGCAGTTATTATCGGCAGAAGCAACATTGTAGGGAAACCTATGGCACAGCTGTTGTTAATGAAAAATGCTACCGTAACAATTGCTCATTCGAAAACAAAAAATCTTCCGGAGCTGGCAAAAGAAGCGGATATTTTAGTAGTGGCTATCGGCAGAGGTCACTTTGTGACAAAGGAGTTTGTGAAAGACGGCGCAGTAGTCATTGATGTTGGAATGAACCGTGATGAAAACGGCAAGCTTATCGGGGATGTAAAATTTGATGAAGTTGAGCCGTTAGCTAGCTTTATTACACCAGTTCCTAAAGGTGTAGGTCCGATGACGATTACGATGCTGATGTATCAGACAATTGAGGCCGCAAAAAAGTTGAAATAGGTGAATAGGATGGATCAGCAGTATTTAACAGTCACTGCCTTAACAAAATATTTAAAGCGTAAATTTGATGCAGACCCTTATTTAGGCAGAGTATACTTGACTGGAGAAATTTCTAATTTCCGGCTGCGGGCAAATGCCCACCAGTATTTCAGTTTGAAGGACGACAAGGCGAAGATTTCAGCAATTATGTTTAAATCAGCTTTTCAAAAACTAAAATTCCAGCCCAAAGAGGGGATGAAGGTTCTTGTTGTCGGTCGGATTTCATTATATGAAAATGGCGGTTCGTATCAGATTTATATTGAGCATATGGAACCTGATGGTGTAGGAGCTTTGTATCAGGCACTTGCAGAGCTAAAAGAAAAGCTGGCAAAGGAAGGGCTTTTCAATGGAGTCAAGCAGCCGTTAGTTCGATATCCCAAACGAGTTGCAGTTATCACAAGTCCAAGCGGAGCTGTTATTAGGGATATCATAACGACCGTAAAAAGAAGATATCCTATTGCTCAGCTTGTGCTTTTCCCAACCTTGGTTCAAGGAAATCAAGCAGCTTCGGATATTGTAAAAAATATTCAAAAGGTAGAAGAATTAGGAAATTTTGATACGACGATCATCGGCCGGGGCGGTGGTTCAATTGAAGATTTATGGCCGTTCAATGAAGAGCAGGTTGCCCGGGCAATCTATCAAGCAAAGACACCAGTTATATCCTCAGTAGGACATGAAACAGACGTAACCATTGCTGATTTAGTTGCGGATGTCCGGGCGGCTACGCCAACCGCTGCGGCAGAACTGGCTGTTCCTGTACTATCTGAAGAGCTGTTGCGAATCAGGGAGAAGCAGAATCGTCTGGAGCAGGCATTTCTTTATCTTCTGCAGCAAAAAACAGATCGCTATACTCGTTTGAAAAATTCTTATGTTTTTCTTCAACCGGATCGTTTGTATGAAGGACAGAAAATCAAACTGGACCAGACAACCCAGCGTCTGGTGCAGGGCATGCAGACTATCTATCATGAAACCTATCAAGAGGCGCAGCGGATTATTAGTCGTCTGGAGCAGCAAAATCTTTCCGGGAGACTTAGAGAAGGTCGGCAGCAGCTGACTTTTGTTGACCAGCGGTTGAAGGATCGGATGGAACAATACATGGAAAACAGACAGCAGCGGCTTCTTTCAGCTATTCAGCAGCTTGACCTGCTAAGTCCGTTGAAAATCATGGGCCGCGGCTACAGCTATACCACCAAAGAAGAGAACGTCGTTAAATCAGCACAAGAGCTGCAGACTGAGGAGCAGATTACAGTGCACTATATCGACGGAACGGTCCAGGCGACAGTGACGTCTATCGAATTGAAAGAAGAGGAGCAGTGAAATGCCTAAAAAGAATGAACCAACATTTGAAGAATCGCTAAATGAATTGGAAGAAATTGTTCAGCGCTTAGAACGGGGAGATGTTCCTCTTGAGGAAGCGCTGGACGCTTTTCAAAAGGGAATGGTTTTAAGTAAAAAATGTCAGGATACATTAGAAAAAGCTGAAACTACATTGACAAAAATGATGACAGAAAGCAATGAAGAAGTTGCTTTTGAAGCGAGTGAGAGCGAATGACGGTATACAACAACTTTTATTCGGTTCAAGTTCCTCTCATTGAACAGGAAATGATTGATTTTCTTGAAGAGCACACATCAAATAGCTATCTAAAAGAGAGTATGCTGTACTCTATTCAAGCTGGAGGAAAGCGCCTGCGACCTTTGCTGGTTCTAGCTACAGTCCTTTCTTTTGGCAGAGAGCTGGAGAAAAAGGACTATCAAACAGCTGCGGCATTGGAAATGATTCATACTTATTCGCTGATTCATGATGACCTTCCAGCGATGGACGATGATGATTTGCGCAGAGGTAAGCCGACAAATCATAAGGTTTATGGAGAAGCTCATGGGATTTTGGCAGGAGATGGTTTGTTGACTGCTGCTTTTCAACTGCTTAGTCTTAGTCAGATGGAGATGAACGAAAAGGTTTTGTTGCTGCAGCTGTTAACAAAAGCTGCTGGTACTGAAGGAATGGTTGCAGGACAAGCAGGAGATCTTCAGGGAGAACAGCGCTCATTGAGCTTGGAGCAGCTAATGGATGTTCACAAAAAGAAGACAGGTGCATTAATTGAGTTTGCGCTATTAGCGGGTGGTATTTTATCGGAACAGGTAGAAGAAATCGTGGAGCTTCTTGGTGAATTTGCTCAGCATTTGGGATTAGCTTTTCAAATTAGAGACGACTTGCTGGATGTAATCAGCTCAGAAGAAGAGCTGGGAAAACAGGTAGGCAGAGATGAAACGCTGAATAAAAGCACGTATCCGGGGTTGTTGGGCGTGGAAGGAGCAAAGACTGCGTTTGAAGAGCAAATGGCTTCCGCTGAGTCGAAGCTGCTTGAGGTTCAAAAAAATAATGATGAATTTCAGCCTGAGCTGTTGAAAGAAATTTTGAAGCAGCTGGCGCTTCAATGAGGGAGACGAACACATGAAAAAGGAACGTGTAGATGTTCTGGCATTTAATCAGGGCTTGTTTGAAACGAGAGAAAAAGCGAAGCGGAGTGTTATGGCTGGCTTAGTATATAATGAAAAGAATGAGCGGCTTGATAAGCCGGGAGAAAAAATAGCTGTTGAAACAAAGCTGCAGATTAAAGGGCAGACATTGCCTTATGTTTCCCGAGGCGGCCTGAAGCTGGAAAAAGCATTAAAGGTTTTTGACATCGATGTGAATGGGAAGGTGATGCTTGATATTGGCTCATCTACTGGCGGATTCACGGATGTTGCTTTGCAAAATGGTGCCAAGATGAGCTATGCACTGGATGTAGGCTATAATCAGCTTGCATGGAAAATTAGGCAGGATGAACGGGTAGTAGTGATGGAGCGAACCAATTTCCGTTATAGCAAACCTGAGGACTTTACTCATGGACAGCCTGAAGTTGCAACGATTGATGTCTCCTTTATTTCTTTGCGACTGATTCTGCCGCCGCTGCATGAGATTTTAACAGCGGGTGGAGATGTCGTAGCATTGATTAAGCCGCAGTTTGAAGCAGGGAAAGAACAGGTTGGGAAAAAGGGCATTGTCCGTGACCCGGCTGTTCATAAATCAGTGTTGGAGGATATTTTGAACTTTGCTGCTAGTAATCGCTATGAAGTAGCAGCTTTGGATTTTTCGCCAATTACTGGGGGAGAAGGAAATATCGAATTTCTCGTTCACCTTGTTTCAAGTGACGAAGTTGGAGGATCTCTATCAATTGATACGATTAATCAAATCGTCGAACAGGCACATCAGGAATTAAAGAATAAAGAATAGAATAGCAGAATATGAGAACTGGAAAGGGTTGTTTCAATCACTTCCAGCTTTTTTATACAAAGAGAGTCTGAAAGACTGTGGACAAGAAATTTTAAAGAGTATATAAAGTCTGAAAAAAGAATGAGCTGTAGTGAAGCTCTTTTGAGCATTCTCTGCTAGAATATCTAATAGTTTTAATTGGCGAATAAGAGTCAGAATGTATGCCACTTACTTTTCTATTTAACCGTAAATATCTCAAATAATAAAAGACGGATGTTTTGAAACGGGTAAGTACGACAGATAAACGTATAATGGATGAATAAATATGTAATAAAAAGCAGAAATTAATTTTTTATTACTTTAAAAATGGGTAGAAATACGCTATGATGAAATGGAAATGAACCTGAAAAGGAGTAAATTACTATGAGAAAGAAAGACCGGCATAGATTAATCACCCGTTTGCTCTCGGACAATGATATTCAAAAGCAGGAAGATTTTGTTGCTTTGCTAAATGAAAAAGGCGTGGAGGTAACACAAGCAACCATTTCAAGAGATATTAAAGAGATGAAGCTGATTAAGATACCTTCGGTAGATGGCGGCTACCGTTATAGCATTCCTATGGAAACAAATGAAGATACCGCTCATAAGCTGAACAAGCTGATGAAGGAAGCTTTTGTTTCTGTGGATCAAATGGAAAAATTTGTTGTATTACATACGATTCCCGGGAACGCCAAAGCGTCTGCTGACTTAATCGAAAAGCAATATAAAGAACAGCTTTTTTCAACGATTTGTGACGATGACAGTATTTTAATGATTACACGTACAGAAGCTGCCGCTGTTTTTTTAAGAGATGAGTTTTTTAACTATTTATAAACAATGAATTAGAGGTGAAGTAGTATGCTGCAGCAGCTTTCAATAAAGAACTTTGCAATTATTTCTTCTCTTGAATTGGAATTTCATGAAGGAATGACCGTTCTAACCGGAGAAACTGGGGCGGGGAAATCGATTATCATAGATGCAGTAGGGTTACTGACTGGCGGGCGCGGCTCTAGTGATTTTATTCGACAAGGAGCTTCCAAGTGTACTTTGGAAGGTGTTTTTGCTTTACCAGAGAATATAGAGCTTTATGCATTGCTGGATGAGCAGGGCATTGAACGGGAAGAAGAAATTTTGATTCTACAAAGAGACATTTTTACGTCTGGAAAAAATATCTGCCGAGTAAACGGACGGATAGTTACTATAGCTGCACTAAGACGTATTGGTGAATATTTGGTAGATATTCATGGGCAGAATGAGCATCAGGAATTGATGCATAATGACCGTCATTTAGGTATGCTGGATGATTTTGGCGGCAGTCGATTGCGACAGCTTAAAACCAATTATACCCAGATATATCTGGAATACAGGCAATTAGAAAAGCGCGTCAGAGACCTTCAGAAAAATGAAAAAGCTTTCGCTCAGCGAATCGACATGCTGCAGTTCCAAAGGAATGAGATTGAGGAAGCGAAGCTCCAGCCTGGTGAAGAAGAACGGCTGACGGAAGAACGAAATAAGCTGGCAAACTTCCAGAAGATTGCAGATGTTTTAGCAGAAAGCTACGAAGCGATTAACGGCGAAGAGAACAGCAGCTTAGACCGAGTGGCATATGCGATGAATGAGCTGGCAACAATTGAAACGCTGGATTCTGATTATCTGACTATTTCCGAGGCTGTTCAAAATGGCTACTATCAGTTACAGGAAGCTAGTGCTGATTTGTCCCGTCATTTAGGACAGCTGGAATTGGATGAAGGACGTTTGGATGAGGTAGAAAACCGGTTGGAACTGATTCGACAGTTAAAAAGAAAATATGGAGAATCAGTCACAGCTATCCTTGAGTATTATCAGGAAATAACAGCTGAGCTAGCTGAAAACGGTCAACTGAACGGTGAAGCCGGCGAGCTGGAAGAAGTTTTGACAGATAAGAAAAATCAGGTGCTGAAGTTAGGTGCACAGTTGAGCAGTGAACGGAAAAAAACGGCCGCTGTTTTAGAAAAAAGCATTTTAAAAGAGCTGAAGGAACTTTATATGGAAAGAACAGTTTTCCAAGTGAAGTTTCTGGAGCACGATGAACAGGCAATTACGGAAGACGGCTTGGATCAGGTTGAATTTTATATCACTACAAACCCTGGTGAACCGCTGAAGCCGCTGGTTAAAGTAGCATCAGGAGGAGAACTCTCCCGGGTAATGCTGGCGCTAAAAACGATTTTTTCAAAAACTCAGGGGATTACAAGTATTGTATTTGATGAAGTGGATACTGGCGTTAGCGGTCGGGTTGCCCAGGCAATCGCTGATAAAATTCATCAGATATCCAGCGACTCTCAGGTATTGTGTATCACTCACTTGCCTCAGGTTGCAGCGACAGCGGATTATCAATACTTTATCTCAAAAGAGATAGCTGATGATCGTACAGAGACAAACGTACGAATGCTGACTGGTAAAGAACGTGTGGATGAGATTGCACGAATGCTTGCCGGCAGCGAGATTACTCCGCTAACAGTAGAGCATGCAAAAGAGCTGCTTCAATTAGCAGAAAGAGAAAAAAAGCAGCAGTAAGTAGTATGACTGCTTAAGTTTATTTAGACAAAAAGACACTGGCGAAAAACTCGTCAGTGCCTTTTTGTGCTATTAAGCTGAATCAAAAATAGAGGTCTAGAGCAGTCTAAAAAACAAAATCCGGACCATCTGAATATTCGTCTATCTAAGGTATAAAATTGCAGTGAGTATCGTTGAACCGACAATGGCAATCAACATCAACCAGACGACTACTTTTGTGATTTTTGATAGCGTACTATCTTTCTTTTTTCCCATTTGTCCTCACATCCTTTGTCTTTTTATAGTTTACAACCTTTTGTGAGAAACAGCAATATAAAATTTAGAGGAGGTTCTTTTTTCTCAAATAATAGATAACAAGTCCGCAGAGACCGAAAGTTACTAAGAAAATCCAGAAGAAGGCATCTTCCCGATTTGCAAAGGGAAGCTTTACATTCATACCGTAAACACCGCCAATGATTGTTGGGATTGTCAGTACCACTGTTAAGGAAGTTAGCACCTTCATGACGATGTTCAGATTGTTTGAGACGATTGCTGAAAACGTACTGCTAATCTGATCCACCAGTTTCAGCTCAATTCGGGTTGTTGCTAATCCCTGCTTCATCTCCACCAGCACGTCGTGAAGGAAGGGCAGGTGGTCAATCATTTCAGAATGTTTGCGGTCATTATATAATTTGTTAACTACATTCAAATTTTCTGAAAGAGCAGATTCAAAATAAACCAGACTTTTTTGAATATCCATCATCTGATATAACTGTTTATTTTCAGTTGCTACTTTCAGTTCACCCTCAAGATGGTTGATTTCATCAATAATTTTTGTAAGAAAATTATTATAGTTTTTGGAAATATGCCAAAGAACCCGAAAAAGCAAATAGCTCTGAAAAGAAAGTTCATTTCCAGTATAAGGCTCTAACTTAATCTTGTTAATAAAATCTGCCGGTTTATCTGAAATCGTAATTATTTTATTGTTTGTTGTCCGAATCATTACAAAAGGATAAGTTTCCAGCTGCATATAGCCGCTGGGACTAACGGAGGCGAAGGGATACTCAATCAAAATTAGTGCTGCACGCTTTGTGCTATCGTGCCAGTTCCCTTCGGCACGCGCGTTCTCTTTCTCATCAAGTACACTGGTTAGATAATCCTTTGGCAGATCATAAGCTGAAAGCAGATATTTGATGTCCTCAGTGGTCGGCATCTCCACCATAAGCCAGTCAACTTCCTTGTTGTTCTCTGATTGGGGACTAAAACCTTCAGCAGTACTTTTAAAAAATGTAATCATACAATAGCACCTCTTTCTGTAATACTATAAACATGCAGATAAACTTACTGTATTAGATTGATAATTGGTATTTAGTTTTGCCTATCTACCATTCTACTAGCTTTTTTGAATAAGTGAAACATTCATACTATTAATCTGAAGGAGTATGGGCTCTTTACAGCCTGTTTAACCTTTAGTTATCTTCCTTTTTTGTTAAAGAAGTCTGCACAAGCAACGGCTTAAAAGGAAGTAAAAGTATCCAGAATATTATCGTTTTATTTTAGTTTTACTACTTATACTTATTATAAAGGATAAAACTCTTGTGCAGTAACGTAAGGACCTGTAAAATAGTATTATTTAGGCATGAATTTTTAAAGGAAATGAAACATGTATGTAAACTAAATAAAGTATAGTTAAATTAAGTGTTAGAAAGGAATTGTTTGGAATGGTCTCTTTTTCAATTGTTATGCTTCTTTGGTATGTTTTTCCTGTCGCTGTATTGTTTGCAGTGAATTATCTCATTTCACGACTTTCGCTTGCAGAAACTTATAAAATCAAGGCGCCGGATATTGCCATTCCATTTCTGTTGATTGGGCTTCATGTGCTGTCCAAGGATACCTATGGGCAGTCGATTATCCCGTATATGCTGATTTCGATTTTACTGTTGGGAATTTGCGTGGCAGTATTTCAAGCATATTACTATGGGGAACTGATTTATGGACGCTTTTTCAAGATGTTTTGGCGATTGAACTTCTTATTAATCTTAGTTGTTTATGTGCTGATGATTTTAGCCAATCTTGGACATTATCTATTTTAAATGATAAAAACTGGATAAAGCTTATCCTATAGAGTATGATGGCGTTTTCCTTCGAAAATTTAAATATTACAAACTTTTTAAATAACAATTAATTAGAGAAACTTTTCTGGTTTTAAGTGGTAGAAAGTGGGAGAATGTGGTAGACTGTTTCTATCAAGTGGAAAAGTGGGGAAAATCAGCTATGTTGATTGGTGAATTTCAACATAATATTGACGCCAAAGGAAGACTGATTGTACCAGCCAAACTTCGCGATGAGCTAGGAGAAACATTCATTGTGACGAGAGGAATGGACGGTTGTCTGTTTGGTTATCCATTATCAGAATGGGAAATATTAGAAGAAAAGCTTAAAAGCATGCCGTTAGCAAAGAAAGATGCCCGTACTTTCGTCCGCTTTTTTTATTCAGCAGCTACTGAGTGTGAGGTAGATAAGCAGGGGAGAATTAATATCCCTGCTGCTTTGAGAACTCATGCTGATTTGAAGAAGGGCTGTGTCATTATTGGCGTTTCCAATCGGATTGAAATTTGGGATGAGGAACGCTGGACAGCATTTTCTACAGAAGCTGAAGAGAATTTTGATGAAATCGCAGAAACGATGATTGATTTTGGTTTTTAAGGATGAGGAGCAATAGATGGTGGAGTTTCAGCATTATACTGTGATGTTAAAGGAAACAGTAGACGGATTAGCTGTGAAAAAGAATGGCATATATGTAGATTGTACCCTTGGCGGTGCTGGGCATAGTGAATATCTTTTGGCACAGTTGGATGAAACCGGACATCTGTATGCTTTTGATCAGGATCAAAAAGCCTTGGATCACGCAGCCGAACGATTGAAAGAGTATGTAGATAAAGGTATGGTAACATTTGTTAAGTCTAATTTCCGTTATTTACAGGAAAGACTAGCTGATTATGGGGTTACTCGTGTCGATGGGGTTTTATATGATTTAGGTGTTTCTTCCCCGCAGCTGGATGAGGCGGAACGAGGATTCAGCTATCATAAAGATGCACCGCTGGATATGCGGATGGATCAGTCGGCAGCAGTTAGTGCCTACCATGTAGTAAATGACTATTCCTACCAAGAACTAATAAAGATTTTCTTTCGTTATGGAGAAGAAAAATTTTCGAAACAGATTGCTCGGGAAATCGAGCGTGTTCGAGAAAAACAGCCAATAGAAACAACAGGCGAATTGGTGGATATTATTAAAACAGCGATTCCGGCTCCAGCCAGACGCAGCGGCGGACATCCTGCTAAGAGAATTTTTCAGGCAGTACGCATTGCTGTAAATGACGAGCTAAGTGTAATCGAAGAATCATTAGAACAGGCGATTGCTCTTTTGGATAAGGGTGGAAGAATTAGTGTAATTACTTTCCATTCACTGGAAGATCGGATTGTTAAAACGATTTTTAGAGAGTATAGTTCGGTGAAGGATTTACCACCAGGATTACCGGTGATTCCAGAAGAGTTTCAACCCGAACTTAAGGTGATAAACAGGAAACCGCTATTGCCGAGTGCGCAGGAGCTGGAAGAAAATAACCGTTCCCGCAGTGCAAAGCTGAGAATAGCTGAAAAAATCAAAGAATCTAATTGATTGTCTTATTCTTAATGATGAGAAATTGTACTTTATATAATAGAAGAAAAAGTTCAGGTATTTGTTCATAGAGCAGTAAAAGAATGAGATTCTTTTACCGGAACCTGAATTTGATAATTGATAGATGGAAAGGAGAGCGCAGCATGGCTGAGTTGAAAAAATACCAAGAAACATCTTATGACTTACCTGTAATTGACGAAGCTGTCATTGAAACAGAAAGTCCTGTAAAAAAAACTCAGACGCCAAGTGCTCTACCCTATTCTCCAAAGAAGCGTTTACGCAACGTTTCGTTGTTTGAAAAATTCTTAAGTGTTGTATTATTAGCCGCAGCTATCAGTATGGCTGTACTGACGATTCAAGTGAGAACGGCAATTGTTCAGACAACTAATGAAATCACTGATGCTCAAGCTGAAATCACAGAAAAAGAAGAAAAGGCCCTGAAGCTGGAACAGGAAAGAAATGAGCTTTCCAAAGCAGAAAGAATCAAGAAAATTGCTGAAGAGCAAGGTCTTTCAGAAAATGATGGAAACTTAAGGAAAGTGAACTGATTATGAGTAAAAGAAAAAGAATAAAAGCGTTTATTCAGAAAAAAAATTTAAATCCAATGAACAATCGTAAAAAAGTAGGCATTATTTTATTTGCTACAAGTATTGGGTTGTTCTTTTTGTTTGCTGTTAGATTGACCTATATCATTGGTGCAGGAAAAGTGGCAGGTGTTTCTCTTAAAGAAAAGACTGAAGCCTTATATACTGGCAGCAAAGTGATAAAAGCTAAACGCGGGTCTATTTTAGATAAGAACGGACAGGTCATTGCAGAAGATGCCACGTCTTATTCTCTTTATGTTGTCCTGTCGGAAGACTTTTTAGGTCAGGATAATAAAAAACTCTATGCTCAAAGAAAAGATTATGATGCGATTGCCGAGGTTTTGGACAAGTATACGAACCTGAGTAAAGAAGAGGCTTTGAAATATTTAAACAATGGAACAAAAGACGATGGTACAGTGCAGTTCCAGGTGGAATTTGGTACAAACGGCAAGGACCTTTCTCTGGAGACACGTCAGAATATTGAGAGTGATTTAGAAGCACGTAAAATAGAAGGTGTTTATTTTGAAGACCATCCGGCACGAATTTATCCAAATGGTGTCTTTTCTTCCCACTTTATCGGATATACAGATTTAGCAGATCCTGATGATGAATCAACAGGCTTGGTTGGGAAAATGGGGCTGGAAAAATCTTATAACAAACTGCTTAGCGGGAAAGACGGAAAAATTGAGTATCAAAAAGATGTCAACGGTAATCCAATTCCTGGTTCTGTAATAGAAGACGCTGAAGCTGAAGAAGGAAAAGATATCTATACAACATTAGATATCAGGTTACAGACGCGGCTTGAAGATTTGCTTAATCCGGTAGTGGAAAAATATGAACCGGAAAATATGACGGCTATGCTGATGGAAGCAAAAACCGGAAATATTGTTGCGATGGCTCAGCGGCCGTCATTTGATCCAGCAACAAAAGAAGGTTTGGGTGGTGATTCTGTCTGGCGGAATATTTTAGTAGAGGATGCTTTTGAACCAGGCTCAACAATGAAAATATTTACAGCAGCTGCTGCAATTCAGCAAGGAGTATTCGATCCAAATGCAACGTTTGTTTATCCGTACGGCGGTGTGGATCTTGATCCTGACCGTGGAGTTGTGGTTAATGACTGGGATAAGGGTGAAAAAGGAACGCTGACATTTCGTCAAGCCATTTCATGGTCCAGTAACGTAGGAATGCTTCGACTGGAAGAAATGATGGGCGGAGAAACTTGGAAGCAGTACTTGACAAATTTTGGATTTGGCAAAACGACTAATTCTGGATTAGAAAATGAATCAGAAGGAACTATTCCAGGGGATAATATTGTCGATCAGGCAATGTCTTCATTCGGACAAGCTGTTTCCGTAACAAATTTTCAAATGATGCAGGGCTATTCTGCGTTTGCAAATGATGGAACAATGCTTAAACCTCAATACATTAGTAAAATAGTAAATCCGGACACCGGAGAAGAAACAATAACACAAAGAGAAGAAGTTGGAACACCAGTGAGTGCACAGGCAGTAAATGATGTGCGGACATACATGGTAGATACGGTTGAAGATCCAACTTACGGAATTGCCTACGATGTATATACGGTACCGGACTATCACGTAGCTGCTAAAACAGGAACAGCTCAGATTACAGGGGAAAGCGGATATATGGAAGGCGACACAGATTATACGTATTCTGTTGTGGAGATGGTACCGGCAGAAAGCCCTGAATATATCTTGTATGTAACGATGAGAAGACCTCAGCATTATGTTAAAACAGCTATGGCTGAAATTGCTAATCCTTTGATGAAGCTGGCAATGGAAATCAAAGCAGCAGATGCAGAAGGAAATACAGTAGACGCAACAAACGGAACAGACGCAGCAGCTGCTGCTGGAAATTAATTATGAAGTTGAAGTGAATTAGGAGAGATAATATGGAGTGGACACAGATTTTTATTCCCATAGCAGTTAGTTTTGCATTGACGGTTTCCGCCATGCCAATGTTCATTGGGTATTTCCAGATGAAAAAGCAAGGGCAAGTGACTCGTGAAGAAGGTCCGACCTGGCACAACGTCAAAACCGGAACACCAACTATGGGCGGTGTAGTTTTTCTAGTAGCAGCCTTTGTTACAGCTTTATTGACCGGATTGTGGCTGCAGCAGCTGACAGCATCTGTGTTCGTTATGCTCTTCATTTTAGTATTATATGGCTTGCTTGGATTTTTAGATGATTTTATCAAAATCTTTAAGAAACGTAATATGGGATTAAACTCTCGTCAAAAACTGATTGGTCAAATTTTAGGTGGGATTGTCTTTTATTTGGTTTACCGAATGGAAGGACTACCAGATAGTATCAATTTATTTGAAGTCGTAGAACTGCCCTTGGGCGTGTTGTACGGTGTATTCATTATTTTTTGGTTAGTAGGTTTTTCAAATGCAGTGAACTTGACGGATGGAATTGATGGTCTTGTTTCTGGGTTAGGAACGATTTCTTTTGGAACCTATGCGATTATCGCCTGGAAACAACAGCAATTCGATGTTGTAATTGTTTGTTTAAGTGTAATCGGTGGTTTGCTAGGATTCTTTCCTTATAATAAAAAGCCGGCTAAGATATTTATGGGCGATGTAGGCTCTTTAGCTTTGGGCGGATTATTGGCGGCTATTTCAATTATACTCAGACAGGAATGGACGCTTCTGCTAATTGGTTTTGTTTATGTTTGTGAAACAGCAAGCGTGATGCTGCAAGTTTTTTCTTTTAAAGTATTTGGTAAGCGAATCTTCAAGATGTCCCCGATTCATCATCATTTCGAGATGTGCGGCTGGTCTGAGTGGAAGATCGATATTATTTTTTGGTTAGTTGGTTTGATTGGGTCAGCACTCACACTTTGGATTTTGTTCTAGTGAAGGGGAAAAATGATGAAAAAAATTACGACATACGAAAATAAGAAAATTTTAGTTCTTGGTTTGGCAAAAAGTGGAGTTAGTGCGGCAAAACTGCTGCACGAGTTAGGTGCGCTGGTTACTGTAAATGATTTTAAACAATTTGATCAAAACCCTGATGCCCAAGATTTATTAAGCTTGGGTATTCGTGTTGTTACAGGAGGACATCCTATCGAGCTGATGGATGAAGATTTTTACATGGTAGTCAAGAATCCCGGTATCCCTTACAACAATACTTTAGTTGAACGAGCTGTTGAAAAAGGACTGCCCGTGCTTACCGAAGTGGAGCTAGCCTATCAGATTGCCGAGTGCCCGATAATTGGGATTACTGGTACGAATGGAAAAACAACGACGACCACGATGATTGGACTGCTGTTGAATGCTGATCGTGAAGCAGGAACAGCTCGTTTGGCCGGTAATATCGGATTTCCAGCTAGTCAAGTAGCACAGGAAGCGGACAAGGCAGATGAACTGGTCATGGAGCTCTCCAGTTTTCAGTTAATGGGAATTGATTCATTTAAGCCGGAAATCGCAGTAATTACTAATTTATATGAAGCGCATTTAGATTATCATGGCTCACGTGAGGAATATGTTAAAGCGAAATGGCAGCTTCAAAAAAATATGACAGCCACTGAATATCTGATTCTAAACTGGGATCAGGAAGAACTGCGCAGAATGAGTGAGACGACGAAAGCAACGGTTATTCCATTTTCAGTAGAAGCCAAAGTTGATGGAGCCTATTGTTTAGACGGCGTTTTATACTACAAAGATGAAGCTGTTATGAAGGCTGCTGAATTAGGTGTTCCGGGAAGTCATAACATAGAAAATGCTTTAGCTGCCATTGCTGTAGCTAAGCTGAAAAAGGTTACGAATGAAGCAGTCAGAGCAACCTTAAAGAGCTTTACCGGCGTTCCCCATCGAACACAGTATGTTGGTGAGCTTCATGGAAGAAAATTTTATAATGATTCTAAGGCGACGAATATTTTAGCGACTGAAAAAGCGCTAAGCGGATTTGAAAATGAACAATTGATTCTTTTGGCCGGAGGATTGGATCGAGGCAATGAATTTGATGAATTGATTCCTTCACTTGTTGGACTGAAAGGGATGGTTTTATTTGGAGAAACCAAGGATAAATTATATCAGGCTGCTGTACAGGCTGGTGTTGGCAAGATCAAATTGACAGAGAATGTTGAAACTGCGGTTAAAGAAGCCTATGATTTTTCAGAAAAAAATGATACTATTTTACTGTCGCCTGCGTGTGCGAGCTGGGATCAGTACCCAAACTTTGAAATTCGCGGAGATAAGTTTATGCAGGCCTTTCAACAGCTAAAACAAATAGAAAAGTGAGAAGAGCGATGAAGATTTTAGTAACAGGTGGAGGAACAGGCGGTCATATCTATCCAGCACTGGCGTTTATTAAATATGTCCAGGAAGTGGAACCAACTGCTGAATTTATGTATGTTGGAACTGATAACGGACTGGAAAGTAAAATCGTACCGCCATATGGAATTCCCTTTAATACAATTAAAATTCAGGGGTTTCGTCGTTCCTTGAGTCCACAAAATTTTAAAACTGTGTATCTTTTTCTATCGAGTATAGGGAAAGCCAAGAAAATCATCCGTTCTTTTCAGCCAGATATAGTAATTGGAACCGGTGGTTATGTTTCTGGTTCGGTGGTTGCAGCCGCTAAGCAGCTGAAAATACCTACGATTGTTCATGAACAGAACAGTGTTCCAGGAGTGACGAATAAGTTTTTAAGCCGTTTTGCCTCAAAGGTAGCTATTTGTTTTCCCGATGTGGCAGACTACTTTCCGAGTGATAAGGTGGTCCTGACAGGAAACCCTCGTGCTCAGGAGGTTGCTGACACGAAACGCTCAGATGTCTTAACAGAATATGGACTATCTCCGAATAAGCCGACAGTTGTTATTTTTGGTGGAAGCCGCGGAGCTTTAAAAATTAATCAGGCTTTTGTAGAGGCTTTACCTTTTTTTGAAGAAAAAAATTATCAGGTATTGTATGCATCAGGAGATCGTTATTACGAAGAGCTTCAAGAAAAGTTAAATCTTTCTAAAAGAAAGCTGAAAAATGTGAGTATCCAGCCATATATTGATAAAATGGCAGAGGTTATGGGGAATATCCAGCTGATTGTAGGTAGAGCAGGCGCAACCTCAATCGCTGAAATAACTGCATTAGGGCTTCCTGCTATTCTGATTCCCAGTCCGTATGTTACGAATGATCATCAAACAAAGAACGCGCAAAGCCTGGTTAAGGCTGGTGCGGCCAAAATGATTCGTGATGAGGAATTGACTGGCGCGACATTGGTTGCAGCAGTTGACCGCATATTGCTGGACGAATCCGTTCATAAAAAAATGGCGGAAGCTTCTCAAAAAGAAGGAATTCCAGATGCTGGAAAACGCCTTTATGATGTAGTAAAAGAGCTTGTCCAATGACAGGAGGTGTAAAAGATTAGTAAGGAAGACGAAAAGAATAATGATTCAGTACCTCCGCAAACGGAAGAAGAGCTGACGCCTTGGCAGAGAGAAAACCTGGAGTATATGAAGAGTCAGGGAGAATCGCCAGTCTGGCATCCTGAGAATAGAAAGCCTTCCGAAGAGGAAGAGATAGAAGAACAAAATGAAACAGAAGAGAAAGTGGAAGAAGAAGTCTCGACTGAATCTGTTGAGCCGGAAGAATCGACGCCTTCTTATGAATCTTTTGCAGACCGTCTGCCCAATGTTAAGAAGGTGAGAAATACACGGCTGATTCGCCGGCTAACGCTCATTATTTCTATTGCTGCCGCTGCTATTTTGATTCTGGTTTATTTTATTTCTCCGTTAAGTAAGCTGTCGTCTGTCTCAGTGACTGGAAATAAGGATACTAAAACAGAAGATATTCTGGCAGACTCAAAGCTGATACAGGGTGAGTCCCTATGGGAGCAGTACTGGAACCGTTCTGTTAACGAGAAGAATATTGAAAAAACGCTGCCACGTGTGAAGCGTGCATCAGTAACTTTAAATGGGATTAATTCTTTTAAAATTAGTATTGAGGAATACGAGGTAATGGCTTTAGAATCATTGGAGGGCAGCTATCATCCGATTCTGGAGAATGGTAAAGTCCTTCCTGATAAGCTGGAAAGCCCAGTGAGCGGTATGCCGGTATTCGAGAATTTCTCAGATGAAGAGCTGATAAGAGAGCTGATGGAATCGTATAATCAATTACCGAATGAGCTGAAGGAAGCTATATCTGAGATTAAATATGCGCCGTCAGACTCAAACAAAGAATTAGTCAGAATTTATATGAAGGATAATAATGAAGTAATTGTTAATATCTCTCAGTTGACTGAAAAAATGAAATACTATACACAGGTTGCAAGTCAGATGGAAGAACCTGGTGTTATTGATATGGAAGTGGGCATTTTCTCTTATCCGCACGGCAATGAAAACAAGACGAATCAAACAACCGAAAGTACAGTTGAAGACTCTGAAATACCTTTAGAAGGTTATTAAAAAAATAAACATGAAAAAAAATAGAATCTTCTTTCTAAAAAGCCTATATTTATGGTAGAATTGAAAGAAGTGAGTATTGATAAAAAAATAGATAAACGAGCTTTACAGGTTCGCTTACATATTGGATTAATTAGGAGGAGGAACCCCATTCATGGCAAAAACTGGAATGTATGTAGGCCTTGATATTGGCACAACATCAGTTAAAGTTGTAGTGGCTGAATTTATCGAAGGTCAAATGAATATAATTGGCGTGGGAAACGCAAAATCAGATGGATTAAACAGAGGGATCATTGTTGATATTGATAAAACTGTGAGTGCAATTCAGCGTGCAGTAAGACAGGCTGAAGAAAAAGCAGGGATTCAGATCAAAAGTGTGAACGTAGGTTTGCCAGCTAATATGTTGGAAGTAGAAAACTGCCAAGGAATGATAGCTGTAAGTAGTGAGTCAAAAGAAATCAATGACGAAGATGTAAGAAATGTCGCATCGGCAGCTTTGGTTCGTTCAACTCCTCCGGAACGTCAAATCGTTGCAATACTGCCTCAGGAATTTACTGTAGATGGATTTGAAGGAATTAAAGATCCGCGTGGTATGATCGGTGTGCGTCTGGAAATGATTGGTGTGGTATTTACTGGACCTAAAACAATCATTCACAACACAAGAAAGTGTGTAGAAAAGGCAGGTTTAGCTATTAATGAAATGGTTATCCTACCTCTAGCTCTGACTGAAACTATTCTATCGGATGGAGAGAAAGAGTTTGGAACGATTGTTATTGATATGGGCGGCGGTCAGACTACCACAGCAGTAATGCACGATAAACAGCTCAAGTTCAATCATGTAAATCAGGAAGGCGGAGAATTTGTAACTAAAGATATCTCCATCGTACTGAATACATCATTCAATAACGCAGAAGCGCTGAAGATTAATTATGGGGATGCTTTCCCTGAAAGAACATCCGTCAGCGAAGAATTCCCAGTGGATGTTATTGGGAAATCTGAACCTGTGAAAGTGGATGAACGCTATCTTTCTGAAGTTATCGAGGCAAGAGTAGAACAAATCTTTAAGAAATCAAAAGAAGTTCTGGATGAAATCGATGCATTGGAATTACCGGGAGGTATTATTCTTACCGGCGGCGGCGCTAGTCTGCCGGGCGTTGTAGATTTAGCACAAGATATTTTTGGCGTAAATGTGAAGCTTTATGTTCCAAATCACATGGGTCTGAGAAATCCTGTATTTACAAATGTAATTAGTATTGTTGAATATAGTGCTCAGCTGCCTGAAATTTACCATATTGCTAAAGGGGCTATTCCAGGAAACAAATCAACATCTTCTGTTTCTACAATCAGTGTACAGCAGCCGGAAGCAAGCTATGACAGCTATCCGGACGAACAAATGGAAATGAATTATGATGAACATGAAACACATGAATCAAACGAAAAAGTAACTGGAAAAATCAAAGATTTCTTTTCAAATATCTTTGATTAATCACTAATACAGGAGGATACGATAATATGGAATTTTCTTTAGATAATAACATCAATAATGGCGCTGTCATTAAAGTCATCGGTGTCGGTGGCGGCGGCGGCAATGCTGTCAACCGTATGATTGAAGAAAATGTCAAGGGCGTAGAATTTATTGCAGCCAATACAGATGTCCAAGCATTGAAAAGCTCAAAAGCTGAAACAGTTATCCAGCTTGGACCTAAATATACTAGAGGGTTGGGTGCAGGTTCTCAACCTGAAGTTGGACAAAAAGCAGCAGAAGAAAGTGAACAAATAATCTCTGATTCACTTCAGGGTGCTGACATGATTTTCATTACTGCAGGTATGGGCGGCGGAACTGGTACAGGTGCTGCACCAGTTGTTGCAAGAATTGCTAAGGAACTAGGTGCGCTTACAGTTGGCGTAGTTACTCGCCCGTTTAGTTTTGAGGGTCCTAAAAGAGGTCGCTTTGCAGCAGAAGGTATCGCTTTACTAAAAGAAAATGTGGATACGCTGCTGATTATTTCCAACAACCGTTTACTAGAAGTTGTTGATAAAAAGACACCAATGCTTGAAGCATTCCGTGAAGCAGACAATGTACTGCGCCAAGGTGTACAAGGTATTTCCGATTTAATTACAGCACCAGGCTATGTAAACTTGGACTTTGCGGATGTGAAGACTGTAATGGAAAATCAAGGAACTGCTTTGATGGGAATCGGTGTAGCCAGCGGTGAAGACCGTGTGATTGAAGCAACGAAGAAAGCTATTTCTTCTCCACTACTAGAAACTTCTATTGATGGCGCAGAGCAAGTACTGCTGAACATTACAGGCGGGCTTGATATGACATTGTTTGAAGCACAGGATGCATCTGACATTGTAACATCTGCTGCTACAGGAGATGTTAATATCATTTTAGGAACATCTATCAATGAAGACTTAGGCGATGAAATCCGTGTAACAGTGATTGCTACAGGAATCGACCCTTCTAAAAAAGAAAAACGTCCTCAGCGGACAATGAGAAACAACAATACAAATAATCAAATTCAGTCTGTACAGCAGGCACCTGTTCTTGATATGGAAAAGGCGCGTGGTTCTCAGCCTCAGCAACAGCAGGAAGAAGCAAGTGCGTTTGGCGACTGGGATATCCGTCGTGAACAAAACACGCGTCCAAAAGTTGAAGAGACAACAATTGAACATGTAGAGAAAAAAGACTTTGAAACATTCCATCGTGAAGAATCTGGACAAGGTGATGACGAGTTGAATACACCGCCATTCTTCCGCAGAAAAAGATAAGGGGATTTTTTGAACATGCTGATTGATAATATAAATGAAGTAAAAAAAACTATCGAGCAGGCATGTGAAACTGTCTCACGTCCAGCATCAGAGGTAACGCTGGTTGCTGTAACAAAATCTGTTGATATTAAAACCGCAGAAGCGCTGGCTGAATTGGGCGTGATGGATTTTGCTGAAAACCGTGTAGATAAATTATTGGAGAAAAAAGCTGCTTTAGAAAAATTTTCGTCTTTAAAGTGGCATTTGATTGGTAATTTACAGCGGAGAAAGGTAAAATTGATAATTGACAACGTCGATTATTTTCACGCCCTCGACAGTCTAAGCCTAGCGGAAGAAATACAAAAACGAGCGAGTAAAACCATTTCCTGTTTTGTAGAAATAAATGTCTCTGGAGAAGAGAGCAAACATGGAATAAAAAAAGAAGAAGCAGCGGATTTTATCTCTAAGCTACATGAAATGGATAAAATTCGGGTCATTGGTTTAATGACCATGGCACCTTTGAATGCTGAAGAACAGAAGCTTAGAGAGATATTCTCAGAGTTGAAGGACTTGCAGGTTGTGATACAAAAGTTGCAATTAGCACATGCACCTTGTACTGATTTAAGCATGGGAATGACAGATGATTATCCCATTGCAGTAGAAGAAGGTGCAACATTTGTACGTGTTGGCAGAGGATTATTTAGAGGTGCGTAAAGGAGGGGAATCTATGTCAATTTTTAATAAGAATGCTTTATCAAATTTTTTCGGATTGTCTGGTGAAGATGAATATGATACTTATGACAATTATCTGGAACAAGAGGCTGTTAATGAACAACCAAGACAGCAACAGGTAAGACAGCAGCAAGTAAGACAGCAACAGGCGGTTCCTCAACAGCAAACGATTCGGAAGCAGTCTTATGAGTCTGCGGCTGAACCTTTGAGGGAAAAACCGTCAGCTCGTTATCGTTCAACGGAAAAACATCAGAATCTGAATAATAATGATAGTCATCAGACAAGATCTGTTAATCAGAAGAAAGTTGTCTCCATGCACAATTCTAATACCTCAGCTGCCCAACAGGAGTTTGGTCAGTCTGGAAGATCTGTAAAAATATCGATTATTGAGCCTAGAGTTTATTCTGAGGCAATGAATATTGCGAAACATATTATTGTAGATGAAGCTGTGCTAATTAATTTCCATTTAATTGAAGAGAGTCAGGCAAGAAGAATTGTTGATTTCCTTACGGGAACAGTCTATGCTTTGGATGGCGACATTCAGCGTGTGGGAGACGAAATTTTCTTGTGTACACCATCAAATATGGAAATAGACAGTGCGACTGCACAGTCATTAGCTAAAAAGCAGATGTTTGATTTTTAGTGTAGGAGGTAATCATTATTATCGCGATTGTTCAGATTTTATATTACATTAATAAGGGAGTTCAAATCTACTCCGGTTTACTTGTTATTTATGCATTACTTTCATGGTTTCCGGGAGCGTATGATTCCTTTTTGGGGCGGTTGCTTTCTAGGATATGTGAACCATATCTAAGTTTGTTTGATCGGTTAAATCTGAATATTGGGATGATTAGTTTCAATATTATGATTGCTATTATTGTTTTAAATTTAGCCAGCGGCGGTTTGAATATGCTGGTTTGGTCTCTTATACGTTAATCGAGAAGGGTGGTTTATCTTGTGAATGAAAATGTGTATCAGCATTTCCGAAAAGATGAGCATCCTTTTATTGATTCAGTAGGGGATTGGCTTGAGAGAGTAGAAGATCAATATGCGCCTTATCTGACAGAATTTTTAGATCCAAGGCAAGCATATATTTTGGAGACCTTGATTCGTCAAGACAGTGATTTATCTTTTCGTTTTTATGGCGGATATGAGCAGGCTGAAAGGAAAAGATGTTTGATTTTTCCAGAGTACTATGAGCCAGCGACAGAAGATTTTAAAATCAATCTATTTGAAATTGTTTATCCAACGAAATTTGCGTCATTATCTCATGGAAAAATATTAGGTACACTAGTGAGTACGGGGATTAAACGTGAGTATTTTGGTGATATTATTTCTGATGGAGAAAGATGGCAACTATTCATTGCAGATGAGATGATGAATTTTGTCACTGCACAGATTGAAAAAATCGGGAAAATAGCTGTACGTTTAGAAGAAAAAAATTATACGGAAATCATTACTCCAAAGGACGAATGGATGACTGAGAAAACAACAGTCAGCTCTTTGCGTCTGGATAATTTGATTTCTACAGTGTATAATATTTCAAGACAGCGTTCGAAACAGCTGATAGAATCTGGAAAGGTCAAAATCAACTGGTCTGAAAATTTGCGGCCGGATTTTCCTTTAGAGTTGTTGGATATTATATCTGTAAGAGGATTTGGTAGAATACAGATACAGGAGTTAGAGGGAAAAACTAAAAAAGATAAATATCGTTTGTTATTGGGAGTACTACGAAAATAAATGGATGAGGTGAAGAATCATGGCGTTAACCCCGTTAGATATTCAAAATAAAGTTTTCTCAACTAAAATGAGAGGGTATAATCAAGATGAAGTTGATGATTTTTTAGATCAAGTCACTAAGGATTATGAAGATTCTCTGCAAAAAGTCCGTGAATTGGAAAAATCACTGAAGCATGCAGAGGAAAAACTGCAGTATTTCAATGAACTTAAAGATGCCTTGAACCAGTCGATCATTGTAGCCCAGGATACGGCTGATAAAGTAAAATCCAGCGCTACAAAAGAATCAGAAGTCATTGTTACATCTGCTGAAAATACAGCAAATGAAATGGTTGTGAATGCAGAGCGACGTTCCAATGCGCTGATTACTGCTGCGGAAGATAAAGCATCAGAAATTTTAACTGAAGCAACAGATCGAGCAAGACAGCTTGCTGCTGAAACTGACGACTTGAAGAAAAAATCCAGAGTATTCCATCAGCGCTTAACCTTAATGCTGGAATCTCAATTAGAGCAAGTTAAGAGTGAAGAATGGAATGAATTATTGAAGCCATTCTCAAGCTATGTTAGTGATAGCCACTCAGTAATTCAGGAAGTGTTATCTAAAGAATTAACTGAGGAACCTCAAGAGGAAGCTGTTGGGTCTACTGGCGCAGCTATGCCGGAAGTGAACACACATATTGAATCTCTGGAAGATGCAAAGAAGTTGAATGAGCAGTTAGCAGGTTCAATGGATTTTCTGAATAGTACACCATCTATAGACGAATAATTGAACGAATAAAAATAGAACAGAAAAGCTGGTACACAATCTTTACAGCGAGCTAATGACAGTGCAAGATTAGCAGACCCTGTTGCCGGAAAGATCCTCTATTTGTTTTCAAGTTTGAATATAAAGTAAAGCTTGACGGCTGATTCCGTTACCAATCAACAGAGGGAACTGTTTTAAGTTTTTGTCATAAGAGACAGTTCTAAATTTGGGTGGTAACGCGAGCACTTTCGTCCCTTGGGATGAAGGTGCTTTTTGCTGTGAATCACAATGAACGAAGTGAATTGATGATGAACAGCAGTAGGCGACGATTGGAGCGTAGTAACCTCTGTAAGAATCACAATGAACGAAGTGAATTGATGATGAACAGCAGTAGGCGACGACCAGAGCGTAGTAACCTCTGTAAGAATCACAATGAACGAAGTGAATTGATGATGAACAGCAGTAGGCGGTTAAAAAAAGTTATTGTGTTCATTCTGCTAGGCTAGCCTTAGCAGCTGTTACCTAAACGATTGAGTAGTGAACCGATAATTGAAGTCATTTATAAAATTTTATACTTCTTACTAGGACGTATCTGAAAGCTCTAGATTTGATTGAAGCTTTCAGATACGCCCTAAAGAGATAAATTTTTACATATAGACAGCAGTAATACATTTGAAAGTGAGGAAGTAAAGATGAAAATGAAAGATACCCTACAGCTTGGAAAAACAGCTTTTCCAATGCGCGGCAATTTGCCAAACAGAGAAGTTGATTGGCAGAAGGATTGGGAAGAAAAAGAAATTTATGAAAAAAGACAACAACTGAACGAGGGAAAACCAACATTTATTCTTCATGATGGACCACCGTATGCAAATGGAAATATTCACCTGGGTCATGCGTTAAATAAAATCAGCAAGGACATCATTGTTCGTTCTAAATCAATGTCTGGTTACCGTTCTCCATATGTTCCCGGATGGGACACACATGGTTTGCCGATTGAACAAGTTCTGACTAATAAAGGAATTAAAAGAAAAGAAATGTCTTTAGCAGAATATCGGAAAAAATGTGAAGAATATGCACGTTCACAGGTAGATACACAACGGGCTGATTTTAAGCGTCTTGGAATTGGCGGCGACTGGGATCATCCTTATATCACATTAGAGCCTACCTATGAAGCAGCAGAAATCCGTGTGTTCGGAAAGATGGCAGAAAAAGGCTATATTTATAAAGGCTTGAAGCCAATCTATTGGTCTCCGTCCAGCGAATCATCCTTAGCGGAAGCCGAAATTGAATACAAAGATGTTAAATCTGCTTCAATTTATGTAGCATTTAAAATTGTAGATGGAAAAGGCCTGCTTGATACAGATACTTCATTAGTCATCTGGACGACAACTCCATGGACGTTGCCTGCAAATCTGGGTATTTCTGTAAACGCGGATTATAAATATGCTGTAGTTAAAGCCTATGGAAAAAAATATGTCGTAGCTAAAGATTTAGTAGAGCAAGTGAAAGAAGCTATCGGCTGGGATGAAATTGAAATTGTTGATACTATTGATGGAAAAGACATGGAATATATGACTGCTCAGCATCCATTTTATGACCGTACTTCATTGGTTATGCTAGGCGACCACGTTACATTGGAAGCTGGTACAGGTTTAGTTCATACTGCACCAGGGCATGGTGAAGATGACTATATTGTCAGTAAAAAATATAATCTTGATGTTTTATCACCTGTTGACAGCCGCGGTGTATTTACAGAAGAAGCACCAGGATTTGAAGGAGTTTTCTATGATAAAGCAAATCCGATGATTACAGCACTGCTAGACGAGAAGGATGCATTATTGAAGCTGGACTTCTTCACTCATAGCTATCCTCATGACTGGCGTACTAAAAAACCAGTTATTTACAGAGCTACTCCGCAATGGTTTGCTTCAATCGATAAATTCCGTCAGGACATTCTTGATGAAGTTGAAAAAGTAGACTGGATTATTCCATGGGGGAAAACACGTCTTTATAATATGATTCGTGATCGTGGTGATTGGGTTATCTCCCGTCAGCGTGCTTGGGGTGTTCCGCTTCCAATCTTTTATGCTGAAAACGGAGAAGCAATTATTACACCAGAAACGATTGAACACGTAGCTAATTTGTTTGCTGAGCACGGTTCAAATATTTGGTATGAAAAAGAAGCAGCAGATTTACTTCCAGAAGGCTTTACGCATGAAGGCTCCCCAAATGGAACCTTTACCAAAGAAACAGATATTATGGATGTTTGGTTTGATTCTGGTTCATCTCATGAGGCTGTATTGCGTCAGCGCCCAGAGCTAAGCTTCCCGGCAGATATGTATCTTGAAGGCTCTGATCAGTACCGTGGCTGGTTTAATTCAAGTATTACAACAAGTGTAGCAATTAATGGTGTTGCACCTTATAAAGCCGTTCTTTCTCAAGGATTTACCCTGGATGGTGAAGGACGCAAGATGAGTAAATCTCTTGGCAATACAATTTTACCTGAGAAAGTAATCAAGCAGATGGGTGCAGATATTCTGCGTCTTTGGGTGAGCAGTGTAGATACTGAATCAGATGTGCGGGTGTCAATGGATATCTTAAATCAGGTTTCAGAAGTTTATCGTAAAATTCGTAATACTATGCGCTTTCTGTTAGCTAATACCAGTGATTTTGATCCAGCTGAACATAGTGTTTCTTTTGAAGATCTTCGTTCAGTAGATAAATATATGACGGTTCGCTTAAATCAGGTAATCAAAGAAATCCGTGAAAAAGGTTATGAAAAATACAACTTTATGCAAATCTACCGTTCTGTTATGAATTTCCTAACAGTTGATCTATCTGCGTTCTATTTAGACTTTGCCAAAGATGTTGTTTACATTGAAGCAGAAAATGATTATCAACGACGTTGTATGCAGACTGTTTTCTATCAAACAGCTGTTGCGCTGACTAAATTATTAACGCCAATCATCCCTCATACTTCGGAAGAAATCTGGAGCTTCTTAAAAGAAGAGGAAGAGTATGTGCAATTAGCTGAATTCCCTGGCTACGAAGAATTTTCTAATCAAGATGAATTGATGGATGTCTGGGCTGCCTTTATGGACTTTAGAGATGAAGTTCTGAAAGCTCTGGAAGAAGCACGAAATTCTAAGCTGATTGGTAAATCATTAGAAGCCAAGGTAACGGTTTATCCGAATGAACAGGTACGTCAGCTTCTGACTGCGGTAGATGCAAATGTAGCACAGCTGCTGATTGTTTCTGAATTTGAAATTGCGGAAGCTACAGCTGTAGCTCCTGAAACTGCTGTTGTCTTTGACGATATGCGTGTGGCTGTGGAAGCAGCAGCAGGAGAAACCTGTGAACGCTGCCGGTCTGTTAGAACAGATGTTGGTACAGATGAAAAACTACCGACACTGTGCGGACGTTGTGCCAAAATTGTAGAAGAAAACTATGAAGAAGCTGTTGCAGAAGGTTTTGAAGGATAATTATAAGCTTAAGTCTACTGAGAGAAAATCTTTACTTGTAGCGTATAGCTACAAATAATGGTAACTAATTTAGAGTAAAAGCATAATGGTTGAAATACTCTTTCAAAAAAGTGTTTGTTCAAATTTAAGGAACTGTGACATAGTCGTGTGACTAATGGCACAGTTCCTTTTTTATAAAAAGGAAGTGATCGGAATCTACTCTATCGGACAAGTAGCTGCTTTTCTTGGAATTTCAAAGGATCAGCTGCGTTATTATGAGAAGAAAAAAGTATTTGTTCCATCTCAAAATCGGGAAAATCTTTATCGGGAATACACATCGGAAGATATTGATAAAATTCTGGCAATTGATTTCTATCGTTCTCTCGATCTTGATTTTAAGACAATTACACAAATTAATAGTCAAACAGACTTAGAGGAGCTTGGATTTATCTTAGAAGAAAAGCAAAAGAAATTAGCAGCTGAAATTGAGAACTTAAGAGCCTCACAAAGACAGATTGAAAAAATCCAGCAAAAGCTGGTGGATATAAAGCAGCACTTACATCGCTATTCGATTAAAAAATTTCCAGCTCAGAAAATAGTTGGAACATTTTCTGATTTTCGTGCCTATGAAGAATTTTCAATTGTTCGTGAAGTGGCTGAGGAAAGAGCAAAGCTTACACAGCTAAAGCGTTTTCTTTCCTTTGATGATACAGGTGTAACCGACTCTCAAATGCTGATTACGAAGCTTGCTGAGCACACAGATACAGTGGATATTCTTTCTTTTAACGATTGTGTGTACACAATTATCGAAGATGGAGGAGAACAGTTGGATGTGATGGCTCAGATTTTTAGTAAGACGCAGAAGTATATGGCAGATAATGGCTTACGACCTATTGGGAAAGCAATTATTGGACTCTTGCTTCTGGCAAATGAAAACAATAAAACTAAATCTTATTTAGAAATATACGTTCCTTACCATTCTTAAAAAATTTTCTTGACCTTAGGACTGTCCCATAGTTTAAGGTTGAATTATAAGATTGGAGAGGATAAAAATGAATGATAATCAACAACTAAAAAATATTGGACACTTAATTTTCCTGCATCTTTTTCCAGGACTTCTGACAGTTCTGTGTCAGCTACTGCTGATTCGCTCAGGTCTTTTAAGAGGAATGCCCAATGTGTTTATACTTGCGACTGCTGGTATTATTGGAATTATCGGATGGGAAGGAGGATACCTTTGCTATCAGTCTAAAAAAGAGACTGGCAGCTGGAATTTTCTTAAGATTATGGGCTTTCGCACGGAGAAACGAAATAAAAAACTGATAGTCTACGGAGTAGGATTATTTATGTTTTTGGGAATTTGCTTCACTATCTTTAAACCCTTAAGCAGTTTGCTTCTAGATACCATTTTCAATTTTATGCCAGCTGAATTTCAATTGAATCAATTATTGACAGGTTACTCAAAACCAGTAATTATTGCTGTACTGTTTGTTTATATCTTTGTTTTTGCAGTATTGTATCCAATAATTGAAGAGTTTTATTTTAGAGGATTTCTTCTGAATCGGATGAAATGGCTGGGAAATCGAGGCATAGTCTTGAACACTGTACTGTTTGCCTGCTATCATTTCTGGTCCCCATGGCTGATTATTACCCGGATTATCGGTCTGCTGCCGCTCTATTATACCGTTTCAAAGAAACATTCCTTGAAGCTGGGAATTATTGTTCATTGCTTGGCAAATACCACAGATATTTTTCCAATACTTAGTTTATTAGGACGTGTCTAAAAACTAAAAAATAGAACTTGAAATAAAATCAGAAATTCTCTGTTTTTTATTTCAAGTTCTTTACTCTTATTTAGTTTTTTGTATCGCTAGTACAATTTACAGTTGAAGCAAAAGTTGAATAGGAAAACAGCTTTAAGGGCGCACATCATTCTGTCCCATCCCCGTGTTATTTACTTACTCTAATTTTCCACGCTCGCGATACCAGATATCCGGTTCCCAAATCCATTGGAAGCCGTCCGCTTTCAATAGGTCAAAGGCTGATTTTGGTCCCATTGTTCCAGCTGAATAATTTGGGAAGTCAACAGCTGTTTTATCCCAAGCTTGGCGAATTATATCCACAATCTTCCATGACTGTGCTACTTCATCCCAATGTGAAAAATTCGTTCCATCTCCATTTAAACCGTCTAATAAAAGTTTCTCATATGCTTCAGGGCTATTGCCGGTTACCTCAGCGCTATGACGAAAATCAAGCTTAACTGGATCAGTTTTGAATCCTTGGCCGATTTCCTTTCCATTTAGCGTCATTGAGAAGCCTTCGGTTGGCTGAATATAAATTGTTAAAACATTTGGTGGTAGGTCGTTCTTTTCTTCGCAGTGTTCAATATCATCCTTAAACACATTAATAGGTACTTGCTTGAAGACAATGTTTATGCGGGTACCCTTTTCAGTCAGCCGTTTTCCAGTTCGAATGTAGAAAGGAACGCCAGACCAACGGAAGTTATCGATATAGAATTTTCCAGCTGCGAAGGTTTCAGTCTGAGAGGTTTCTCCAACATTCGGTTCTTCCCGATAGCCGGCAAAGTCCTGATCGTCAAGGCTGCCAGGTCCATATTGCCCGCGGACAAAGTTTTTTAAAGCCTCTTCTTCATTATAAAGTCGGATTGCTTTCAGAGCTTTAACCTTTTCAGCACGTATTTCTGCTTCGGAAAAGGTAACGGGAGGTTCCATTGCAAGTAGCGCAAGGACTTGTAAAATATGGTTTTGAACCATATCCTTCAGAGCACCGCTGTCTTCATAATAGCCGCCGCGGTCTTCCACACCCAAGCTTTCTGCAAAAGTAATTTGAACATTATCAATATAGCGGTTGTTCCACTGAGCTTCAAAAATATTATTGGCAAAGCGGATAGCGGAAATATTTTGAATCATTTCTTTGCCGAGATAGTGGTCAATCCGAAAAATATCTTTTTCAGGAAAGACCGCACGAATTTCTTCGTTTAATTTATAGGCAGTTTCATAATCTGTACCAAAAGGCTTCTCAATAATTAGACGGTCAAAGCCGTTTTCGGTTAAGATTTTTTGTGATTTCAGATGTTTGACGATTGTTCCGAAAAACTGCGGCGCCATTGCTAAATAATAGATACGATTGCCTTCCAGCTGATATTTCTGATCCAGTTCATCGGATAAACGCTTCAATGTATCATAATGCTCTGTATCGTTCACATTGTGGGATTGGTAATAAAAATGACTGGCGAAAGCATCTGCTTCTTCTTTTGTTGGCTCTAGAGCTTCGATTGTTTCCCGAACGATGTCCCGGTAATATTCATCAGACCATTCTCGGCGGGCGGTACCAATAACTGCAAAATGTTCACCAAGATTTCCTTTTTTATAGAGTCGAAAAAGAGAAGGGTACAGCTTTCTTTTGGCAAGATCTCCCGTCCCTCCAAATATTGTAAACAGTGCGACATTCTCGTTCATTATGTTCCTCCCTTTCTATAATGGATCAACAAAAATTGTACTGGCTGCTTTATAGCTGACAACCAGCGTTTTGTCTGAATTACTAATAGTGATTGGACCTTCGTATGCTGCAATTTCGTCAATCCTATATTCTTCGTGGATATTTAAATTGATAGAGACTAAATAGTCCAACAGCTCTTTTTCATCAAGAACCCGGGCAATTTGGATATGGGTGCCCACAGGATAATCAGTGAGTGTCTGATGCTTCGCTTCATGTACCGGCTGACCTGCTTCAGGAATTACGCCTCCATGAGGACAAAATTTTGGATGATTCAAGTAATCAGATAAGCGATCAGCCAAAGTTTTTGAAGTCACGTGTTCTAAAACTTCAGCATCATCATGGACTTCGTTCCATGAATAATTTAGGTGTTCAACCAGAAAAACCTCCCACAAACGATGTTTTCGAATGAGAGTACTGGCTTTTGTCAGACCAAGCTCTGTCAGCTGTACCCCCTGATAAGGTGAGTGATGAACCAAACCTTCTTTTACAAGCTTGGAAATCATTTCACTGACAGAGGCAGCTGATACATTTAAGCCGGAAACAATATGTTTATTGTTGATTTTATTTTCATCTCCGCCTAATTCGAAGATAAGTTTTAAATAATCTTCTCGATTTGGTGTCATATTTTTCATCCTTTCTCAGGAACCATCAAAAACAGTTTATCAGAAAAGCTTCTTTTTGACCATTTAATAAGATATTAATCTTGAAAAGTTCAGGAAAAGTTCTTCTCTTTTCAAAAATTCATTGAATTAATAAGGTTACTAGCGTTATTTTTTCTGAAATTTTCACTATACTATTGTAAAATCAAAAAGAAACGGTTAAACTATTAGGAAAAAATTAGAATTTTCAAACTATTTAAAAGGGATGATGTGAATGGGAAAAAATGCCATGGAAAAGAAGCGCTTGATGTATGATCCT
Source organism: Enterococcus sp. LJL51 (assembly GCF_054871795.1). Taxonomy (NCBI): domain Bacteria; kingdom Bacillati; phylum Bacillota; class Bacilli; order Lactobacillales; family Enterococcaceae; genus Enterococcus; species Enterococcus sp. LJL51. Next base: position 208,713 of record NZ_JBTXLW010000001.1, on the reverse strand, counting down.
GCTTTTGAAAAAGATGCTTGTGGAATGGGCTTCATTGCACAAATCGATGGAATTGCTTCCCATCAGCTAATTGACAATGCTCTGACGATGCTGGAGCGCATGAATCATCGGGGCGGTACAGGTGCAGAGCCTGATACAGGAGATGGTGCCGGAATTTTAATGGCTATGCCGGATACCTTCTTTCAAAAGAAAGCAGCTGCTGAACAAATTACACTGCCGGATAGACAGGAATACGGAGTAGGTATGTTGTTTCTTCCGCAGGAGGAAACAGAAAAGCATGAACTGCTGCAGTCATTGAAACATGAAATTACAGCTGCTGGTTATCGTGTTGTTTGGGAGCGGGATGTTCCCTTTGCCTTCGAATACTGTGGTCCGGGTGCTCAAAAAGTTATGCCGGGCATTGTTCAGATTTTCATTGAAAAACCTATTGACGTTAAAACAGGAAGAGAATTTGAGGACCGTCTTTTCCTACTTCGCAGAGAGCTGGAAAAAATCTATTCATCTGACGAACTGGCAATCTGCAGCCTTTCTTCAAAAACAATTGTTTATAAGGGAATGCTTCATGCCTATCAGGTGCGTTTGTTTTATCCAGATTTACAGGATAAAACGCTGGAAAGCAGCATCGCCCTTATTCATTCCCGATTTTCTACCAATACATTTCCAAGCTGGGACCGGGCACAGCCTTTTAGATTCTTAGCTCATAATGGTGAAATCAACACTTTAAGAGGTGCAGAGAACTGGATGCACAGCCACCACATTGATGTTTATAATTCGGAAAATTCAGATTCTGCAAAATTAGAAAACTGTATGGAACACTTGTACCGAAATGGCCGGGATATTCCTCATGCTCTGATGATGATGATTCCAGAGGCGTGGTCAAAAGAAGCAAATTTGAAAGAAGAAATTGCTGCCTTTTATGAATATAACTCCAGTTTCACAGCACCATGGGATGGACCAGCAGCACTGTGTTTTACGGATGGAGAAATGGTGGGGGCAGCACTTGACAGAAATGGTCTGCGGCCTTCCCGATACTCGATTACAAAAGATAATTATATTGTCGTAGCCTCTGAATCAGGGGTTGTTGATCTTGAGCCTTCAAGAGTTATTGAAAAAGGGGTTCTCGGACCAGCCAATATGATTCTAGTGGATACTATTGCTGGAAAGTTTTATCGTAATGATGAAATTAAGGAACGGTATGCAGGAAAGCATCCTTACCGGGAATGGCTTGACGAACAGCAGCTGACAATCGAACAGCTGACTGAAAGTGAAGAGGTTTTCAAACCGCTGTCGGAAAAAGAGTTGAATCGCTTGTGGAAGCTCAATGGCTATACCGATGAAATTATCCGGATGACGATTCTACCGATGGCTGAAAATGGAGAAGAACCCGTTATTTCTATGGGCTATGATTCTCCCCTTGCAGTCTTAAGCGAGAAGCCTCAGTCGTTGTTCACCTACTTCAAACAGCAGTTTGCTCAAGTGACCAATCCGCCTATTGATGCAATTCGGGAAAAACTAGTTATTGGAACAGAAATGTTCTTAGGACGAGATGGAAATCTTCTGGTTGATCATAAAGAAAATTGTAACAAGCTGAAGATTGAAAGTCCGGTTCTGTCTACAACTGATTTCCTGAAAATTCAAACATTGGATAGCCGAGGTCAAAAAAGTATGGTTCAATCCATCAATTACTCTTTAGCTCCAGAAGTTCCCAATCGTATACAGCGGGCATTGGAGACAATGTTTAAAGAAGTCGAGGAAAAAATAGATAATGGTGCTACAATCATTATTTTGTCTGATAGAGAATGGGGGAAAGGAAAGCTGGCCATTCCGATTCTGCTGGCGGTTTCTGGTCTGCACAACTATCTTGTAGAACAAGGAAAAAGAGGGCTAGCATCAATAATCGCTGATTCTGCTGAAGTAGCAGAGGTTCATCACTATGCTATGCTGATTGGCTACGGAGCAAGTGCTATTCATCCTTACGGAACTTATGAAACGCTAAAGGACTATCACTTAACTGATAAAATTGAAAAATACCGGCAGGCAGCAGAAAAAGGAATTGTTAAAGTCATGTCCCGGATGGGGATTTCCACAGTTTCGGGGTATCATGGTGCGCAGCTTTTTGAAGCTGTAGGCTTGTCTGAAGATGTTATCAGTCAATTTTTCACAGGAACAGTTACCCGAATAGGCGGCTTGTCTCTGAATCAGATTGAAAAGGAATATCTGGCTCGCTATGAAGCTGCATACGGAGAAAAAGAACAGGATTTTCTTCCTTCAGGAGGCAGTTTTCAATACAAGGCAGACGGAGAGCATCATTTGTTCAATCCTCAAACCATCTATAATTTTCAACAAGCAGTACGCTTGGGGGATTACAGTTTATATAAAAAATATGCAGCACAGCTTAATCAAGAGGAGATAGACACACCAACTACCCTGCGGTCAATGTGGACGTTTACAAGTGATCGTGCCCCAGTAAAGCTATCAGAGGTTGAGCCAGCGGAAACAATTGTGAAACGATTTAAAGTGGGGGCGATGAGCTATGGCTCCTTGAGTCAGGAAGCTCATGAGTGTATTGCTGAAGCCATGAACCGAATTGGGGCAAAATCAAATAGCGGTGAAGGCGGTGAAAACCGTAATAGGTTTAAAGCAAAAGCAAATGGTGTAAATTTAAATAGTAAAATTAAGCAGGTTGCTTCAGGTCGTTTTGGAGTGAATGCCGAATACCTAATGAGTGCCGAAGAGCTTCAAATTAAGATTGCTCAAGGTGCAAAACCTGGAGAAGGCGGACAGCTGCCGGGAAATAAGGTATTTCCATGGGTAGCAGAAATTCGCGGTTCGACACCTGGTGTGCGGCTGATATCACCGCCGCCTCATCATGATATCTATTCAATCGAGGATTTGGCTCAGCTTATTTATGATTTGAAAGCGATAAATCCGTATGCTCGAATTAATGTAAAATTGGTTTCCAGTACAGGTGTGGGAACGATTGCTACAGGAGTAGTAAAGGCAGGAGCAGATGTAGTTGTTATTTCAGGCTATGACGGTGGTACAGGAGCTTCACCAAGAAATTCTGTCAGAGATGCTGGACTGCCATGGGAGATGGGACTTGCGGAAGCACATCAGACCTTGTCGTTAAATGAGCTGCGTCAGCGGATGACATTAGAAACAGACGGTAAGCTGATGACCGGACGCGATGTGGCAGTTGCTGCTTTATTGGGTGCTGAGGAATATAGCTTTGCTTCATTAGCACTGGTAGCAGTTGGCTGTGTGATGATGCGTGTCTGCAGCCTCAATACATGTCCGGTAGGCGTTGCTACTCAAAATCCGGCATTACGGAAGTTTTTTGCCGGCAAACCGGAGCATGTGATTAATGGGATGATGTTTATTGCTGAGGATCTGCGGGAACTGATGGCAGAACTAGGCTTTCGCACGATTGATGAAATGATTGGCCACACAGAAATATTAAAGCCAAAATTCGTAGCGAAAGGCAAAGCTAAATCTTTAGATTTTTCAAGAATTCTCGGAAATACAATGGGAATTGAAAGAAAATGCGAAGATCCATTTCAGGAAAAACGCCAGTGGAAAGAGCTGGATGCTTTTGCAGGAGCAGCAATCAAAAATAATCAAAAAAAATATGTGGAAGAGACAATCAACAACGTCAATCGAACCGTAGGAGCTCGAATGGGCGGCTGGATTGCAGAGCGTTTTGGTAATTATGAGCTGGAGCCTGGGCTAATTACGTATCATTATAAAGGCATTGCCGGTCAGAGCTTTGGTGCATTTATCACTCAGGGCATGGTGCTGAAACTGACGGGAGAGGCTAATGATTATGTAGGCAAGGGTTTAAGCGGCGGACGGCTGATTATCGTACCTCCGGAGGATGCTGGTTATCAGGCTGAGCATTCACCGATTGTCGGAAATGTAGCATGCTTTGGCGCCAACCGCGGAGAAGCCTATTTCAGAGGAACAGGCGGCGAACGCTTCTGTGTTAGAAACAGTGGAGCCAAGGTTGTCGTTGAAGGTGTAGGGGATCATGGCTGTGAATATATGACTGGTGGTGTAGCCGTTATCCTTGGACAGACTGGCCGTAACTTTGGTGCAGGGATGTCTGGTGGTGTAGCTTATGTTTATGATCCAGAGCAGCAGTTTGCAGGAAAATGTAATATGGAAATGATTGAATTATTCCAGCTGGATGAATCAGGGGACGATAGTATATTGAAAGAGCTGATAGAAAAGCACAATGAGTATACGGAGTCTGAAAAAGCACAGACTATTCTGAATGACTGGGAAACTGAACGAAAGCATTTTGTTAAAGTGTATCCAAAAGAATACCATGAAATGGTTAATGTTACTGAAAAATTCCGTAATGAGGGATTATCTGGAGATGAGCTGCTGAAGACAGCATTTGAAGCAGTTGTTGGCGCTCAGACAGCTCCGCCAAAACCCACTGTAAAGGAGCGTGATTAGGATGGCTGATCCATTTGGATTTTTAAAATATTCTCGTAAAGAAAACCCTTATCGGCCTGTTGCCGAACGAATCAATGATTGGGAAGAACTACAAGTTCCGCTGCCGGAAGATGAACGGCAGGAGCAGGCAGCACGATGTATGAATTGCGGTATTCCTTTTTGTCATACAGGTGTTTTCTATGGCGGCAAACGTGCGGTTTCCGGTTGCCCTAATGATAATTTAATTCCTGAATGGAATGATTTGGTTTACCGTGGAGAATACAAGAAAGCCTGGGAACGTCTAAGTAGAACAAATCCCATTCCGGAAATGACTGGCCGGGTTTGTCCAGCTCCCTGTGAAAAGTCTTGTACAGAAGCGTTGAATGGTTCTGGTGTAGCCATTCATGATAATGAACGGTTTATCATTGATACAGCCTTTGAAAATGATTGGGTCAAACCTACTGGATTGCCGAAAGAAAAAACAGGCTTCAAAATTGCTGTTATCGGCAGTGGACCTGCTGGGCTATCCGCAGCATGGCGTTTAAATCAGTTAGGACATGAAGTAACTATTTATGAACGCTCAGACCGCTTTGGCGGCTTGCTGATGTATGGTATTCCCAATATGAAACTGGATAAGAAGGTCGTTCAGCGTCGAATTGATGTGATGAAAGAGGTGGGGATTGCCTTCATAGGAAATACAGAAATTGGGGTAGACCTTTCAGTTGAAGCCCTGTACCAAATCTTTGACCGCGTGATTGTAGCAACTGGCGCCAGTGTACCGAGAGATTTAAAGGTAGCAGGCCGAGAGTTTCAAGGAGTACAATTTGCTGTTGATTATTTAACAGAGGCAACAAAAGATGTTCTGAAACATGGTACCGAAGCAAACAGCAAAAAACTGGAAGGGAAGCATGTGATTGTTATTGGCGGCGGCGATACAGGAAATGACTGTATTGGCTCTGCGATTCGGCAAGGCTGCGCTTCTGTTAAGCAGCTTGAAATTACTCCTAGGATGCCCCATGACAGAACCGAAGCAAATCCTTGGCCTGAATATCCTTTTGTGGATAAGAAGGGCTACGGACAGGAAGAAGCCGAAGCGGTTCAGAAAGAAGCTTTGACTCTCTATCAGACCTCTACAACTGCCTTTATTGGTGCAGAAAGAGGACAGGTTATCGGTTTGGAAACAGTAGAAGTTGATCAGGCATTTCAGCCCATTGCTGGAACGGAAAAGACATTAAAGGCGGATTTAGTTCTGCTGGCAATGGGATTCACCGGACCTGAAAAAAGTCTGTTAGATCAGTTCAATATAAATGAAGTTTATGATGACTATACAACAAATAATGAACGAGTTTATGTCGCCGGTGATGCCAAACGCGGCCAGAGTCTGGTTATCTGGGCGATTCGTGAAGGTCGTCTGGCTGCTGAAAATGTGGATAAAACATTGCGGTCGTTAATTGCACAAGCTCAGTAAAAAACTGACAGAGAATAGAAGATAGTCAAGAATAAGATCAAGTAGGAGTCAACTATAGAAGTGGTTTGTACTGATAAATGAAAAGCAGCTTTCGTAAACTACTTTTCAATTTTATGGCTCTCAACTCATTTCTCAAAGCTCAATATTTTTGTTTCCATTCTGTTATAAGTATTTCTATGCTGTTTTCTAGAGGGACAATAAAGGTTTTTATTATTATGGTTTTCACTTGTAGCCTATTGACTATCGTTATGATTCATGGTAAAGTTTTTAGAAATAAATGAGAATATGATGAAAAAATGATGATCAGAATAGTAGATAGTATCAATGACTTTAGAGAGTTTCCGGTCGGTGAGAGGAAATAGTTGTTTACTATTGAACACGCCTGTAAATTATTTTTCTGAATCAATGTAGGAAAAATCGGGGATTGCCCGTTATCGCTTTTAGTCACTTGACTAACAGAGGTTTCTGCTGTGAAGCAGAAATGAATCTGAGGTGGAACCACGTGAAAAAAACTTCTCGTCCTCTTGGCTTATTTGCCAAGAGGACTTTTTGTATACAGTAAGAATAGAAAGGATGTGGGTGCTGTGAAATGGAATAGAAGTCTCCCGTCAGGCACTAAAGACCGGTTGTTTCGGGAAGCAAATGGTGCATATCAGCTAGAGCAGCAGTTGAATCAAATTGTTCAGAGGAGAGGGTATCAACGTATAGAAACGCCACTGATTGAGTTTGAAGATGTTTTTCAGGCTGATGATGGAGAAGGGCTGCTCTATCGCTTTTTTGACAAACAGGGGCGCCTGCTGGTATTACGTCCGGATATGACTATGCCGATTGGAAGAGTTGCTGCAACTGCAGGTATTCATCCGCCTTTGAAGCTTTCTTACAGCGGTAAGGTATTTCGCTTTAGCGATGAAATGTCTGGCGAGCAAAATGAACTGACGCAGGCTGGAATTGAGTTAATCGGCTTTGCTTCTTCAAAAGCTGAATTAGAATGTATTGCCTGTGCAGTCGATATTCTGAATACGTTACAAATTCCTAATTTCCATTTTGAATTAGGACATGCCGGAATCTTTAGAGAAACTGCTTCGTTTCTAAAATTAAATATTGAAGAAAAAAGAACATTAAAGGAATTACTAAACAATAAAAATTTAAGCGGTTTAAAAGAGTTTATCCAGCAGCATCCTAGCGAACTGAACGATTTTATTCAAAGACTGCCTAGGCTATTTGGAAATAGCGAAGAAGTATTTACTGAGGCACAGAGGCTATTGCCGGCGGATACAATCATTAGAGAAATAATTCTGGAAATTAAGCATATGGCACAGTTGATTCAGAAAAATCTTGGGATTGAAGTGACGGTTGATTTAGGCTCAGTTGCTTTGATGGATTACTACACAGGCATATTATTTAATGGATTCGCGGATATGATTCCAGATGCCTTTCTAAGAGGCGGACGTTATGATCATCTGGTTGAGCAGTTTGGCCATGATCGAATTCCGGCGGTGGGTTTAGGAATAAATTTGGATACATTGGCGGCTCTGCAATATCGGCTGGGCATTCTGGCAGAATTGAAGCAGCCAAGAATCTTAATTCATGCAGATTCGGAAGATTTCACTATGGCTGAGGAGCTGGTAAAAAAAGAACCAGATGCAGAGCTGTCTTTATTCGATACTTGGGAAGAGGCGCTGAGCTATGGAAAAATGTGGCACTACGAAGAGCTGATTCTTATCAAGGATAAAAAGCAAACCAGAGTGAGGATAGGTGATGCAGAAGATGAGTAACTTAACAATTGCCCTAACAAAAGGCCGATTGGAGCAGCAGACACTAACACTTTTTGACGAAGCGGGTATTGATGTATCCTTTATGCAGCAGAAACAGAGAAAGCTGGTTTTTAACAGTCCAGATGGTTCGTTAACCTTTCTCCTTGTAAAGGCTGTAGATGTCGGAACCTATGTGAGGCATGGTGTTGCTGACCTTGGCGTGGTTGGAAAGGATGTCTTGCTTGAGCACCCGTCCGGCTGCTATGAAATGCTGGATTTGGCTATTGGAAAATGCAAATTTTCTGTAGCCTCAACTGCTGATTATCAACCCTATGATCATAAAAGAAAAAGAATTGCGACTAAGTATCCAGTCATTGCCTCGAATCATTTTCGTTCAAAAGGTGAAGATGTTGAAATCATTAAAATAGAAGGATCTGTAGAAATAGCTCCAGTATTAGGACTAGCCGATGCGATTGTCGACATTGTTGAAACAGGTACAACATTGAAGGAGAATGGATTAGAAATTTTTGAAGATATTTGTTCGATATCTGCCCGCATGATTGTGAATAAAGCAATGCTTAAAAGAAAAAGACAAGAAATATTCCAGCTATTTCAGCAGCTGGAAGCAGTGATTGGAAAAGAGGGATAAACATGAAGTGGATTATCGGAACAAAAGAAACGGTCTTAGATGGACTGAAACAGGATAGTCAGACTAAACAATCCGCTGACCAGCAAATTGATCAGCAGGTCAAAGTGATTATTGATCAGGTAGCAGCTAGGGGGGATACTGCGCTAAAAGATTATTCTCGGCAGTTTGATCAAACTATAGTGACCGAACTGGAGGTTTCAAAAACAGCGTTGAAGAATGCTTATCAGGAGCTGGACACAGATGTGAAGAAAGCTTTGGAACGAGCGAAAGAGAATATTATCAGCTATCATAAGAAGCAGAAGCAGCATGATTTTATGGACACTGAAAAAACAGGTGTTTTTCGCGGGCAGCTTGTTCGTCCGTTGGATCGAGTAGGCGTATACGTTCCCGGTGGTACAGCAGCTTACCCGTCTTCGGTATTGATGAATGTTTTACCTGCTAAAATCGCTGGAGTAGAAGAAATCATCATGGTCACCCCGCCTTCTCCTGACGGCGTTCCGGCAATTATTCTGGCAGCGGCTGAGATTGCTGGAGTTGACCGGGTTTTTCAGGTAGGTGGTGCTCAGGCAGTTGCTGCTCTGGCTTATGGAACGGAAACAATTCCAAAGGTAGATAAAATCGTAGGACCTGGAAATGCCTATGTTGCCGCAGCGAAAAAACAGGTTTTTGGCACTGTAGGGATTGATATGATTGCCGGACCTTCTGAAATTGGTATTTTAGCAGATAATCAGGCTAATCCAGCCTTTATCGCAGCGGATTTACTTTCACAGGCAGAGCACGATTCATTAGCACGCACCTTTTTAGTAACTAATTGTGAACAGCTGGCAAAGAGTGTAGAAGAGGAGATAGCCGTTCAATTAGCTGACTTACCGCGAAAAGCAATTGCAGAGCAATCGATCACAGCGCATAGCTGGCTAATCGTAGTGACCTCAGTTGATGAAATGATTGAGGTTATGAACGAAATCGCACCGGAGCATTTAGAAGTGCAAATGACAGACCCTATGCAGTATCTTCAAAAAATCAAACATGCCGGATCAATTTTTCTAGGTGCGTACACCTCAGAGCCTGTTGGCGATTATTTATCCGGAACGAATCATGTACTTCCAACCAGTGGTACAGCAAGATTTTACTCTCCCCTTGGTGTGTATGATTTTGTAAAATATAGTCAGGTAAGCTACTATACAAAGGATGCGTTGGCAGAGGTTAAAGATGATATTGCTTTACTGGCGCGAAAGGAAGGGCTAGAGGCTCATGCCCGTGCTGTAGAATACCGTTTCAAGGAGGAAAACAAATGAGAACAGCAAGTTTGAAACGTACAACGGCAGAAACACAAATTGAACTTACTTTAAATCTGGATCAGCAGGAGCCAGTGGTAATTGATACTGGAGTTGGCTTTTTTGACCATATGCTGACCCTGTTTGCCCGTCACAGCCGAATGTCGCTAGAGGTTAAAGCTGTCGGAGATCTTGATGTGGACAGTCATCATACAGTTGAAGATGTCGGGATTGTTTTGGGTCAGTGTTTAAGAGAAGCATTGGGAGACAAGGCGGGAATTAACCGATATGGAACCAGCTTTGTACCAATGGATGAGACACTGGGCATGGCTTCTTTGGACTTAAGCGGACGGTCTTTCTTGGTATTTGACGCAGAGTTTGATAACCCTAAGCTAGGAGCCTTTGATACAGAGCTGACAGAGGAATTTTTTCAGGCACTGGCATTTAATGTTCAGATGAATCTGCATCTAAAAATTCTACATGGAAAAAATAGCCACCACAAAATTGAATCGCTATTCAAGGCAACAGGACGTGCTTTGCGGGAAGCTATTACTTACAACGCAGAAATTCATGGTGTTAATTCAACGAAAGGAACGCTGTAAATGATTGTTATCATTGATTACGATACAGGAAATACCTTAAATGTTCAGAAGGCATTGAACTATGTAGGGCTGGAAAATAAGCTATCAGCCGATGCTGTTGAAATATTAGCAGCGGATGGACTAATCCTCCCAGGAGTTGGTGCATTTTCACTCGCAATGGCTGAATTGGAAAAACGGCAGCTGACAAGCGTTATTAAAGAGGCTGCAGCTAACGGAACGCCCATCCTAGGGGTTTGTCTAGGGATGCAGCTGCTGTTGGAAGGCAGTATGGAAAATGGCTATACTGCAGGATTAGGCCTAATCGAAGGGATTTGTGAAAAGATCCCTCAGGAAAAAGACTTTCCAGTTCCTCATATGGGATGGAATGAGCTGATGATTACAAAAGAAACACCCTTAACCAAGGAAATGTCTGGTGAATATGTCTATTTTGTTCATTCCTACTATGCAGATTGTGATCCGGATACGATTGATGCTTTGGTACAGTATTCTTTAAAAGTTCCGGCAATGATTTCACAAGGACACATTTACGGTACTCAATTTCATCCTGAGAAAAGTGGAGCGATTGGGTTGAAAATACTAAAGGGGTTTAAGGAGGTAGTGGATCATGTACGTTTTACCGGCAATTGATATTCGGGAAGGAGCAGCTGTCCGATTAGTCAAAGGTGATTTTTCTAAAAAGACAGTTGTAAATGAAGATCCCTTGGCCCAAGCAGAGATATTTAGAAAAGCTGGCTGTCAATTTCTTCATATTGTTGATTTGGATGGTGCTCTTGCAGGAGACACTACCAATGCTGCTCTGATTGAGAAGATAAAAAGGGAAACTGGATTACCGGTAGAAGTTGGCGGCGGTATTCGCTCAATCGAACAGGTGAAGAAGTACGCTGAGCTAGGTATTGATCGAATTATTATCGGTTCTGCAGCACTAAAAGACCCTGACCTCGTCAAGGAAGCAGTCCAAAAGTACGGAGAACAGATTGCTGTCGGAATTGATGCCAAGCATGGAAAAGTAGCTGTCAGCGGCTGGCTGGAGGTTAGTGAGACGGATTATCTGAGTATGGCACAGGAAATGGCGGCAATTGGTGTAAAGACACTTATTTATACCGATATATCGAAAGATGGAACGTTAACAGGTCCCAGCTTTGAGCACTATGAAAAGCTGTTGTCTGTAGTTCCTCAGGTGAATATAATCGCTTCAGGTGGTGTCAGCAGTAAAGCTGATTTAGAAAAGCTGGCAGCTATAGGTGTCTACGGAACAATAGTTGGAAAAGCCTACTATGAGGGACGAATTACGCTGGAAGAAATGCAGGAGGTGGCAACTGGATGCTGACAAAGCGAATCATCCCATGTCTGGATGTAACCGATGGGCAGGTGGTTAAGGGCGTCAATTTTGTTAACCTGCAGAGTATTGGCGATCCTGTAGAAATTGCCCGGGCATACAATGAACAGGGAGCGGATGAACTGGTCTTTCTGGACATCACTGCTACAAGCGACGAACGCGAGACGATGGTAGAGGTAGTTGAGCGGACTGCTGCGGAAGTCTTCATTCCTTTAACTGTCGGCGGAGGTATCCGCTCTATTGAAGACATGAAGCGAATGCTTCAGGCTGGTGCAGATAAAATATCGCTAAATTCTGCAGCTATCAATGAGCCCGATTTAATTAGACAAGGTGCTGAAAAATTTGGTTCTCAGTGTATCGTGACTGCAATTGATGGAAAAAAGGCGGCAGACGGCAGCTGGCATGTCTATACGAAGGGTGGAAGAGAAGATACTGGTTTGGATGTGGTGGCATGGGCTAAAGAAGCAGTTTCACTTGGTTCGGGAGAAATACTGCTGACAAGTATGGATGCAGATGGAACGAAAGAGGGCTATGATTTACCGATGCTTCAAGCGGTTTGCGAGGCTGTTACGGTTCCTGTAATTGCTTCGGGAGGCTGCGGCAGCAGTAGGGATATCTTGGAAGTTTTTGAAAAAACTGGTGTAACTGCTGCTCTAGCAGCCAGTATATTTCATTATGGAGAAGTAAAAATCCCTGATTTAAAAGCGTATTTAAGCAGTGAAGGAGTGAGTATTCGTTTATGAAACCAGATTTTTCTAAAGGACTAATCCCTACTATCATTATAGAAGAACAAACAAATGAGGTATTAATGTTGGCTTATATGAATGAAGAAAGCTTTAATAAAACACTGGAAACAAAAACCACATGGTTTTATTCCCGCTCAAGGCAATCATTATGGAATAAAGGCGAGACGAGCGGTCATACCCAGAAGGTAAAGAGTATTCAGACGGATTGCGACAAAGATACACTGCTGATTAAGGTGGAGCAGATAGGTCCTGCCTGTCACACAGGAGCACATAGCTGTTTCTTCAATGTGATTCTTGAGGAGGAAAATGAATGATTGAAGAACTTTATGCCGAAATAATGGAACGAAAAGCACAACAAAAAGAAGGTTCATATACCAGCTACTTGTTTGAAAAGGGTTTAGATAAAATTTTGAAAAAAGTCGGAGAAGAAGCGACAGAAGTCATTATTGCTGCAAAAAATGAACCAGAGGAGCTGATTAGTGAAACGGCAGATTTGGTTTATCATATGCTGGTTTTATTGGCGGAGAAGGATATCCCTTTAGAAGCAGTAATGAAGGAGCTGGAGCAGCGTCAGGGGAAATTGAGTGTAGTGAAGGATCGAAAGACGATCGAAGATTTATAAGTTAATTTATAAGTTAAATAAAGAAACGGGTAAAAAGTGTTGAATATTGGAATCACGCAGGATATTCTTAAAATGATAGTGAAGGAGAATGTTTTTTGACTAGAACTTGAAATCTAATCGTTCATAACAGTTCTTCCTGTCACTTTTCATGATAAACTGAAAAAGAAAGTAGAGGGTAAATTCATTGACAGCCGAATTTACCCTCTACTCTTAGTATAATTATTTTTATAATTAATTTTCTTTTGAATCTGTTAATTTTTCCATAGAGGTGACCTTTTCTAATAGATATGTTCGGTCATCAGCTTCATCATAGAGCGTATAAGGCTGATTATTTCTTGTTTCAACAATTAAATGAAAACCATAGGTATCCTGAACAACTAAACGCTGTATATTCCATTCAACTAATGAATAAGTAACTGGTTTGCCGTCAATCATAATATTCAGTTTCTCGTCAATGGCTAGCTGATGCTGGGTAGCTTTGCCCTGATTAATAAACCACCACTTCCCTTGAAAGAGAGTGATCAAATCAGAAGCCGTTTGACTAGCCTCCTGTTTCTTCTTTTTATTTTTAAATAACAATGAGCTGGCAAGTCCAGTCACTACAGAAGCCCCCAATAGAAAAGACCAGTGTTTCTTCATTACCCAACCTCCCGTTTTCTTTTAATCATAGCATGAATTAAAAAAATTAGGGTTGGAAAGCACTGATTGTTAACGAAATTTAACGAAGGTTAACGAAGTTTAACATAGGTTAGGGAAAATTAAGTACGAAGAGCTTGTCAGATTACAGATTAAAACTGGCTTTACGAAATGAACAGTAAGAAATCACTGCGCAACGCTTAGAGTTGCGTTACTTTTTTTTGTCATTAGCATATGGTAAATGCAAGGAGGTAATACAAATGGAAATACATGAACAAATAAAAGAGAAGAGAAAAGAGCTGGGATTAACTCAGCAGGAAGTAGCTGACAAGGTATTTGTTACTCGTCAGACCATCTCAAAATGGGAGCTTGGCAAAAGCCGACCGGATTTAGTTTCTTTAAAACTACTCGGCGAACAGCTGCAAACTGATTTTCTAAAAAATGATTCAAAGGAAAAGGGGAAACAAGGGATGAAAATAACATGGAAAGATATTTTAATGACAGCAGTTTTTGGTATTTTCTTTTTACCGGTTCGCTTACTGATTACGTATCTGAAACCTAAAGTTACACAACCAATTGTAAAATACGTGCTGTTACCTTTTGTGATAACGGCTGGAGTACTATATATGCGTTCTTTAAACGAGACAGCATTTTTTGCAGTTGGAGGAATGCTTATCTGCCTGTATTATCCAATTGCCGGCTATTACTTTAAAGGCACAAAAGAAAGCTAGTTAAAAAAGGATATTATTGACTCCTGACTGCAAGTGTCTGGGTACTAAACCAAGTTCCCAGACTTTTAATGTGCCTAAATTTAATTAAACGGCGGTACAGAAGTAATTTCTTCGGAAATAAGCCAAGCTTTTTTTTAAATTTGTAAAGCACTAGGCGAGAATCAGTCAACATCGAGGGTCTCACATTTGTGTTTCCTGTCGTTTTAAGAAAAACTTGCTTACTTGCTGAGAACAAGAGTAAGATACGAGCTGATGTTGAACAGTATCTACCTGGTTCTCAAGGCTCAAGAAACTTCTATTCGAGTCTGTTGTTGTGTCCTAATATCAGCTTATTAGATGCTTTTTGCAGACACAGAAATATGATATGCTTCGAAGGAATGAAAAAAGAAAGGAAGCTGAAGATGAAAAAAACAGTCCATCACTTGTGTATTCAGACAAACAATTATCGAGAGTCGTTGGCATTCTATCAGACTCTGGGCTTTGAAGTGAAATTGGAAACACCTGATTTTCATGGGAGAGATTACAACAGCTGGCTGTGTTTGAATGACTTTTATATCGAGCTGCAAACTGGCAAAAAGGCAGAGCAGCTGCCTAAAAGTCAAAATTCGGAAGGCATTGCTCATTTTTGCCTATGGGTGGCGTCCCTTGAAGCAGCAGTAGACGAGCTCAGTAAGTATCAGGACTCGTTTATTCAAAAGGAAGGCTCGGTTATTTACCAGGTAGCCAAGACAAGATTGTGCAAACTTTATGCACCTGAAGGAACTATTATTGAGTTAAGAGATTCAAAAGGTATATAATAGGAGCATAAGATTAACTGAATGTCTTTAGATAGTTGATTTATATACTTGCTTAGTGAAGATCTGATAAGACTAATTTGTCTAAGGATTGCAAACTATGGTATTGTGGTGAAGAAGAGGTGTTTTGATGATAGTCTATCCAGATGTACATCTGGCGCGGTTTATTTGTCGGCCCAATCGCTTTATTGCTGAATGCCGCATGATCGAAACAGGCGAACAAGTGACGGTCCATGTTAAAAATACAGGACGGTGCCGCGAACTGTTTTTGCCTGAAGTGGAGGTAGTCTTAAGCTATCAGCCGTCTCCTAAAAGAAAAACAGCTTATGATTTGATTGCTGTAAAAAAGAATGGTCAGTGGTTTAATATTGACAGTCAGGTTCCTAATGCACTGGCGGCCCAAGGGCTAAAAGAGGGGATGATTCAGCTTCCTGGATTAACAGGACAAATGACTTTAGTGAAGCGTGAAAAAAAGTATGGCAATTCACAGTTTGATATTTATGTTGAAACAAGCACAGAGCAGAAAGCTTTCATTGAGGTGAAAGGGATGACTTTGGAAAACAGCCGATTAGGCGCCTTTCCCGATGCGCCTACTTTGAGAGGGCTGAAGCATGTAAATGAGCTGAATAGAGCAATTAGCGAAGGCTATCAATGCTATGTATTGTTTGTGATACAATTTGAACAGGTTGACAAAGCAACAATTAACACAGAGATGCAGCCTGCGCTGACAGAAGCTATTGAAGCCGGTCAAAAGCTGGGATTAAATGTTTTAGCCTACAACTGTGAGGTTACGCCCGAAACGATTCGTGTACTAAAGGAAATTCCTTTTGATCTATATGAATCCTTTTGACTATTCATTACAGGAAAAGTAATCTACAAAGCAAAGGGATGGAGTCAGCTTTCATGTATTTAATAGGATTCATATACATGAAGTATTTAAACAGCGAGAATAAAGAAAGGTGAGGAGAATATGATTCATTTAGGTGTTATCGGAACAAACTGGATTAGTGAACAATTTGTGCAGGCGGCATTGGAGACTGGAAAATATGATTTAACGGCGGTTTATTCCAGACGTTTGGAAACGGCACAAAAGTTTGGTGAGAAGTATGGTGATGTAGAATATGCCATAGATTTAGCTGCCTTTTTTGGCATTGAACACATGAGTACTGTATACATCGCATCCCCTAATTCTTTGCACTTTGAACAAGCAAAACAAGCAATTTTAGCTGGAAAGAATGTCATTGTGGAAAAACCGGCATTCACTACTCCTGCTGAAATGGAGGAAATTATTCATCTAGCCAACAAGCAAAAGGTGTTTTTCTTTGAAGCAGCAAGAAATATTCATGAGAAAAGCTTCAAAAAAATTGGCGAACTTCTACCTCTAAAAAATGAAATTATTGGTGCCAGCTTTACTTATATGAAATATTCCTCCCGCTATGACCAAGTATTGGATGGTGAAGAACCGAATATCTTTTCTCCTCATTTTTCGGGTGGAGCTTTAATGGATTTAGGTGTCTATCTGATTTATGCAGCTGTGGCGTGGTTTGGTATGCCTCAGGAAAGTCATTATTTTGCACGGAAAGTCGCAACTGGTGTAGATGGACTAGGCACAGCGATTTTAAGATATGACCGTTTTGATGTAACGATACAAGCAGGGAAAATTGGTGACTCCTTCCAAGGATCAGAAATCTACTTTGACAATGGTACGTTGTTGCTGGATGGAATCAATGCAATTTCCAAGGCTGAATTTCATGATAGAAATCAGAAAGAGCGGGAAGTTATTGCGCTGACAACAGAAGAAAATCCAATGGTAGAGGAAGCCTCTGATTTTGCTCATGTTATTGAGAATCCTGCTGATAAAAACTGGGGTGTTCAATACGAAGAATGGGTCGAGCTTTCCAGAAATGTCAATCAGGTTTTAACTGATTTAAGAAGTAGTGCAGGTATTGTATTTGATGCCGATAAAAAGTAAAATGGAAGATAGGAAGTAAAAGAACAGAAATTAACAATAGATAAGACTAATAGCAGTTTTGATTGCGACAACCTGGTTCCGAGGTACACAGTTTTAACAGTGATACGTAGAAATGAAACTGCGTTGACCGAGTGGAAATAAGTGATTGGAATCTGTGGTATTGAGGGAGTTGAATTTTTTGATTCGCTCCCTTGATATATGCACGCAGCTTGACTTCTATCTGACTGTTTATAAAGCAGCCATTGAAATTATTAAGGTCTTATTCTTGAAAGGGAAAATATGAATTTCGTAAAACAGTTACCAGAGGTTTGGCAAGAAAAATGGCAGGCTTCTGGTTTTGATGAACCTTCTGCTATTCAGAGTAAAAGCTTTAATCCTTTATCAGAAGGAAAAAATGTCCGGGGAATCTCTCCAACTGGAACAGGTAAAACATTAGCGTACCTGCTGCCGTTGTTATTGCAAATCAACAAGGGTGAAGGCAGCCAGCTGCTGATTCTGGCTCCTTCGCAGGAACTGGCTATGCAGATTGGTCAGGTTGCTCAGGAATGGGCTCAGCCCCTGCAGCTGAAAGTTCAGCGGCTGATAGGCGGAGCAAATGTGAACCGTCAAATCGAAAAGCTTAAAAAGAAGCCTGAAGTCCTAATTGGTACGCCAGGACGAATTATGGAGCTGATTCGTGCTAAAAAGATTAAGAGTCATCAGCTAAAAATGATTGTTATGGATGAAGCTGATTTGCTTTTACAAAAAAGCGAGCTGGATTTAACGAGACAAATTCTTCAAAGTGCACCCGTTGATTATCAGCTGGCATTTTATTCAGCAACAGCTGATAAAATTGCTGAGGAGGTTAACGAGCTGGCGGCAGAGGTTCTGACAATCGATGTGATGGAAGAAGACCAATCGGCTGGAAAAGTTCAACATTACTACATAGAAGTACCTTTTAGAAAGAGAAAAGAGTTCTTACAAAAGATGCTTCATATACCAAACTTTTACGGTATGGTTTTTTTTAATCAGCTAACAGATTTAGGCGCAATAGAAGAAAAGCTCACCTATGAGGCTTTACCTGTAGCTGGCTTAGCTTCTGATCAGAACAAGCAGCTGCGCAAGCTGGCAGTTGGGCAGTTTGCACAGAAAAAGATACAGATGCTGTTAACGACAGATGTGGGTGCCCGCGGCTTGGATTTTCCTGCTGTGGACTACGTTGTCAATGTAGATGTCCCGCTGGATGCTGTAAGCTATGCTCATCGAGCCGGCCGCTCTGGTCGAATGGGAGCAACAGGTACAGTGATAACATTTGTTAATGAACGAACGAAACGGGATTACCAGCGCTTGTTGAAACAGATAGGTATTTCTGCAGCTGAATTGTTCATTTATGATGCTCAATTCCAGACTGAAAAAAAGGAGCAGGAAAAAGAGCAGAAACGTGTGAAAAAAAGCAAAAAGAAATAATTGTTTGATTGTTGTATATGGATTCATCAAGCATAAGGAGGCTAAGTATGAAATCCAGAAAAGAAGAAATACTAGCTCTGTTGGAAGAGAAAAAAATTGGTATGACTGCTGCCGACATCGCTGAGTCTTTAGAGATTGACCGAAGCAATGCCAGCAGATACCTGAGTGAGCTTTCCAAAGAAAAGAAAATCTTAAAAAAAGAAGGACGGCCAGTTGTCTATTCTTCTGTTTTTGAGGAAGAAAAAATTCATGTGGATAATTCCAGTGAGGTAACCTTTGAAAATCTGGTTGGTGCCAATGATTCACTAAAGGTTAGTATTCAACAGGCAAAAGCAGCTATTTTGTATCCGCCGCGCGGTCTTCATACAATCATTTTTGGAGAGACCGGAACAGGGAAATCTTTGTTTGCAGAGTGTATGTATCATTTTGCGGTGGAATCGCAGACTTTACCTGAAAATGCACCGTTTATTTCCTTTAATTGTGCAGACTATGCCCAGAATCCACAGCTCTTGTTTGGTCATATTTTTGGCGTGAAAAAGGGTGCTTATACAGGGGCGGAAAATGATAGTACTGGACTGATTTCAGAAGCTGACGGCGGGGTTCTATTCCTCGATGAAATTCATCGTTTACCGCCAGAAGGGCAGGAAATGCTGTTTACCTTTATTGATAAAGGCATTTATCGTCCTTTAGGCGAAAGCGGAAAAACCTATGATGCATCTGTGCAGATTATCGGAGCAACAACGGAATCTTCAGAAACATTTCTAACGACATTTAATCGACGAATACCTATGGCGATTACCCTGCCCAATTTGGAGGCACGTTCTCTGGATGAGCGTTATGATATCATTGGACTGTTTATCAAGCAGGAGGCAAACCGCTTAAATCAACGGATAAACATTGAAAGAGAAGCTGTTTTAGCGTTCATGCTATATGATGCTGAAGGAAATATTGGACAGGTTAAGCGAGACTTAAAACTGGTTTGTGCAAAGTCCTTCCTGCATTATCGGACACACAATACATCCAGTCTGATGATTCGGAAAAAGGACTTACCTCTTCAGGTGCAAAAAGGACTATTGAAAATCAAGGAAGTTTCTGACCGTTTGGACCGGTTCGTGGATGCAAAAAACAATTATCTAACCTTTGAGCCGGGATCGAATGAGGTTGTCTGGTCTAGAGATCCAGCACGTGATATGCAGGTTTATAATGAAATTGAAGAAAAAGTTTCCACGTTGTCTACAAACGAACTGGAGAATATCGATCTTGAAGAACTAATTGCTAAAGATATGGATGCTTATTTCCAGACTTATGTGGAAGAGCTAACGCAAAGCTCCGTTCATAAAGAGCTGCTGCCGGAGAGCATCTGGAAGCTGACTAACAGACTCTATGATATAGCTGAAAAGCGCTTGGCACGAACCTATAATGAAAATGCCCGCTTTGCTTTTGCACTGCATTTACAGAGTACTATTGACCGAGTGCGTGAAGGACATATGATTGTCCACCCAAATTTGAATAATATAAGAAAACAAATGAAGGAAGAATTTCAGGTAGCTATTGACCTCTCGGCGATAATTGAAGAGGAAAACGATATTGAGATTCCTTTTGATGAAATTGGTTTTATCAGTATGTTTCTTTCAATTGATGTAGGCAACAAGGAAATGGTTGAGATTAACAATGTCGGTGTTGTCATACTGATGCATGGGAACTCTACTGCGTCCAGCATGCTGGAGACCGCACAAGAGCTTTTAGGTATTTCAACCGGAACGGCGATGAATATGCCTTTAACGATGGAAGTTCAGGCGATGTACGAGCATTTACGAGCTTATGTTGTGGAAAATCAGGAAACGTTAAGTAACGGCATGCTCCTTCTGACAGATATGGGCTCTCTGAATTCTTTTGGAAACCTGATTTTTGAAGAAACAGGCATTCGGACAAAAGCAATTTCCATGACAAGTACCATGATTGTTTTAGAAGCAATTCGAATGGCGAGTGTGGGAAGAAGTTTAGAAGATATTTATCAAAATATTCAAATGTCCTTTGAAGGAATCATTCGGGAGCAGTTCCGCAGCAGTATGAAGAATCCAAATCAAGTCAAAAAAGCAGTAGTTGTAACCTGTTTTACCGGTGAAGGCGTAGCTGCCCGGCTATATCAAAGGATTTTACCTGTAATTGATGAGGACAAGGTAGAAATCATTCAAATGCAGTTTTTAGAGAGAGAAGCCTTTA
Source organism: Enterococcus sp. LJL51 (assembly GCF_054871795.1). Lineage (NCBI taxonomy): Bacteria > Bacillati > Bacillota > Bacilli > Lactobacillales > Enterococcaceae > Enterococcus > Enterococcus sp. LJL51. Next base: position 188,020 of record NZ_JBTXLW010000001.1, on the reverse strand, counting down.
AAAAACATATTGATAGCTTAATGGAAGAATATGAAATAAAAGCAATTGCCGGTACGGTTGATGTTGAGTACCAAAATATTCCTTTCTTCTCGGCCTATGATATATTTGATGATGAAAAGCTGAATGTATTAAAACGGATTGCAGGCGATGAGGTGCCGACTGAAAAAATCGTTCGTTCTTTAACTGATACAATTACTACTGTGGATTCTTTACAGAAGTTAATTGTAATGCTTCAAAAGACGGTTCATAAAATACAGACGGATATGCACATTATTGTAGAGCCAGGTGTTGATGCCGGTATTGTTATCCATCTAGCATTCTTGGTCGATTCAATCTTGAAGGGCGAGGAAACGAAAGCATTCACAGGACTTACAGATTTTGTGAAGAAAAACCGTCTGGAAACAGATGTTGTCAGAACGAACATGATGGTGATTGAAAAAGCTTATCGGCTCTCCATCCCTGAAACAGAGATTGCTCATCTGACCAAAATGTTTTTGGAAAACAAAATTAGAAAATAAAAGATTACACACAAAGAGTCACTGTGTACGATTCTAACAGAGTGTGCGTGTGAAAGTGTTATAGACCAAAGCCTTTGTTAGCAAGGATTTTGGTCTATACAATTTTGGCACGCTTCTTGCTTATATAACAGTGTAACCAAATATATTAGGGAGTGAAGAAAAATGGCTAAAAAAACAATTATGCTAGTATGTTCTGCTGGAATGAGTACGAGTTTATTAGTAACAAAAATGCAAAAAGCAGCTGAAGCAAGAGGAATGGACGCTGATATCTTTGCGGTATCTGCATCAGATGCAGACAATAACTTGGAAGCAAAAGATGTAAATGTTCTACTTTTAGGCCCGCAAGTTCGTTTCATGAAAGCACAATTCGAACAAAAACTTGCACCTAAAGGAATTCCATTTGACGTTATCAACATGGCTGACTATGGCATGATGAATGGTGAAAAAGTACTGGATCAAGCAATCGCTTTGATGGGTTAATCTCTCAAAGATATCAGGAATTGAAGGAGAAATGAAAATGGAAGAACAACAAAACTTAGAAGCCATCATGGGCTTAATCATGTTTGGCGGAAATGCAAAAAGCGATGCAATGGAAGCTATTGCAGCAGCGAAAGAAGGAAACTTTGAAGTAGCAGATCAAAAAATTGCTGACGCAGAAGCTTCGTTAGTTGAAGCACACCATTCACAAACTGGTTTGTTAACACAGGAAGCACAAGGCAACAACATGACAGTAACATTGCTAACTGTACACAGTCAGGACCATTTGATGACATCGATTGCTTTCACTGATTTGGCGAAAGAAATCATTGACGTATACCGTCGCATGGATGCAAAATAAATCTTATTCTTTTTGAACGGAGAATTTGAGGTAATTATCTTAAAACTTTTTGAACGGAGTTTTATTAATTGGGGTTTAAAGAGCGTTTGCTCTTTAGATAAATATTTTTATAGGAGGATACAAAAATGAACGCTTTAACAGCATGGTTGGAAAAGTACATTCTTCCTGTTGCCGGGAAGATTGGTGCTCAGAAACACCTAGTTGCACTTCGTGACGCTTTCATCGGTACGATGCCAGCAACGATGGCCGGTTCTGTTGCGCTAATGATCAACGCAATTATTCGTGATATGCCAAGGCAATTCTTTCCACCAACGTACAATGCTGACATGACTCAGGTATTATCTGGGTATGACGGTACAATGATTCCAGTAATCAAGGATATCATTGGAATTAATGGTTTTGTTTACAACGGGACCATATTGATTGCAGCTATAATATTCTCATTCTCATGGGGATACTATATTGCAAGAGCATACAATGTAAACGACTTAGCAGGGGGAATTGTTTCATTGATTTCTTTTGCAGCTGGATTCTCAGATTCATTCTCAGGAAGTTGGGCTATGGAATTGCCTAGTTCAGCAGTAGACGCTATTAATACTGCAAATGCAGGGCTGGTAGCAACCGCTGATGGAATTACTGGTTCAGCATATGGCTGGTTAAATATCTCCCATCTCAAAGGTGAAAGTTATTTTACAGCAATGATTATCGGGTTTGTAGCAACGATGATTTTCTGTCAGTTAATGAAGAGAAATATCACTATTAAGCTGCCGGATTCAGTTCCGCCAGCAGTATCAAAAGCTTTTGCGGCAATTATTCCTGCAACCGCAGCACTTTATGTGTGTTCAGCATTTTATTATTTCTTCAGAATGTTTACAGATCAATTGTTTACTGATTGGATTAGTGAAGCTATCGCGAAACCGTTGCTTGGTTTCTCTCAAGGATACTTCGCAGTATTCATTGTTACACTATTCGTTCAAGTCTTCTGGTTCTTCGGAATTCATGGACCTAACGTATTAGCACCAATTCTTGAAGGGGTATTCGGGGTTGCTCAATTGGAAAACCTTAGCTTATTCCAGGATGGTGGTATTGAATTAGTTAAATCTGAAGGATACAAATGGGTTCGTGGCTCATGGGATGCTTTCGGATGGTATGGTGGTTCAGGTGGAACGATTATACTAATTCTTGCAATTATTCTATTCTCTAAACGGGCAGATTACCGTGCCGTTGGTACGTTGTCATTAGGCCCTGGTTTATTCAACATTAATGAGCCTATTATGTTTGGTTTACCAATTGTATTGAATGCAATTATGTTTATTCCATTCTTATTAGCGCCTGTAGTATCAGTTTCTATCGGTTACTTTGCAACAATGGCAGACTTGGTAAATCCGGTCAGTCAACAGGTAACATGGGTAATGCCGCCGGTTCTGCTGGCATTTATGGCAACTGGATTTGACTGGAGAGCAATCATCGTGTCACTAGTATGTATGCTGTCATCCTTCATTATCTGGGTACCATTCGTTATTGCAGCGAATAAAGTAGATCCTGCATTAGGCGAGAAGGAATAAGTATTAATTATTTTTGCTGGATGATCTGCTTTATTGGATCATCCGGCATTCTTACATATAATAAACGAAAGGGGTAATTAACAATGATCGGAATTAGTTCAGCAATGCAGCAAGATGCAATTAAAGAGTTATTAAACACTTATGATGGAGGCGACTTCACTTATACTTTTAAAGAAAAACAAGGAATCAAGCTTGTTTTTGAAGTAACCGGCGATGCTGCCGCTGCCGCTGTGAAAGCGAAGGAAATGATTAAAGCACAGCCGTGGGGCAATGTGTTGTATTTCCAAGCCACAGCAGTATAATTTTTAGACGGGACTGGTAATAATGACAAAAAACGGCCTATTTGTAATCAGTATAGGATTGCTTATGTTTGTATATAGTGCAAATGCGCAGACGGGCGAATACAATATTGTAAATATTTTTTCTTCATTAGTTGTCATGGGAATCGGATTGTTTTTCTTCTTAAAGGGAAGAAAGCGCGATAAGCAGAATAAAGATAAGGATAATGAGGTGAAGAAGAATGGAAATCGTTAAAAAGATGAATGTGCCAGCTTCCTATTTTTATGGAAAAGTTGTTGAATCAGTATTATATGATGTGAATCGAAGTACTGGTAAACGATTAAAACCTATGCAGTTAAATAATTTTGAATATGTCAAAGAATTTTCTAAGAACAGCCGGGCGAAGATTAAGATTGAGAAGCTGGTGGAAAATGAAGAATATGCTTATAAAACCTCTACAGTGAAAAATCAGTATCATGCACAATATAAAATTAAAGCTGTGGACAATAATTCCTGTGAAGTTCATTATACAGAGAAAATGGAATCATTTGGGACGATGCAGAAATTAAATGATGCAGCGATTGGTTTTATATTAGGCTTTTTTAAAAAGAGACAATTCAAAAAAATGCTTGATCAGATAGAAAGCTCATATTAATGTGAGCTACTTCGAAAAAGAACAATGAGTGTAAAAAAATCAAATTACTAAAGGCTAGTATGTAATTTTACATACTAGCCTTTAGTGTGTATGAAATAACTCCTAGTGTGCACACTAAACAAATAAATTATAACCTTATATTAAAGGATATAAGGTTATTTTTTTTGGCATGTTTCTTGCTTATTACTTATGTGTAACTAAATTACTTTAAGGAGTGTAAAAAAATGGCGAAGAAAACAATTATGTTAGTATGTTCTGCAGGAATGAGTACAAGTTTATTAGTAACAAAAATGCAAAAAGCAGCTGAAGCAAGAGGAATGGATGCTGATATCTTTGCAGTATCTGCATCAGATGCAGACAATAACTTGGAAGCAAAAGATGTAAATGTTCTACTTTTAGGCCCGCAAGTTCGTTTCATGAAAGCACAGTTCGAACAAAAGCTTGCACCAATGGGTATTCCGCTGGATGTTATCAACATGGCTGACTATGGCATGATGAACGGTGAAAAAGTTCTGGATCAAGCTGTTGCGTTAATGGGCTAATCGAATAAAAATAAATATGATTGAAGGAGAAATGGGAATGGAAGAAAAAAATTTAGAAGCTATTATGGGTTTAATTATGTTTGGCGGAAATGCGAAAAGTGATGCAATGGAAGCTATTGCAGCAGCGAAAGAAGGAAACTTTGAAGTAGCAGATCAAAAAATTGCTGACGCAGAAGCTTCGTTAGTTGAAGCACACCACTCACAAACTGGTTTATTAACACAGGAAGCACAAGGCAACAACATGACAGTAACATTGTTGACTGTACACAGTCAGGACCATTTGATGACATCGATTGCTTTCACTGATTTGGCGAAAGAAATCATTGACGTATACCGTCGCATGGATGCAAAATAATTCCCATTCTTTTTGAACGGAGAAGTGGAAATTGATTTGGAAACTTTTTGAACGGAGTTTTTGATGGGTTGATTTAAAGAGTGCTGCTCTTTAGATAAATAGTATTTATAGGAGGATATAGAAATGAATGGATTAGTAAACTGGATGGAGAAGTACATCCTGCCTGTTGCTGCTAAAATTGGTGCAGAAAAGCATCTAGTAGCATTGCGTGATGCATTTATTGGCATGATGCCGGCAACAATGGCTGGGGCAGTTGCCGTACTTTTAAACGCATTCATGCGTGACTTCCCAAGAGATTATTTTCAGCCGGAAGTCTATAAAGATGCAGGATTGGTTAACCCGATTACCGAATTCTTTCAGCCGGTAATTGATGTTAACGGGTTGATTTGGAATGCAACATTAGCAATTATGGCCGTAGTATTTTGTATTTCTTTTGGCTACAACCTGGCGAAAGCCTATGAGGTAGATACATTATCAGGCTCAATTGTCGCTTTGGTTGCGTTCTTCATGGGCTTACCTGACACAGCAACAACAACATTAACTTTAGACGGTACACTTCCTAAAGATGTTGCCAGCATGATTACAGATGCAGGTGGTACTGTTACAACTGCAGATGGTGCATCAAGTATTGGAGCTAGTGCTTGGGGCTATTTCCCATTTAGTCCACATATGGGTGGATCTGGTTTGTTTACAGCAATGATTTTTGGTTTTATATCAGTTATTATTTTCGCTATTTTAATGAGAAAAAATATTGTTATTAAAATGCCGGATTCAGTTCCACCAGCAGTATCAAAAGCTTTTGCCGCAATTATTCCTGGTGTAGTAGCACTTTATGTGTGTGGTATCATTTATAAAGTATTCAAACAAGTAACTGGCATGCCGGTTATTGACTGGATTTCTGATACAATTCAAGCACCGTTATTGGGCTTATCACAGGGTTACTTCGCAGTATTTATCATTGTACTACTTGTACATGTTTTGTGGTTCTTTGGTCTTCACGGGACAAACATCATGGGGCCTGTACTGCAGTCCATCTATGGAGTGGCAATGGTAGAAAATACAAATGCTTATCAAAATGCTGAACCAATCCCTTATAAATGGGTTGCTGGTTCATTCGAAGCTTTTGTATGGCCAGGCGGAGCAGGTGTAACACTTGTTCTATTGATTACTATCCTTATGTTCTCAAAACGTGCGGATTACAAAACAGTTGGTCGATTAGGAATTGGACCTGGTTTATTCAATATTAATGAGCCTGTAATGTTCGGTCTGCCAGTAGTATTGAATCCAGTTCTCGTTGTGCCATTTATCGTAGCACCATTAGTAACGGCAACAATTGCTTTCTTTGCAACAGAAGCAGGGTTAGTTAAACCAGTTGTTGTAAATGTTATCTGGGTAATGCCGACTATTCTTAGCGGATTCCTGGCAACAGCTGGAGACTGGCGTGCAATTGTACTGTCACTTGTCAATTTAGCGGTTGCATTTGTCATCTGGGCACCATTTGTGATTGCAGCAAACAAGGTAGACCCTTCATTAGGGGAACCTGAATAAGTATCAAACAAAATTGTTACTGGATGATTCAGACAGCTGTATCATCCAGTAATCTTACATAAAATGAAAGGGGAAAATACGATGATTGGAATCAGTTCAGCAATGCAGCAGGATGCAATTAAAGAGTTATTAAACACCTATGATGGAGGAGACTTCACATATAGCTTTAAAGAAAAACAAGGAATTAAACTAATTTTTGAAGTAACAGGGGATGCCGCAGCAGCAGCTACAAAAGCGAAAGAAATGATTAAGGCACAACCTTGGGGCAACGTACTTTATTTCCAAGCAGCAGCAGTATAATTTAGTAGATGGGACTGGTAAATATGACAAAGAACGGCTTATTCATAATCAGTATAGGATTGCTTATGTTTGTATATAGTGCAAATGCGCAGACTGGTTCATATAATTTTGCCAACATTATTACATCGCTGGTTGTTATGGCAGCCGGTCTGTTTTTCTTTGTAACTGGAAGAAAGCGGGAAAAGCAGAATAAATAAGTTAAAGATACTGAGGTGAAAAGGCTGGAAATTGTCAAAAAGATGAATGTACCAGCAACCTATATCTATGAAAAAATTCTTGAATCAGTAATTTTTGATGTGCGTCATAATACAGGAGAGACACTGAATCGATTACAGCTGAGAAATTTCGAGTATATTAAAGAATATTCAAAAAACAGTAGAGCTAAAATAAAGATTGAAAAACTGGTTGATAATGAGTGTTATGCGTATAAGACATCAACTGCAAGAAATGATTTTTTTGCACAATATGAAATTAGACCAGTGGATGAGTACTCCTGTGAGCTTCATTATACCGAGAAAATGAACTCTTTTGGTACCCTACAAAAAATTAATGATACATTTGTTGGCATCCTAATGGGCTTTTTCAAAAAGAAACAATTTAAAAATATGCTTCAGCAAATAGAAAATTCTTATTAAATGTATCCTAAGTAGAGGTTGTGACAGAAGTGTTCAGCTTCAAGCAATAAGGCGGAAATTCCGAAAATTGTTCTACAAATTTTTGCGAATTTCCGCCTTATTGTCGAAGAAGTTACTTCTGAAACACCGTTTATCCGGGTTTAAGGGACTGAGGCATACTAATGTCACAGTCCCTTTTTTATCTTTTTTTAGTCTTTTTAACTTCTAAAGTGTGGTCATAGGTTTCGGTGATTCAATCCCTTTAGTGGAATAGAAAAGGAGTCAGAGACCGAATAAAGAAAATCAAAATTTAGTTTATTGATGGAATCTGTAGTATTAGCAGGACAAAAAAGTAGATATTCACTCAGAAAACAGTCAACACTTTTTCTGGAACGGATTGCCTGTTATACTGTCTGTATATCGATTCGATAAAAGTGAATACACGCTGTTGCCTTTACCAGATTGCAGAGAAACATGTTCTTGTTGGTCAGCCCACTCGTATTGCGGAAAGCGTTTGATTTTTTTAGCAATCCATTTGATTTTTGCTTTGTGTATAGGAGTTTAAGCGATATCAGCAATGAGTAGAAAGGCAATAGCGCAGTAGATTTATTTAATGATACATCTATAGCTGGAAGGAGCCGGATATAATGGGCGAAGTACGTAAAATCAAAAAGGATGAAATTCCTGCAATGCTCGAATTAGGAGCGTATGCGTTTAATGTTGAAATTTCAGAGCGTTGGAGAAAACGTTTTGACTGGATTGTGAAGCATTCAGATGGGTATGGCTATTTTGAAGGGGAGACGTTGACTAGTCAGCTATTGGCTACACCTTTTAAAGTAAATTTTCATGGAGTCGAATATAAAATGGCTGGAATTGGTTGTGTATCTTCATATCCTGAGTATAGAGGACAGGGAAGCATCACAGCGCTGATAAAAACGATGCTTGTAGAATCAGCGAGGAATAAGGTAGCGTTGTCCTATTTAGCGCCGTTTTCATATCCTTTTTATCGTCGCTATGGCTATGAACAAATCTTTGAACAGATTGAATATAAAGTTAATCCGCAAGACTGGCCGATTAGTAAGGCATCAAAAGGACGTATCCATCGTGTTACTTGGAAAGAAGCAAAGGCAGTGATTCAAAAAATATACATACAAAAAAAAGATAATCAACGTGGAGGCGTGATAAGATCAGACTGGTGGCTGGAGTATAAGTTTGACTTAGGAAATGAATACTTATTTGCCTTATACGAAAATGACTTAGGAGAAATAGACGGCTACCTGGTATATCAGGTGAGCGGAGAGCGCTTTACTATATACGAGTGGTCTTGCCTAACTGGTGAAGGCTATAGTATGTTGAACCGTTTTATTGGCTCGCATAATGGAGCCACTCAGGAATTCTTTTATAAAAAAGGATTCTCTGGAGAGGATAACAGCTTTTTAATGCCGGCTCCTTTGCTTCAAATGCAGCTGACACCTTATATGATGGGAAGAATAGTGGATATTGAAACCTTCATTACCGATTACCCTTTTCAATACGCAGATGAAGAGTATACATATTATTTGACTATTAAAGATGAGTATGCGAATTGGAATGAGGGAACTTGGAAACTAATTTTAAAGAACGGAAGGACATTTTTTGAAAAGGTAGCTAATTCAAAAGAAATAGATAAAGAGAAAATGATGAGTGCTGGGATTCAAGAATGGACACAGCTGTTTATGGGCTATCGCTCAGGTGAAGCATTAAGCTTTTATGGAAAGCTCATTGGTGAGTTAGAAGAAATTCGCCAGTTAGATCAGCTGCTGCCGAAAGGTAAACCGATTCTAGAAGATTATTTTTGATTATTATTTGGAAAAAACACCAGCGGAAAAGCTTTCCGGCTGGTGTTTCGGCAAATATAAAGTTAGATAAAGGTTATTTCTCTTTTTTATCCGCTTCTTTATCAGTTGCTTTTTGTTCTTTCAGAGCTTGCTTAAAGATTTCTTCCTTTTCCTGCTTATAATTGTCCTGTCGTTCCGCAAATACCTTCTCTTTTGGTTTGTCAGTCATACAATCAACTCTCCTTTTTCTCTTCTTACTATAATCTTAGCATTGACAGCGCTTGATTTCGATATATATGCCTACAATTACTGAGAAAAAGAAAATATTTTCCTTTTCCGAATAATGATTGACAGAAAAGAGGAAGAATCATAAAATGAAATGGTATGCTTTTATTACTGAGCTACTATATGTAGCTTTGATAAAGATAGAAACTCTGCCAAAGCTTGATAGGTTAAATATCAACTGAAAACAGGCTTCCTTAGTAAAATGGATATTACGTAAGGGCTTGTTGAACAAGTGCCAAATTGAATATGTCCCCGTACCTCAGTAGGATAGAGGGTTCGCCTCCTAAGCGAAACGTCGCTGGTTCGATTCCAGTCGGGGACGTCACGATTGACATGCTGAAAGCCTTTAGCAGTAAAGGCCTTCAGCTTTTTATTATAGTTCAGTATAAAAAAATTCCAAGTGAGTATAATCGTTAACAATACTACCTTTTATCGTAACTTTATCTGAAATATCAAGTTCTAGAATTTTTTGCACGACTGACCTTAATGTCTTGTTTGCATCCTCAAATTTTTTATTCCAGCACTTTCTTTCTATGAATATAGAAAAAAGGTATCCAGTTTCAAGAGTTTTTTCTATCAAAATGAAGTTCCTATTTAACGATATTTTATAGGATAAATGCTGCTGCAATTAATAGATAGCTCCATTTAAAATCTTTTTTGCAAAGTACATAAAGTATCCCTGCTAGAATAGAAAATGAAACTGTAAATAGGCCGCCACTAAATCCCTGTAATAGAAAGTGCATCAATCCCCAAGTTAATGCTAAAAAAACACCGCCGCTAGGAATATTATGATTCAGTAAAAATTGTTTTTCCGCAAATTGTTGACCAAATACGATAGTTAATACAATAAGTGCTGACTCGCCTAAGTAATAAAAAATCTGTAGCATATAAGTGAGAATACTTTTATTTGAACCATTAGTAAATTCTACGAATGGTTTGAACCCACCAAAGCCAAAAAAGGTTATTATTGTAATTAATATAATAAGCATGAATGCAATGGAAAATTCTTTGTTCGATAATTGATGTTTAAAGTGAAATACATTAAATTCAAATTTTCTTTTTGCATATTGTATTAATAAAATGGCGAAAGTAAACCAAAGAATCCCAGTTAAAACAGAATTTAAATTTTTATTTAATGGTGTAAAACCTAATGTATTTACCAAAAAACCAAGTAACAATTCCAAACTGAATCCTGCAAACCCATATAAGCCCAACCAAAGAAATTCAATAGGCTGTATTGTTTTCTGTTTTTGTATCCCCGTCATTGTTAAATCTCCTTTTTTATATAGCATTAAATTACATTATACAGGTGTTGATAAGTATACTTCAATATCTTTTGCTAGATAATAGTAAAAGACTGACGTAAAATATCTAAAAGTTAGTGTGACATAGCTCATTGAGTTGTAGCTCACTCACATGGAATCCATATAAATTGTAGAAGTAGAGTGTATATATCGCTATTTTAACTGCGAAGAGTAATTGCAGGAGCAGCTATTTTGCTGCTTAGAAAGAATCGTAGCTTTCCATGATGAGTTCAGCGATTTAAGAATAAGGTGAATATTATTATAAAACTAATCTAAATAAGAAGACACTATGAGAAGAGTGAACGAGGTAGTCTGTTTTTTTGATTTTCTTTCATAAACAACAAAAAAAGTAAAAAAACAAAAGCTCAATATTTTAAGGATGTCAGATATGTTGTATCTTGAAATGTTTCTAGCCAAAATAGTGAATGAAGGATTCCTGCACTAAGCTTTTTCTATACACATTGGTTTAATGAAGTCCATAATAACATAAAAGAAAAAAATTTTTTTTTTAAACAAATTAATGCATTAAATTGAAAATAAAAAGTTAATTAAGTGCTTTTATTAGTCTTTATGTATGATAAAATTAAGTTATTCGAATGAAAGGAATGATTCAATGAAAAAGTTATTTGTGGGAAGTATGATGGTAATAGCTATGTTAGCGGCTGTAGGAAGCGGCGGTCCCGTCCATGGAGAAGAAAATGGCAATGATAAAGTATATATACCAGATTACAGTATTAGAGCCAATGTTTTTGGTGAGCTAGGAATACAGGAGCCGGAAGAGAGCTTTATCCCCTCGATTAATCAATTGGGGACACTGAACTATATGACAGTTTTTGGTTCAGGAGACGGTTCATTTGGGAGTCTACATGGATTTCAGTATATGAAGAATGTAAAAGAATTAGACGGAGGCTACAATGATAATATTCAAGATTTTCGTCCAATTAGCGGAATGACCTCCTTGGAAAGAATCAATATGAGTATGAATGTTTTCGAAGACAGAGATAGCGCAGTAGATATATCTTTTGCTCAGCACTTACCTAATCTAAAAGAGTTTGTATTTGAATACAATGTGCTTGATTTGACGCCGCTAAATGAAATAGAGAATCTAAAGAAAATTTCGGTTGGAAACTGGGGTGATCGGAATATTGTGAAAGGATCACAGCAAATTGTTTCTCGAAGTACTAAAGAATTTATGATGGTAAATCCTGTGACCTATTCAACTCAGTTCGAGGATATTGATTTGACAGTAACAGCAGTAGACACATCTGGCAACTTATTGGACGTATCTGTTAGTGAAGATGAAAAAGTTTTTACTATTAGCGATATTCCTGAAAATATGGAAAGCATTAAACTTCAGATTGAGAAAAGCAATTATGAAGTGGATTCAAATTATGTTCAACATATATCAATGTACAATGTTCCTTTGTATTGGAATTAATGAATAAATTTTATAAGCATTTTGGCTACTAAAACATACTAAGATTAGTGGGTAAGGTATTCGACGGAATACCTTACCCACTATATTTTTAATTAAGCCCAGTCTCCATTGCGGAATACTGGTACGCGTGTTCCATCTTTTCTGATTCCATCAATATTCATTTGGTCAGAACCAACCATGAAATCAACGTGTGTCTGACTGCGGTTTAAGCCGGCTTCTGTCAGTTCTTCTTCGGTCATGCTTGTTCCATTTTTGATGCTGAAGGCATAGGCTGAACCTAAAGCAAGGTGATTCGAGGCATTTTCATCAAATAGCGTATTATAAAATGTAATCCCTGATTGAGAGATTGGTGATGGGTCAGGTACTAAGGCCACTTCACCCAAACGCTTGGCTCCTTCATCGATTTGCAAAAGTCCTTCCAGAGCTTTTTGTCCTTCTTCAGCAGAAAAATCGATGACCTGTCCGTCTTTGAAAGTAAATTTCATGCCGGAAATAGTTGTACCGGCGTAGCTTAATGGTTTTGTGCTGGAAATAAAGCCGTCCACACGACGAGCATCCGGCGCAGTAAATACTTCTTCAGTCGGCATATTTGCCATGAACTTTTCACCGCGGGCATTGTAGCTGCCGGGACCTTCCCAGAGATGATTTTCCGGTAAGCCAATCGTAATATCCGTTCCCGGTGCGGTATAGTGAAGGGCGGTAAACTGTTCTTTATTTAGTGCTTCTTTTTTTGCAGCAAGAGTTTGATCATGCTTGTTCCAAGCTGCAACGGGGTCTTCCTCGTAAATGCGCGTTGTTTTGAAAATCTCATTCCAGAGAGCATCAACTTGTTCATCTGTTGTTTTCAGGTCGGGAAAGACCTTCGCTGCCCATTCTTTGCCAGCAGCTGCAACAACTGTCCAACTGATTTTATTGGCCTGAGTGGCTTTTCTCAGTCCCAAAAGGGCTTTGCCAGCCGTACTTTGATAAGTCGCTACACGTTGAGAATCAACACCGGCTAAAGCATCTGGATTAGAAGAAACGACGCTGATTCTGCTAGCTTCCCGATCGATCCAGTCATTGACTTGATCTGCTTTATAAGCTGGATAATTTTCTAAATATTGTTCATCCGCATGAGTAAGAAAGCTCTTTTGAATTTGATCATCTGTCCATTGTACAATGACTTCAGCGGCCCCCATTTGATAGGCTTCCTCTGTAATAAGACGAGCTAAAGGAGCCTGATCAACATCAATATGCAGAACGATTGTATGACCCGGCTGGACATTGACTCCGGTTTCTACAATTAAATGAGCATATTTTTTTAATAAAGTTTCAAAATTTGATAAAGTCATGAAACATCCTCCTAAAATGCATTTACTAAACGTAAATATCATAACACGTAAAAACTGCAAACTCAATTGAATCACTCGAAGTTGAACCTGGAAAAAATGGGTATTTTCGTCCTATTTTAATGATTTTTCTAAAAAGAGAAGTTGTATTTTGCAGAAATCTGCAATCGTGTTACAATAACAGTAGATATGATATGGAAGCTTTGTTGAGGATAGGTAGAGAGGATTGAGAATATGGCAAGAAAAAAAACGATTACAAAAGACCAAATACTGAATGCTGCCTACGATGTAGTAGCAACCGAAGGATTCTCGAAATTTACAGCAAGAAATATCGCAGCAAAAATGAAGTGTTCTACTCAACCGATTTATTTGGAATTTGAAAATATGGATGACTTAAAAGAGGCGCTGTTTGCTAAGATTCACCGTTACCTTTCTACAGAAGTATTTCCTGTGGAGCATACTGGAAATACAATTATTGATTTGGCTTTGAACTATATTCATTTCGCAAAAAATGAAAGCAAGTTATACCGTGCTTTATATCTGGAAGAATATGGGGGCGGTCAGCGAATGCAGGAGTTTTCATATACGTACTTCTCAAATGCAGTCAAGCAGGATGCTGAGTATGCAGATTTGGATGAAGTTAAAATTAATTCATTACATATGGGAACTTGGATCGTTGCCACGGGGATTGCTGCACTTATGACCTCGGGAATCATTTCGGCTACAGACGAACAGATTGAAGATTTAATGAAAGAAAGCATCAATACCGTTTTAAAGCGTGAGAAGCCCATTGATATTCATTAGAAAATTATATGAAAGAAAAACTATTAAACAGCAGAGGATAATGCCGCTAACGGTGACATTATCCTCTGCTTTGGTTTTATTATAGTAAGGAATGAAAAAGAGTGTTGCCAAGGTCAGCTCATTGCTGAAAGCTAATCTTTTTCAGCTCTGACCTTAGTTCTTGAAACGTCTAGCTTCATTCATACTAGCTTATCTCTTATTTACCTGTGGCGATAAATGGCGCAACCATTCCTGCCAAAGCTTCAACATTTCTTGTTTGAATAAGCACTGTACCCCGGCCATGGAATTCATTGACTAAACCTTCACCTGTAGTGAAGCCGAAAAGACCAGATGCTACTTTAATGTTGTAGTCTAATGATTCTGTCCAAGCAACGACATGCTGATTGTCGATGACGAACGGTTGGCTGCCGTCAAGCTCTAATTCAACGATATCTCCATAAGCATTAACCAAAAGCGTTCCTTTGCCGGCTGTTTCCATTACGAAGAAACCGCCAGTACCGCCAAAGAAGGCAGTGCTTACTTTTTGACGTTTCATCTGATAAGAAACAGTTGAATCACAGGCTAGAAAAGCCCCGTCATTTAAGCGCCAGTGTTCCATTCCTACCTGTAGCTCACGAATAGCGCCAGGGGTTCCTGGAGCTAGTGCAATTCGTGCTCCGTCTGTTAAACCAGTTGCCTGAGTGATGAAGAAGCTTTCGCCGCTGCTCATTGAACGGCCTAATGCACGGATTGCTCCGCCAATTCCGGATTGCCCGTTACTGTTCATTTTTCCTTCCAGATTTACTTGCCCGTTGTGATAAACCATCGCTCCCCGTTCAAGTTGTATCATTTCCCCATTACGTAAAGTCACCTCTACTAATGGAAACAACGTGTTTTCTGTCATTGTATACTCCATCCAGTACATCTCCTTTAAAAAAAATTAATAAATTTAAAAATAGTAGCTGTAAATAATTATAACTTTATTCCTAGATAATTCAAAGAAAATTCGAAATTAAGAACGTTTTGTTCACAGTTCTTCAATAGATTCAGGATAGACTGAAAGAGAAAAGTTTGGGAGAAACACAGGCGTAAAGGAGAGAGAAGAACATGCAGGAAATTTTAAAGATAAAAGGGCTGTCAAAAAGCTTTGGACCTCAGCTGGTTCTAGAAGATGTTGACTTAACCATTGATACTCCTCAGATTATTGCTTTGGTCGCACCGAACGGTACGGGGAAAACTACTCTGTTGAATCTAATTACAGATATTGAAACACCTGATGAAGGGGAAATCACTATATTTGGCAGACCAAACAGCGATTATGAAATCTTTTATGATATGGCTTATTTACAAGATCCTTCAATTCTTTATCAGCAGCTGACCGGGTGGGATCATATGGAATTCATTCGACAAGAGCATAAAAAAACTAAAGGCGAGATGCAGGCACTTGTAGAAGAGCTAGGGATGGCCAGCTATATGAAAAAAAAGGTCAAAAACTATTCTTTGGGAATGAAGCAGCATCTTCTGCTGGGAATTGCATTAATGGGAGAGCCCAAGCTTCTATTGATGGACGAACCGTTGAATGGACTGGACCCAGGCAGTATTGTTCAAGTTAGAGAAATCATGAATAAGTTATATAAAAAAGGGGTGACAATTATTGTATCCTCTCACAATCTGGAGGAAATAGAGCGGGTTACTGACAATGTTCTGTTTCTCCATGACGGGGAACTTATCTCCAAAGACAATGTAAACTTTGAAGAAACTGAGTATGAATTTATATTATTAGAGCAGGAGCTGGCAGCGAACTTTCTTGACCAAATCGATGTGTCTTATCAATTAGTTGATTCTTATAAAATTTGCGGTTCATTCTGTTCAGAACAGCTATTAGCCTTTAAAGCCTTTTGCTCTGAGCAGCAGCTGACAGTTTTTGATCAGCGGATGGCCAGAGGCACTTTGGAGACAATGTATTATCATTTATTTTCAAAGGCTCAGCGTGTGTAGTAGATGAAGTTTGAGTGGGTAAAATGGAAAAGAAATCCTAAAAATGGTTTATTGTTGGTCTTGTTGGTTCTGGTATTTAGTGTTCAGCTGGCAGAGCATTGGGACAGCAGCACTCGTTTAGGTGAGGGGGATTACACCGAACTAAAGGCTATGGGGGAAGAGATTCAGCCACCTCAAAACTACACAGGATCGTCAGAGCCGTACAAAATGCTGCATCATTTGAATGAAGCAGGAGAGCCTCGCTCAGATAAAGATAAGGAACAATATCAGCGCGTAGTCTCTGTTCTTTATCTTTTAGAAGATGAAAATGCAGCCCGTAGAAATGGACAGGACGAACTGCGGCTGCAGCTACAAAGCGAGCGACTGGTACTGCAGATTGCCTATATGGAGGCAGGCGGAACAGAATGGCAACTGTTGTCGAGAAAGGATGCTGAGAAGCAGCTGGCCCGAAACCACTGGCTAATGGAAAGAGGGCTGACTATTGAAGAATTAACCACCAGTCCTAAAGGTGCGTATTTTCTCTACTCGTTTCTACAATGGTGGATGAGTATTGGCGGTGCAGTATTACTTGTCGGCTTTTTATTTTTTGATTATTTGACTAGTGAATATGAACGGAGTAATTATTTACTGCTGGCTGTCCAGCCGACTTCTAGACGAAAACGCTATTTTAATAAAATGCAGACCGCAGCTGTAATTCTAGTTGTTCTTGTTTTAGGCGGAGTGATTTTGAGTTATACAATAGCCAGTCTTCTCTTTGGTTCCGGCAGTATAAACTATCCGATTCTAATCGAATATGCATCAGGCTTTGGTTTTATACCCTTGGGAGAATACTTAGTAAAAGCAATTGTTCTACAGCTGCTGTATATGTTGTTCTTACTTCAGTTTTTATTCCTGCTTTCGGAAATCATCAGAAAGTCTTTGGAAGTTTTAGGCGTTTTTCTTTTTCTTCTGCTGGTACCGAATATCCTGCTGCCGTTTATTGCCGATGCGGGTGCCGGACGCTGGATTCCTTTTCTATATATGGATGTTCATACTTATATTACTGAAACAAACGGCTTTTTCCACTCACCGTTATTTAGCATTATTGTGCTTCTTTTAGGTAATATTGTTCTATGGAAGCTAGGAGTTTGGGTGGTGAAAAAGAGATGAAAAAATTATGGTTGTTTGAAGAAAAGAAGCTTTGGCAAACTGGAAAAGTTTATCTTTTCCTAGCAGGTGGATTTCTGCTGCTGGTTACTTTGTTTGGTTTTAACAGCTATATGAGCCATCAGGAAAATGAAGCAATTCAGGAGGAAGGACAGCTTTCCAAGCCAGTTATGAATCAGAATGACTTTAATAAGGAACAGGCTGCCTATTTAGAGGGAGTAAATTTATCCATTGAGCTTCAAGAGGCAGATTTTAGAGAGCGTGCAGATAAAGGACAGAATATCGATGATATCTTGACGCTGCCAACCTATCCCTATTATCGGACTGCGCTGAACAAGGAACTGCTTTCAAAAGAGCTGCCGCCTCAATCCATGCGGTATGGAACCAAAAACAGTCTATTTGCTGCTGTTTTTCTGACCTATGCTGCGAGTATTCTCGGGATTATCTACGCTTTGTTTTTATTCGGAGACAGTTTTTCCGGTGAACTTGAAGCAGGAACAATGAGGTTGGGGTTAAGTCAGCCAATTCGCCGTAGAGATTTGTTTTTCAGCAAATATTTACTAGCAGTGCTGCACAGTTTTTTGACTATTGCCGGATTGACTGGGATAGCATTTGTAGTGGGAAGTCTTTTCTCTGGCGGCAGTAGTATTTTCTACCCAGTAATCGTTTTTACAGAAATTTCAATGACGTTTATCCCAGTTATTCAATATATGCTTCAAGTACTATTGTTGCTTTTATTTGTTCTATTATTCTGCTTCGCTCTGCATTTTCTAATTAGCACCATTGTCAGAAAAACGATAGTTTCTCTTACACTGACTGTATTTTTATTATTAGAGGGCTATCTAGTCAGCGTTTCTTCCGCAGATTTTTTACGAAAAATAGCTCATCTTAATCCATTTACGTATTTAAATGTAGGGAAAGTTTTCATTGGTTATGATTTTCGTTCCTATGGTCAATATAGCATCGAAAATCAGGAATACTATGCGAATTGGTGTCTGCCCAGAGTGCTGCACAATCCGTCGATTGGAATGTCTTCCGGAATGATTTGTCTAATAGCTGCAGCAGCGATTCTTTTGTTAATAGGCAACTATTGTTTTAAGCGGAATGTTTATTGGAAAAAATAAAGAAATCAGTAATGAAAAAGCAGCCTAAAGCACATTTGTTCTTTGGCTGCTTCTCTTGATTTGTCGGGTGTAGTTCCAGCCATTTTATAATAAGTAATGGTTGTAAACTTAGTAATAGTAGGGGATGCTGTGAGAGTTCTTTACTAATAATGCCTCTCGTTAGTAAAGGAATGATTCTAATTAGGAAATTATAATGGAAACTTTACTTTTTAATGGTTAAAACATAAAATGATAAGGTATGTATTTTAATGTATATAAATTCCGCAGCCGTGCTGCCGTCCGGTTCTATCTCCTTTGCTTATCCTTATAAGAAAAGGTGCTTCATCTAGATAGAAACTTTTACAGGATTTATATAGAAGGAGATTTGTGTGAAAACTTTTTTAAATAAAATCAGCAGCCTTTTTAATTGGCTGAGAGATAAAAAAATTTTATTGAGTATCGGCTTGCTTCTGTTAATTCTTTTTAGTAATCTCTATCTTCAATGGTGTCAAAATAATTTGTCCTATGACCTAGCCTTTAAATTTGCCTTTTCCTGGCATTCTGAGAAATTCTTTTTAGGTTGTGCCGCAACAGCAGTATTTTTGCTGTTTTGGATTACTCTATCCGGTTCAGTGAAAGTGGGCAGCTTGATTTATGCGATTATTATTGGAGTCTTGGGATTTGCGGATTATCAGAAAATGTATTATCGGACAGAACCGATTTATCCGGATGATTTAAAGATGATTACCGAATTTGGACTTTTAAGAGAAATGGTAGGAACGCTCCCGTTTGTGCTTATTTTGCTGATTGCTGCAGCGGGGATTGGTGCCTTTGGCTGGGCTGTCTATAAGAGCTTTTTCAAACCAAAGAAATTTCAAATCATTCGAGGGGTGTTGCTTCTTTGCTCAGCAATACTACTCCTGTATATCAGCGACTTTAACAATCCGAATAACCTTCTGAGAAAAGGCTACAACCGAACAGCACTATGGATTCCTTATAGTCAAAAGATGAACTATTACAATACTGGATTTATCGGAGGCTTTCTTTATAATATGAAGGTTACAGCGATGGATGAGCCGGAAAATTATTCCAAAGAAGCTATTACAGACATTGTTGAAAAGTATAATAAGCAGGCTGAAATGAGAAATCAAGAAGCAGTAGAAGAGCAGCCGAATATCATTTATGTAATGAGTGAGAGCTTCTCTGATCCATTGGCGCTGGAAGGCATTACTGCGAATAAAAACCCGCTGGCGGTTTATGATAAAATTGCTGAGCAAACCTACAGTGGTCAGATGTTGTCTCAGAACTACGGCGGTGGGACGGCGAATATCGAGTTCGAGGCACTAACAGGCTTGTCCATGGAACTGTTTAATGCACAGCTGACAACCCCCTATACGATGCTTCTTCCAAAGCTGGATGAACTGCCTTCAATTGTTTCACTATTGAAAGGTGAGGGATATCAAGCAACAGCTATACATCCATATAATACATCGATGTATAAACGAAAAGATAACTATGATCTGCTGGGGTTTGATGAGTTTCTATATGAAGAGACGATGACGCACACGGATACACAGCAGAACAATCCATATATATCAGATGAAGCCGCTTATCAGGAGGTTATGGATTTGCTGGAGGAAGAGAATCAGCCGCAGTTTGTTCATCTAGTGACAATGCAGACCCATATGCCGTATTCTGATAAGTATACTGATTTAGACTATTCGTCACAAAGTCAGGGGAATAAAAAAACGATAGACAGTTATATGCAGGACGTTGCTTATAGTAGTCAGGCGCTTCAGGATTTTCTCACGGAGCTGAATCAGCTGAACCGTCGAACGCTGGTAGTTTTCTGGGGAGATCATCTGCCAAGTATCTACTCCGATGAAATTAAGGCGGAGAATGAAGAAGCTGCTATGCACAAAACAGAGTTTATGATGTACGATACAGAAGGGGAGCTTTCAGAACAAAAAAAACATGATGCAGTAACAAGTCCGTTTTATTTTGGTGCCTCTCTGTTTGAACAGAGTAACTTAAAAACAACTGGCTTTTATCAGCTGCTTTTAGATGTTCAGAGAGCAGTTCCGGCATTTGAAAAAGGTTTTTATTACAACACTAATGGAGAATGGACAAAAGAGTTGAGCTTAAATCAGACACAGAAAGAATATTATGAGGCCTATCGGCTGATTCAGTATGATATTGTTTCTGGTGAAAAGTATAGTTTGAAGGCTGCTTTTTTTGATCCAGCATCTGAATAATAGCAATATTAGGATAGGGCTGCTGTTTATTTGCAGAGTCAGCAGCGAGTGTTTAATTAAAGGAGTATAAGTATGGGGTTCAAGAAAAAAGACAATCAAATCTATTACAACCCGATTCGCCGGGCAGTATTAAATCATCAAATGATTCAGCCGGGAGATAAGGTTGCTGTGGGAATGAGTGGAGGAAAAGACAGCACTAGTCTGCTTTATTTTCTGGACATGATTAAAAAGCAGGAACGACTGGGTTTTTCTTTCGATATCGTTCCGATTTCTCTCGATATGGCGTTTGATATGGATATTCAGCCGCTGACAGCATTTGTGGAGAGCCTGGGCTATTCATTAGACGTTGTACCAACAAACATTGCCAAGGTTGTCTTTGATATTCGGGAAGAGCGTTCGCCGTGTTCGTTATGCGCGAAGCTGCGAAGAGGGATTTTATACAATCGAGCAAAGGAACTTGGGTGCAACAAGGTTGCTTTGGGTCATCATTTAGATGATGCAGTGGAAACCTATTTTATGAACTTTTTATTCCATGGAAAAATGGCCAGCTTTGAGCCAATTAGCTATTTAACTAAAACGAATATTACATTGATTCGCCCGCTGCTTTATTTGCAGGAAAAAGAAATTATCCGTATGGTTAAGCGGGAAGCGCTGCCGGTCATTTTCAATCCTTGTCCAGTGGATAAAAAGACAAAGCGTGAAGAAGTCAAACAGCTGATTGCTGGTCTTTCTGATAGTTATCCAGATATTCGGGAAAAATTTGTCATGGGAATGGAACAGGGAACAATAGAAGATTTTTGGACAAAAAGCATGAGTAAAAAAGAAGACTGAAAATCAAGAGTAAATCATCTATTTCTTATAAGCTGCAGCATGGTCAACTGGTCAGTACTGCAGCTTTTTTTGGCTAATGAAAAAGGGGCTGCAATACGTTGGTTGGTCAAATATTTCGTAATGAATTTTTCCTGACATTTTAAGTAGAAAAACCTAAAAGACGGACAGCTGACAGATAAAATGAACTTGCGTTAATCCTAAACCATCAGAAGGAGTGTTTTCTGTGATGACTAAGGTGAATAGAGCAGATACATCATAAATGACGCAAAAACTGTAATTATTTTCACTCAAAATGAACGGCGGTTTTTCTTGCGCTTCTTTCTGATATCGGGCATAATAATAGTGTTGATGTATGCGTAAGTGAAGGTCAGATAATCCATATGTCAATATAAACCCATGAGGGAGTAACTGGCGGTCATACATCGCGGCAGCATCACCATCACGGAAAATATTTTTCTGGTGTTGTCTTAAACAGTGAGACTTATGTGTGTACTTATTTTTGAGTACTACACAGAAGTCTATTTTTTTATATTTTTTTGAAAATTAGATAGAATAGGTGAGTAGTCAGGTGTACTAGCTAAGGAGGATGACATATGTCAGAACAGAATAAGGAACAGGTGAATGAAACGTTCTATACACAATCAGAAGAAACCGTACTGGAGAAAATGGGCAGCAGCATGGAAGGATTATCTGATGAAGAAGCCCAACAACGATTAGCCGATTACGGCGAAAATGCATTAGCTGAAGGAAAGAAAAAATCAATGTTGGTGAAATTCTTTGAACAATTCAAGGATTTTATGATTCTTGTCTTGCTGGCAGCTGCGGTTATCTCTGCATTTTTCTCTCACGATATTGTTGATTCTGTCATTATTTTATTAGTTGTCGTGTTAAATGCAGTATTTGGCGTATTACAGGAAGCGAAAGCTGAAGAGGCTATTGAAGCATTGAAGGAAATGTCTTCACCTAATGCGAATATACGCCGCGGCGGACATACTCGAACCGTCAAAAGTGATGAACTAGTTCCCGGCGACATTGTTCTTTTAGAAGCAGGAGATGTGGTTCCGGCAGATTTACGGATTTTGGAAGCGGCTAGTTTGAAAATTGAAGAAGCTGCCTTGACTGGAGAATCCGTGCCAGTTGAAAAGAAAACAGGGATATTGCCGCAGTCAGAGCAGGAAATCGGAATTGGTGATCGAATCAACATGGCTTACTCCAACAGCAATGTCACTTACGGACGGGGGACAGGTGTAGTAGTTGGAACTGGAATGAATACAGAAGTTGGTAAGATCGCCGGGATGCTCTCGGGAGAAAAAGAGCAGGAAACGCCATTAAAACGAAATTTAAATCAGCTGGGGAAAGTTTTGACTATTGCGA
Organism: Enterococcus sp. LJL51; assembly: GCF_054871795.1. Lineage (NCBI taxonomy): Bacteria > Bacillati > Bacillota > Bacilli > Lactobacillales > Enterococcaceae > Enterococcus > Enterococcus sp. LJL51. The sequence goes on along the minus strand of NZ_JBTXLW010000001.1, from coordinate 165,144 downwards.
TATTGATTATTGCTGTCGTAATGTTTGTCGTGGGCATGCTGAACGGCAGGGAATGGGTGGATATGCTTCTCACGTCCATCTCATTAGCTGTTGCTGCAATACCAGAAGGATTACCGGCGATTGTCACAATTATTCTGGCATTGGGCACACAGAAAATGGCGAAGAAAAAAGCTATCGTTCGAAAACTGCCTGCAGTAGAAACTCTAGGTAGTACAGATATTATTTGTTCGGATAAAACAGGAACACTGACCTTGAATCAGATGACGGTGGAAGCTCTATACACAAATGGTCGTTTGGCACCAGCAGCTGAAGAAGTTCCTTTAGACAATATGGCATTGAAGATTATGACTTATGCAAATGATACGAAAATCGCGGAAGACGGTACCTTGATTGGTGATCCCACAGAAACAGCACTCGTCCAGTTTGGTTTGGAGCATGATTTTAACGTGACAGAACGAGTTGAAGCAGAGCCTCGTGTAGCTGAAATTCCTTTTGATTCGGACCGCAAGCTGATGACAACCGTTCATCAGCTGCCTGACGGAAGGTATTTAGTTGCCGTTAAAGGAGCACCTGACGAACTATTGAAGCGCTGCAGTAGTATTTTACTGGATAATCAGCCAACAGCAATGACTCCTCAGCACAGGCAGGAAATTTTGAGCAATAATACTCAAATGGCCAAGCAGGCCCTCCGTGTATTGGGTATGGCATATAAACTAGCAGATGCTATTCCAGTGGATATGAGTTCTGAAAAGGTTGAGACAGAGTTGATATTTGCAGGGTTAGTAGGAATGATTGACCCAGAGCGGCAAGAAGCAGCACAGGCAGTGAAGGTGGCAAAAGAAGCTGGTATTCGTCCGATTATGATTACTGGAGATCATGGGGAAACTGCGGAAGCGATTGCCGGACGTTTAGGAATCATCCAGCCGGGTGATGACGGGGCAGTGATTACAGGTGCAGAACTGAATGAACTTTCAGATGAAGAATTTGCTAAAACGGTGGGCCGCTATTCTGTATACGCGCGAGTATCGCCAGAGCATAAGGTTCGAATTGTCAAAGCTTGGCAGAATGAGGGCAAGGTGGTGGCAATGACTGGTGATGGTGTGAACGATGCGCCAGCCTTGAAAGCAGCAGATATCGGTATTGGTATGGGAATTACCGGAACGGAAGTATCAAAAGGAGCTTCGGATATGGTACTGGCAGATGATAATTTTTCTACAATCATTGTTGCTGTAGAAGAAGGTCGAAAAGTCTTTTCTAATATTCAGAAGACGATTCAATATTTATTGTCTGCCAATTTAGCAGAGGTTCTGACCTTATTTATTGCAACTATGCTGAACTGGGACACATTATTACCCGTTCACCTGCTGTGGATTAATCTGGTTACGGATACCTTCCCAGCGATTGCTTTAGGTGTGGAGCCTGCCGAAAATGACGTGATGAAACAAAACCCGCGTGGGAAGAATTCTAATTTCTTTTCCGGCGGTGTACTCACCAATGTAATCTATCAGGGAGTTTTACAGGGTGGTCTGATTTTGTTTGTTTATCATCTGGCAATCACAAATCCAGCGCATACCGCAATAAATATGCCGCAGCTGTCAGCGCAAGCACTATATGATTTACAGCATGGCGACGCATTGACGATGGCCTTCGCTACATTGGGCCTGATTCAATTGCTTCATGCATTTAATGTGAAGTCCATTCATGAATCTATTTTCAAGGTTGGTGTGTTCCGCAACAAGACCTTTAACTGGGCGTTGTTGATTTCAGCGCTATTGCTGACGGCAACAATCATCATTCCCGGATTTAATGATTTATTTAGAGTAACGCCTTTGGATCCATATCAATGGCTGATTGTGGCGGTTGCCGCATTCTCAATTATACCAATTGTAGAGGTCGTGAAGCTTATTCAAAGGAGCTTAAAGAAGCAAGCAGTCTAGTTAGGCTGTAAAAAGGCGGAGAGACAAAGCAGCTCCAAGCTTTCGCTGCTTATCCGCCATTGGATAGATGACAAGTCCGTTGTTTAAGTAATGGTTCTCCGACCGCATGTGTTGGTAAAAAAACTGAATAAAATCGTAAAACTTGGAGCAAAAGCAGGAAAAATGGCTGCTTTTGCTCCAAGTTTTTTTGGGGATAATTTTCAGACACAACCTCAAATGAATGGAAAATCTGAAGAAATCTTAAGGATTTCTTTCTTTAGTTGTAGAGAGCAGTTTGCTACACTAAGGGAGGGAAGGGGGCAGAAAAGATGACGACGATTCTGCTTGTTGAAGATGAAAAAGAGATTGCCGATTTGATTGCCTATTATTTACAAAATGAAAACTATCAAACGATCCTCTGCCATACTGGAGCGGAAGCTCTAACGGCTCTTAATGAAAAACAGATCGATTTAGCGATTTTAGATGTTATGCTGCCGGACATGGACGGCTTTGAAATTTGTCGGAAAATCAGGGAGACACAAAAATACCCGATTATTATGCTGACCGCTAAAGGTGAGGAAATCGATAAAATTACTGGGTTGACTATTGGGGCAGATGACTACATGACAAAGCCCTTCAAGCCTTTAGAGCTGATTGCCAGAGTGAAGGCCCAGCTGCGGCGTTTCACTACCTATAATGGTGCTGGCGATACAGCCTTAACGATTCGGGGACTAACCATTGATTTAGAAAAGCGTAAGGTTTTATTGGACGGAGAAGAAATTTATTTAACACCACTGGAATTTTCTATTTTAAAGCTGTTGTGTGAACATCAGGGACAGGCAGTTAGTTCTGAAGAGATGTTTCATACGATTTGGGGCGAAAAGTACTATACCAATGCCAACAACACGATTATGGTGCATATCCGTCACTTAAGAGAAAAAATGTCAGACTCGGTTGAAAAACCTAAGTATATTCAAACAGTATGGGGGGTAGGCTATAAAATTGACTAAAAATATAAATCGTCAGCTCTTATTGAAGCTGGGAATCGCCTGCGCTAGCGTCATCCTTTTATTTTTCCTATTTATCCAAAGCGGGATAGGCCAGGTTTTTCGAACGATGCTTTATACTTTTTTAGCATACAGCAGCAGCTTTGAGGTGGATGGACAGGTATACCATGAAACACAGATTAATCTGGAAGCATTGAAGCTGCTGTTGATTTCTTTGTTTATTTTTATGATTGTGGTCATTGCTATTAGCAGCTACTTTATTTCAAAAAGCAGTATTAATAAAGAAGTGAAGCAGCTGACAACCAAAATACCCGTTTATTTGACTACAGATACTGCCCCTTCGACAGGCGACCTTGGTCTGGATAATGAGCTTTTGAAAATTAAGTCGGCGAATATGAAGAATGAGGAATTGTTGAAGAGGGAAACACAGCGGACCAAGGATTTAATTACTTATTTGGCTCATGATTTGAAGACACCGCTGGCTTCTGTGATAGGGTATTTAAATTTGCTGATCGACTCTCCAGATTTGTCGATGGCTCAGCGGGCAAAATTTCTGCAGATTACTCTTGATAAAGCCGGCCGCCTGGAAGAACTGATTAATGAATTCTTTGATATTACTCGATTTAGTCTACAGGATATTCACTTGAATAAAACGAAGATGGATTTGGTTTTATTAACTCAGCAGATGATTGAAGAATTTTATCCATTGTTAAGTGAAAAAGAACAAAAAATCGAATACTCAGGTCCAGATAGTCTCATTGGAGAAGCTGATGGTGATCAGCTGGCCAGAGTGTTGAATAATTTGTTTAAGAATGCTCTGTCTTACGGAAATCAGGGTTCAACAATAAAAATCAGCTTAGTGGAGTCAATAAAAACGATTCAGCTGTCTGTAGTCAACGAGGGACCAACAATTTCAGCACGTCAACTGGAACTGATTTTTGATAAATTTTATCGGCTGGACCATGCTCGTTCAACTAAAACAGGAGGCGCCGGGTTAGGCTTGGCTATCGCTAAAGAAATTGTTCAAGCGCATGATGGTGAAATACATGCGCAAAGCAAGGATGGAGTAACCACGTTTGAAGTGATACTGCCTAAGTCTTAAGAAAACTTAAGATGAAGCTAAGTAATAATTAAAATACTGCATCTCTTTTATTGGTTTAATAAAACCATAAAGGAGGTGCTTTTTTGATGAAAAAAAGATATCAGATGTTAATTCCAGTAGTTCTGGGTATTTCTGCCGCAGCTGTTTTTCTACAGAATCCAGCTGTTGACGAGAATCCTGCCCGCAATCCTCTTGTTTTATCATTGAATCAGGAGAAAAGCCTAGAGAATGACTGGCTTGAAGGAATAACTGCTAAACAAGTTTATCTACAGGAAAGAAGCGGAGCGGCAGTTTACCAAAAAGAAAGCAATCGGAAAGTTTCAATTGCTTCGCTGACTAAAATTATGACGACATTATGCTTGATAGAGCATCAGCAGAATTTTAGTGAGGTAGTTGAGATACCAGCAGGAATTTTCCCATTTATAGAAAAGGAGCAGCTGGCAACGGCAGGCTTTTTAGAAGGAGAAAGAGTACCCTTTGAGGAGCTTCTATATGCCATTATGCTGCCTTCGGGAGCAGAAGCAGCCTTGTCTGGGGCTATTCATCTATCAGGAACAGAGAAACGCTTTGTAGCACTGATGAATGATAAGGCCGCCGAATTAGGTCTGACAGGTACTCATTTCAACAATGTTACCGGTGTGGATGAAGGGAATCACTACTCTACAGCTGCAGATACTGCCTCTTTATTGGACTATGCTTTAGACAATCCGGTTTTTTATGAGATATTTACTACTTTTGAGTATCAGACTTCAGGGACAGCACTTCATCCGGAAGGGGTCTATCTAAGTAGTACACTGCTAAAAAGCGGCGAGCCGCTGGATTGGGAAACAGGTCGGATTCAAGGTGGAAAGACTGGTTTTACTTATGATGCTGGACAATGTTTGGCAAGTCTGGCTGAGATTGACGGTAAGGAATATCTTTTGGTGTTGATAGGGGCTTCAGGAAGTGGGGACTCGGAGCAGCGGAATATTAAGGAGAGTCGGCTGCTCTATCAGCGGCTTGACAGTCTGGATTTGGACAGCGCTCAACTCTAAAAAACGCATAAGAAAGAATTAAGTGAATAGGAGGAAGAGCGATAGTGGAAGTTGAATTTTCGCCAAAAAGAGCAGCAGCATCGGCAGAATGAAGCTGTTGCTGTCATGCTCAAGCGGATTCTGCTAGTCGCATATTTAAATACAATTATCAAGAAAGAGGCGAAATTTAATGAAAAAGGTTGCAGTCTTATTTGGCGGTCGTTCCTCTGAATATGAAGTTTCTCTTAAATCAGCGGCTGCTGTATTGAAGGTCTTAAACCTTCAAAAGTATGAAATTATCCGAATCGGTATTACGAAAGAGGGTGAATGGTATCATTTTTCAGGGGATAATCAATTGATTGAACATGACGAGTGGCAGCAAGAAGCTGTTTGCCGGAAAATTCAGCCGGTAATTGGCGAAAGCTGGAAAGGATTCTGGCTAATAGAAGAGGGACAGAAGCTACCAGTGGATATTCTTTTTCCGGTTATGCATGGAGAATATGTTGAAGATGGATGTCTTCAGGGATTGTTTACTTGGATGGATATTCCTTATGTCGGCTGTAATACAGCGGTTTCTGCTTTATGTATGGATAAAGGCTTAACGCACCGCTTTGCTAACAGTATTGGTATTGAAACAACCCCTTCGATTCAATGCCGGATAGACGAGGCAGGAAGCAAAGCTGTAGCGGATTTCATTGAAAAAAATGATTTTCCGATGTTTATCAAACCTTTGAGGGGCGGTTCTTCTAAAGGAATTAGGAAGATAACCAACTGGTCTGAGCTGCAGCAGGGAATTAAGGAGATAGAGAAAATGGATACCTGTTTTACCTTGGAGAAGGAAGTCGTAGGATTTGAGGTCGGCTGTGGTATCTTGGGAAATCAAGAACTGGTGATTGGTGAAATTGATGAAATTGAACTCCAGACAGATTTTTTTGACTATACAGAAAAATATCAGCTGCTGTCATCAACCATTCATCTCCCAGCCCGAATTTCTGCAGATTTGAAAAGAGAAATCTGTTATCAGGCAGAGCGTCTGTACCGATTGCTAGGCTGTTCAGGTCTGGCCCGCATCGATTTTTTCATTACTTGTCAGGGAGCAATTTTTCTCAACGAAATTAATACCATGCCGGGCTTTACAGAGAATTCCAGATATCCCAATATGTTAAAGAAAAAAGGTTTTTCTTATAGTGAAATTATTGAAGAATTGCTGAGGCTGGCTGAGGAGGAAAAAGGATGGTAGAACAATCAGCATTTTCTTATATTCAATTGGTGAATGACAAAAATCCTGTAGTGTTGTCAGTACCACCGATGGAACTAGTCACAGCCCCTTTTTCAAATGGACAGGAGCTGTTGGAAAAAGAGACAGCCCAACAGCTTCAGGCACTTGTGTCATTCATCAAAGCAGAAAAAAAACTCATTGTGACGAGCGGTTATCGCAGCCGTGATGAGCAGCAGCAGCTTTATAATCAGTGTCTTGCTGCGCATGGTCAGGAGTATACGAATCAGTATGTTGCACGACCGGAGCGAAGCGAACATCAGACAGGCTTAGCGGTTGATATAGGTTTGGCTAATCAGAAAAACGATAGTATCTGTCCAACCTTTGAAGGAGGGGAAACGGTAAGCCTTTTTCTGGAGAGCTGCGGGGCGTTTGGCTTTATTTTACGCTATCCGCCACATCGACAGGACCAGACAGGAATCGCATATGAACCTTGGCATTTCCGCTATGTCGGCTGCCCGCATAGCCAAATCATTCAGCAGCAGGACTGGGTACTAGAAGACTATCATGAATTTTTATCTAAATGGAGGTCCGCTTATGGATAAGCCAAAACAGAGGCGAGCATGGGGAATTGATCAGTTCCGGTTATTGGCTGCTGTGATGGTTGTCGGTATTCATACATTTCCTTTTCATTCCATTTATCCATTATTGGATAATGTGCTGACATTGACTGTATTTCGGATAGCAGTCCCGTTCTTTTTCATGGTTACCGGCTACTATCTGTTAGGCCCCTATGGGGAACGACCTGTTTATCAAAAGTGGTGGCGGATTAAAAGAGGCGTTATTCAACTACTAAAGCTCTATGGAGCTGTTTGTCTGCTTTATTTACCCCTTTCTTTTTATACCGGTGTCTTGTCGTTTTCAATGCCTGTATCTGCTTTACTAAAAGTGCTTCTTATTGAGGGACCTCTTTATCATCTCTGGTATTTTCCAGCGATAATTCTGGGCGTATTTCTTTGTGTCTGTCTGATAAAAAAATTGGGACTTTATCCTGCATTACTAGTTAGCGGTTGTCTCTATCTTATTGGATTAGGAGGAGACAGTTATTATTTCTTGATAAAAAACAATAATTTTTTTCGCGGATTCTATGAGCTTCTTTTTCAAGCAACAGAATATACACGAAATGGCTTGTTCTTTGCTCCAATTTTCCTACTATTAGGTGTATATGCTTATGTAAATAGAGAAAAACGAATACTAAATCTAACCCTAAAGCTTTTTATTTGTCTTCTCCTACTGGTGATTGAAGGTGCGCTGCTGCACAACGGAAACCCATTACGTCATGACAGCATGTATCTCTGCCTGCCGCTGGTTATGTATGTCTTGTTTCAGAGCGTCCTGAGATGGAAGCCCAGCATACATATAGCTAAAGCAAAAAGCTATTCCCTAGGTATTTATATTCTTCATCCTCTAAGTATTGCTGTCCTTGCTTATGTTGGAAAGGGGATTCCTTTTCTGCAAAATAGTCTGCTGCAGTTTTTATTAGTGTTGCTACTAACTGTAATCATATGCATGATTCTGATAGCGTTATTTGAAAAAAAGAGAAAAAAAACAGGGGGCACACTGAGGCGTGCTGAAAAAAAGGTGGATAAACGGGCCCTGGCAGCCAATTTGAAACTGCTTCAAAAGCTGCTTTCTGAAAAAACACGGGTGATGGCTGTTCTTAAAGCAAATGCTTATGGTCATGGTGCAGTGAAATGTGGAAAAGAATTGGAGAAGCTGGGGGTTGATTTTTACGCTGTGGCAACGCTGGAGGAAGGGGTTCAGTTAAGAAAAGCAGGACTTCAAGGGGAAATCCTCATCCTCGGTTATACAGATCCTGACAGAATAAAAGAGCTCAACAAATATAATTTAATTCAAACTATTATCCATCAGCAGTATGCTGTGTTGTTGAATAGGCGGAAAATTCCTATCCGTTGCCATTTGAAGATTGATACAGGTATGCACCGCCTAGGCTTTTCTCCAGACTTAATGGAGCTTTTGCCTACCTACAAGCTGCCTTTTCTGAAATGTGAAGGGATTTACTCTCATTTAGGTTCTACAGATTCGCAGGACGATACATCACGGGAACGAACCAGACAACAGATTCACGTGTATGACCGCTTGCTGGAAGAATTGGAGCAGGCAGGTATTGACTACGGGATGACACATCTTCAAAGCAGTTATGGTGTGGTGAATTACCCAGAGCTTACCTATGATTACGCCAGAATCGGTCTTTTTCTTTATGGCGTACTTAGTCAAACGGATTACCAGCTAAAGGAACAGTTAACACTCAAGCCAGTGCTGTCGATTCAAGCCATTCTAATCTCGGTGAAATCCGTTGCGTATGGGCAGTATCTCGGCTATGGAACTGGTAGACAGGCGGTAAAAGGGCAGAAGGTTGGTGTTGTTTCGATAGGCTATGCCGATGGAATTTCTCGAAATTTATCGGAGACAGGTTATAGGCTAAGCTATGAAGATCAGGAGCTGCCTCAAATCGGTATGATTTGCATGGACATGCTGCTGGTGGATTTAACCGAAGCACCAGCTATTCAGCCAGGGGTAGTTATAACGGTGCTGGAGAATGGTGAAGAAGCCGCTAAAAAAAGTCAAACGATTACGAATGAGATTCTAAGCAGGATCGGCAGCCGGCTGGAAAATTGAAAACACTGAAACAGAGGGAATGTAACCCTATGTTTCAGTGTTGTTTCAACAGGTTGAACTTTTAGCTATCCTTTAGTACAGAAACAATTGCTTCGTTAAAAGCCGGCAGGTCATCTGGATTCCGACTAGTTACAAGTTTCTTATCAATGACAACGGCCTGATCTTCAACCTCAGCGCCAGCGTAATGAATATCCGGCTGTACAGTTAGATAGGCAGTCATTTTACGTCCGCTAGTTAAACCAGTCTGGATAAATAATTGGGGACCATGGCAAATCGCAAATAACGGCAAGTCATTTTCCAAATAGTAGGCAGTGAAATCTACAAAACGTTGATCTGCACGCAGCTGGTCAGGTGAAAAGCCTCCAGGAATTAGCAACGCAGAAAATTCCTCTGGAGAAACATCATCAATCGCTGCATCAATGACAAAGGTCTCTCCCTTTTTTCCAGTAATAGTTTTGCCGGCTTCTTTTTCAATTAGCGTCAAAGTGTAACCGGCACTTTCCAAGGCCTTTTTTGGTGAGGTCAATTCTACGTCTTCCACCATATCTGTAACTAATACTGCAACTTTTCCTGTGTTTGTCATCGAATCTCCTCTTTCTTGTTTGTTGTGGCTGAATGAATCAGCTTAACTTTATCCTAACGTGATTTTTTTAAGTATTCAAAAGATAGACACTTCTTTGTTTGAACAATCCTGACTTTTTGGTAAAATAGAGGAGTGACCGGAATGGATAGTCATTCCTTACTGAAAAGCAGGAGGTATGTATAAATGTATCGTTTAGAAGAAGAAGAAAAAGAAAATACACCGAAAAATGATCAAAGTATGATTATGAAGAAATTATGGGAAGAGCGGACAATTCTGATTTATGGTGAAGTAACACAGGATTTAGCCAGAGAGGTTTCTTCTCAGCTGCTTTTATTAGCAGCAATGGGTGATGAGCCTATTAAGATTTTTGTCAACAGTCCGGGAGGACATGTAGAATCTGGAGACACTATCCACGACATGATTCAGTTTGTTAAGCCAGAGGTTATCGTTGTAGGTACTGGCTGGGTGGCAAGTGCCGGTGTCACAATCTATCTTGCGGCAGATGCCAAGAATAGATACTGCCTGCCGAATACTCGGTTTATGATTCATCAGCCGGCTGGCGGAGTACAAGGTCAAGGAACAGAGATTCAAATTGAAGCGAAGGAAATTGTCCGTATGAGAGAACGTGTTAACCGGATGATTGCTGAAGCAACAGGTCAAACCTATGAACAGGTAGCTAAAGATACAGACCGCAATTTCTGGATGTCTGCAGAAGAAGCCAAAGAATATGGCATGGTATCTAAAATTATTAAATCCAGCGACGAAATTTAATAAGTCAAATGATGTGTCAAGTGGCTGACATCTAATGAGTAAAGCTAGAGGTGTTTAATTCTGGAAAGACATTTTTTAGAAAAAGACAGGAGTAGAGACAGAAGAGGCAGCATCGAGAAATAAAAAAGAGCTGCTCTGTCACAGTTTAGTGTTGATAAGTACTTCTATTTAGTTTTTTATTCAGGTTTAAAGAGCGAAATAAACGGAGTGTCCGTTTTGTTTCGCTCTTTTATGTTTATAAGTCTTTAGAATTTCAAAAAAAATTTGAAAAATTCTAGAATAGTCCATATAAAATAACGATAGTTATTTTTGTGGAACTACAGGTTTTTATTCTGGGCTTGTCAGCAAGAAGGGAAAACGGTAAAATAAATTGATAATAAAAGAAAGTAGGAAGAAAAGTGAAACCAAATTTAGGCTATTATATTCAAAAGATTAACGATATTGTGCAGGAGACCGAAAAAATCGGCGAAAATATGAATGTTTATTACGAGGAGCTGCGTCAGGCAATCGACGATAAGAAGACAGCAGAGCTTTCTCCAGAGCGGATTACAGAGATTCAGGGAATCTTTAAAGAAGGTACGATGAAATATGAAGACTTGCTAAAATTAATTCTAGGTCTTCGTCCACCAGTAAAAGTAATTGGCGTTCATAAAAAATTAGAACGTTCTTATACAGAATATGTTGCGGGATGCAATGAAATGGTTCTCTCCTTGAATCCAGAAAAAGGGATGGATGTTGAACTTTTTGAAGCTTCAGAAGCAAAACAGGATTTGGCAACAGATGATATTTCTTTCTGTATTACAAAAATGAGCAATGTTTTATTAAAGAAATAAATATAAAATAACAAAAAAATCTCATTTTATTTTTAAGATGTTTTTACTAGACAAAGCTAGAGAAGTATTGTATTATTTAGACATACCAACAACAACCTTTTTATTTTTCATTTTACTCTTATTGAGTAATACTCCTTTTCCATCGGCTTGCCAAAGCCGATGGTTTTTTTATCTCTTTTTTTTATTTTGTTTATTTAATTATTTAAAAATTTTATTTCGAACAAGATAGAAGGCGCCAATTAAACCAGCATCATTTTGATGCTGACAACGGTCCACTGGTGTTTTAAAAAGAGACCATTCGGGAAAATCTTTTAAGGGCTGCTCAATTAGGCTCAGCAAATTTGGATTTTGACTCACTCCGCCTCCAATCAGGACCTTCTCCGGATTCATCGTAACTATGACATTATAGATACACAGAGCAATATATTCACCCCAGCGTTTCAAAACAATTTTTTTCTCAAACGTATTTCCTTTGAAAATTTCTTCCCCAGTCACTGGAGTATCTGAAGTAATGCCCAGCCGCTGCCGATACAGATTTAATAAACCTTGTGTTGAGGCATATTTAGCAATAATTTCATTTTTGCCATGTTCATTGGGAATCAACATCATACCAAACTCTCCAGCGCTGAAGCCGGATCCTTTCACTAAGGTACCATTTTGAATGATGCCGCCGCCGATACCTGTCCCCAAAGTCATAACAACAAAATCCTTATGTCCCTGACCGTTGCCTGAGTACATTTCAGCTAAGGCCGCACAGTTTCCGTCATTTTCAATAAAGATCGGGTATTTATTGCCAGTTCGTTCCATTAGCATTTGCACAAAGGGCTTCCCGCGTAATGGATGGATGGCACCAGAAACAATCAAAGTACCGCTTTCACTATCAATCACTCCTGGAAAGCTAAAACCAATTCCTTCAATTTCATGGACTATCTCATATTCTAGAATAACTTCTTCAAGCAGCGAGAAGAAGGCTTCTTCTGTTTCTATTTCAGTTGGACGCTTTCCTTTTGCGACGAGGTTGCCTTCCAGGTCAAATAAGCCGTATTTTACAAAGATGCCGCCGACATCAAAACTAATAATCATTTTTCATCGCCTTTCTTATCTATATAAATCCTGTAAAAGTTTTATTGCGCAGGAAAGTATATGTACGAGAATTTCATAAATTCGTTAAAACTCATTTTTTAACACAAGTCAGTTATTGAAAAAATTTTCAGATTTATAAAAAAATAATAATTATAAATGCGTTTCTTTTACAGGATTTATAGTAATATTCCTTTTTTTAAATGAGGACAGAATAGAAACATTTATCTGGATTTAGGTACACTAAAAATATAGAAATAGATGATTGTTCAAACCTCATAGTGAAGCGAGCTGAAATTAATCCTAAAAAAGAAAATAGCGTATAAACTGTTGATTACATGAATCGTGGCTACTTTTCTTTGTGATTTCTAAAGCAGAAGACCGCTAGGATTGCATAAGAACAATCAAGCATCTTTGACAGGTTTTTAATAAGAAAGCTAGAGTCAGAGCTTTCAACTGCTCGTTCTTATGATAAAAAAACTCCAAGACTAGGTCTTTCTAGCCTTGGAGAGAAATGTTTTAATTTTCTACATTTCGTACATAATCATCGAAATACTGAATCAAATCGGATTTGATCTTCTGATACTCTTCCTCGGTATATTCTTTCTCTTCTATATTGCCATTGAAAAATGGAATTTTCAGTTCTTCCTTTAAACGTTCTAAAACTTCCGTATGATTCATGTCTGCACCTCTTTAATTATTATCATCTTTCATTATAAAACATTGAACCAATTCGTCAACTCTTCAAAGGTATTTTTCATGACGTCCAACTTGCTGTAAAGAACCGCAATGTCAGAGTCCTCTTGAAAGAAGACCTGTTTTAACTCAAAATAAAAATCTTCAAAAGCATCGAAAAATGGTTCCGTTTTTTCTTGAAACAGCTCTTCATTGCTGTAATAGAAAATACGCACGCTATGATAATAAGTAAATACTTCATTAATATTTACTAGAATACGGACATCTGTTTCATCCGTTCTTGGCTGAATACTGATCAAATCATATAAAGCTAAGGATTTTGTATGAGTTTCCGATAAATAGGATAAGAATAGATCAATTTTTTCTGTTGATGCAGGCATTTCATCCACCTCCGTTTTTCTTTTTATTATAGTAAAAATCAGGGGGATTGGAAAATGATAACCCTGATGCTTGCCGCCAGTAAGAATGTATATAGTAGAATTATTTTCTTTCAGGAAAGCTAAAATCGGCCAATGCTTTATTTAAATAGTCATTAAAGGGCTTCATAGCTTTAAAGACCTTCTGACAGGTTATCAGTAACTCTTCTTCATCTAAAATGAGTTGTAAGGGTAAGGAATACTCCAGATACCAGCTTTTATATTTAAGATAGTCGTCGATGGCTGTTCCAGTTTCTTCGTATCCTCTGGGAAAACGTTTTAGCTGTTCGCCGCGGACAGAAAAGTATTCTTTGAAATCCGGAGCTGCGATGATTTCTAGAAATTCTTGAGGGTGTTCCAGAAGATAGCTTCGAATGAGGGCAGTTGCTTCAGAAAACTGAGCAGCAAACAAACCACCGCCAATAAAAGAATCTCTGTTTCTCGGCCCAAGCTGAATAAAATAACCGACTGGAATAAAAGGTTTGCCGTGAGGACCGATATGCGCTCTAAGCGTCGGATTGTAAGGTGATTTATCATGGCTGAACCGAATATCGCGATTTAGTCGAAAGCTTAATTTTTCAGGGTTCATCACTGGAATAGCTGAATCAAATCCTCTGACTTGTTCTTGGAGTTGTCCCACAAAAGTATGGAAGAACATGAACGCCTGTTTTCTTTCAGCTGTATGCTCATGCATCCAAGCAAGAGAGTTGTTTTGGTTTAGCTCATCCAAAAAAGTAATCGTTTTAGTTAATGACATAGAACAGCCTCCTTTATCTGACAGTTATTAATTAAGCGCTACATACTCATTATTTCATAAAAGATAAGAGCTTACAATCCTCTAGTGAAAGAATTGCCGCACGGACATAATACAAAATAATAACGTGCAAAAAAATCTGCATGATTTGTTCAGTGACAAAAAACACAGATTTTGAAAGCTACTTGATGAGCTGCGTTTGTTTTCTTATAAAAATCAACTATTTAGGTATTAATTGACTTTCAGTATTCCTATTTTCAAAGTCTTCGTTTAGGCTTTTCAGACATGTTTTAGTAAGAAATCTTTTGCTGGTTTTAAATAAGCTTAGCTATAAGGATTCGTCAGCAGCATTTTTCTTTTCAAAGGCCCGAACTTTGTCTACCAGAAGGTCAAAGTCCTTTTTCAAAGTTAGTACGGTTTCCTGAAAGTCATTTTTAGTCGATTCATAGGGATACGAAAGATAGAGTTTATTGAAGCGCTTGGTTAATAATTTATATTCAGGTTTTAGTATATCCTTTTGTTCCCTGGATAGATTGTTGAATAGCTCGGTTCCAAGACCGTAGGGGCCTGAAGACAAAAGAGCAAGCTCATTTAATACCTTGTCCGTATATACGGATTCAGAAAGCTCCTGCTGATAGACGGTTGCCTCAATAATCGCTTTACGTACGGCATATTTAATGACAAAGTAAAAAACAATGGCTAAAAGAATAATTGATCCAAAGCTGATACCGATAGATTGCATAATAGTTCTCACTCCTATTTAATTATTTTGTGTTGCCGATAGCTTAGTAGTTTCTTTCAAAAAGAATAAAGCCGGGCTTGGTTGGATGATCATAGATTTGTGTATGCCTGCTCTTTAAAGAATAAAGAACAATCATCAAATCGCCGCCGGCTAAAAGAACGTTGAGAGCTGCCGCCAGAAAGGTATAATTTCCGGGAAAAAGAAGCAGCAGGAGTGTACAGCCGCCCCCTAACACAATGATTGGAAGCAGCGCACCAAACACATAATTTTTCCAAGAAAGAGATTCTTTGCAGTGACATAAAGGATTGGGAAAGCCGAAAGTAATCTTAATGCTGTGCCATTTATTTTGGCAGAATAATCCCCAGCCAAAACCATGAATGTACTCGTGGACGACAATCGAGCTGACTAGAATCAGCAAAAGCAGCAGATAATTTATATCAGCAGTTTCTTTTAGCGGTTGTGTATTAAGACTTCGATAAAGAAAAAATAAACCGATAATCAACGGTGCTGGAAGCAGCAGTCCCAAAACATTTACTTCCAGACCTGTAAATACCCGTTCCTTGATCCGATAGCCTTGGGCAGTCATTTCCTTACACAACTGATAAAAGTGTTGAGGTGCATCATTGTCTTGTTTCATTTTTATTTACTCCTCTCTTGTTTGGTTACCATCTAAATTTTGTAAAAGAGTTCGCAGCAGGGCAGCGACAACAGGGAAAATTTGGTTTCTTTTTACAGTTTCTATAGATAAAGACTATCGGATTTATCTATAGAATAAAGAAAATAGAAAGTATTTTTTCAAGAAAAAAGCTATAGCTGAGGATTCTTTGTTATAATAAAAATTAACTGTTATTTAAAAGAAACTATAGTTTCTTTTTTGAGGGGGAGTAGTATGCATTTAACGGGAAGTTTGTTTCGAAAATTTCGAGAGCGGAAAGGCGTTTCAGTTCCCGAAGCAGCGAAAGAAATTGTTTCGCCGCAGTTTTTACGAAAATACGAGCGGGGAGATAATGATGTTAGCTTAACGAATTTTTTGAATTTATTATATAAGGAAAACATTTCAGTGGTCGAGTTTTTCGGAGAATACCACGAGTTGACTGTGGATGTGGTATTGGATGAAGCAGAGCGTGAATTTGATCTAGTTATCAATGGTCATCGTTCACTGCTCGCACAAAAAATTAGCCAGAAATACCATAAAATTTATCAAGAAACGCAGGATCAGAAATTTCTTTACCTTGCATTGACCTGTGAACAAATTAGCTATGTTCTATTTAAAAACAGACCAGAGGTTGACCGCTCGCCAATTTCAGAATATTTACGTTCTGTTGAAGAGTGGGGGCGTTTTGAGTTCTTTATTGCCCAGTATTCAATGTTTCCACTAGAGGATGAAGAAATCTATCGAATGACCGTTCATATTTTTCGTAAGAAAGCTCAAAATACAGTCAACTATTATTATCTTCATGACTTCTTCCTACAGGTTTGTCTGGAATTTATTCGTCGGGAAGAGCTGATTTATGCTGAAGAAATTTTAAACCTGTACTTATCAAAGCTGGAAGATGACCGGGAATTGAAGTATATGCCCTTTGACTCTTTTGCCCGCTTTTTAGGAGGTATCATCTTGGTTAAACGAAATGATCCGAAGGGGAAAAAACTCTGTGAAGCGGTTATTACTTATTTTGAAGATGTATTGGGCTATACCTACTACGCAAATCGTTTGAATTTATCCTATACAGCATTTCTGGAAAAATCAGAGCTTTCATAAAGCTGAAAAAATTGCTCACTGCTAAAATTAAAAATTTCTCATAAAAACAGTTGACATCTGATCGCTTTTTCTGTAAGATTTACATTAACTTCTAAATTGACAGAAAATTCAGCAAATAAAGGATGTTGATTGTTATGAGAAAAACAACATACAAACAAACATTTTTATTATTATTAGTTAAGGACTCGGCTATCTAATCATTAAGCAATCAGATTAGAACGGAAGAGTCCTGTTTCGCATTTGCATGAACGGGATGAACGATACGCATCCCAGCCATGGGATGCTTTTTTTGTTGGAACTCTTATACTGACTACAAAGTAGAGTTCCAATACTTGGCGACTGCGAGGAGCGAAGTAACAATTCTATTCACTGCGATTGCTGATAAGCAGAGCAGATGATGAGCAATACAAGGCGAACGTAGAGAGTGTTGTGACCTTTGACCAAATTAGAAAGGTTCCAATACTTGGCGACCAAGAGGAGCAAAGTAGTCTTTGAAGAATAGAGTTATTTATAATAGTCATAATATTCTGAATAATAAGAATAATGAGTAATCAGGAGGAAAAAACAATGAAAAACATTCAATTCTTTGACACCACTTTGAGGGATGGTGAGCAAACACCAGGCGTCAATTTTAATACAAAGGAAAAAGTTCAAATTGCACTGCAGCTGGAAAAATGGGGTATTGATACGATTGAGGCCGGCTTCCCGATTGCTTCAGAAGGAGATTTTGAAGCAGTTCAGGCGATTGCCGGAGCTGCTAAACGGATGACTGTGGCCGGCTTGGCCCGCTGTCAGACAAAAGACATCGACCGGGCTTATGAAGCGTTGAAGGATGCAGTACATCCGCAAATTCATATCTTTTTGGCAACTAGTCCCATTCATATGGAGTATAAGCTAAAAATGACGCCTAAAGAGGTAATCGCATCCATAGGTGAACATGTAAGCTATGCAAAAACGAAATTTGAAAAGGTTCAGTTTTCCCCAGAGGATGCCACAAGAACAGAAAAGGATTTTCTGCTGAAGGCAGTTCAGACAGCGATTGATGCTGGAGCAACAATTATTAATATCCCCGACACAGTGGGTTATTCGAATCCTACAGAGTACGGACAGCTGTTTAGCTATCTAATTGAAAATATTGAGAGTGAGCAGGAAATAATTTTTTCTTCCCATTGTCATGACGATTTGGGCATGGCTACTGCCAATGCCTTGGCAGCAATTGAAAATGGTGCTCGCCGGGTGGAAGGTACAGTGAACGGAATTGGTGAGCGGGCAGGAAATACAGCGTTGGAAGAAGTAGCGTTAGCACTGTATATCCGCAAAGATTTTTATCAGGCTGAAAGCAATATCGTTTTTAATGAAACCAAGCGCACCAGCGATTTGGTCAGCCGTCTCTCTGGTGTAGCAGTACCAAGAAATAAAGCAATTATCGGCGCTAACGCGTATGCACATGAATCTGGTATCCATCAGGACGGTGTGCTGAAAAATCCGGATACGTATGAAATTATTACCCCCTCACTTGTAGGCGTAAATACTAACTCATTGCCTCTAGGAAAATTATCAGGCCGTCATGCTTTTGCCACAAAAATGGAAGAGCTAGGCTATCAGTTTACTGAGGATGAGCTGAAAACAGCATTCAAGAGCTTTAAAGCATTAGCTGATAAAAAGAAACAGGTGACCGATGAAGACTTGATTGCCCTAATGGTTGGACAAACACAGGAGCTGGAGGAGTGCTGTCATCTCGAACGAGTTCAGCTTCAATATGTATCTGATGGCAGTCAGGGAGCAATTGTTTCGATGAAAACAGGAGAAACAGAAACTAAAATGGAATCAGCCATTGGTTCAGGCAGCATTCAAGCGATTTATAATTCCATTGACAAAAT
Organism: Enterococcus sp. LJL51; assembly: GCF_054871795.1. Taxonomy (NCBI): domain Bacteria; kingdom Bacillati; phylum Bacillota; class Bacilli; order Lactobacillales; family Enterococcaceae; genus Enterococcus; species Enterococcus sp. LJL51. The sequence goes on along the minus strand of NZ_JBTXLW010000001.1, from coordinate 146,676 downwards.
CATGGAACAAAAACCAGAGCTGAAGCAGTATTCGATTAAAGCCATTACTGGAGGAGAAGACGCGCAGGCAGAGGTTTATGTGACAGTACAGGATAGCCGGACTAAAAAGCAGTTCAACGGTACCGGAATTGATTTCGATGTGCTGCAGGCCTCTGCCAAAGCATATGTACAGGCAAGTGAACGATTTAAAAGAGAAATGGAGCAGATGAAATGACAAAAAAAATAGTTGCATTGCCGGGGGATGGAATCGGCAAAGAAATCATGGATAGCACCTTGAAAATTATGGCAGAAATTATGGTACAGGAAGAGCTGGATTTTGATATTCAGGCATTTCCTTTTGGAGGAGCTGGGATAGACCAGGAAGGCGACCCGCTACCAGAGAAAACACTAACGGCTTGTAAAGATGCCGATGCCATTCTATTGGGTGCTATCGGCGGTCCGAAATGGGATGCTGCACCAAAACGTCCGGAGCAGGGTCTGCTGGCATTGCGTAAAGCACTAGGCTTATTCGCAAATATTCGTCCAATCAGTGTTCCAGATGCGGTCATTCACTTATCCCCATTAAAAGAAAAAAATGTTAAAGGCGTCGATTTTATCGTGGTACGGGAATTGACAGGAGGAATCTATTTTGGAGAGAAAAAACGTGAAACAGATCAGGCTTCTGATTTGTGTACCTATACGAAAGCGGAAATTCAACGAATTATTCGAAAGGCATTTGAAATTGCTCGCACAAGAAATAAAAAAGTAACCTCTGTGGACAAGGCAAATGTGCTGGCGACCAGTAAGCTTTGGCGGGAAACAGCAGAAGAGGTGGCACAGGAATTCCCTGATTGTACATTGGAGCATCAGCTGGTTGATTCAGCGGCGATGGTTATGATTCAGCGGCCTAAGGATTTTGATGTACTTGTTACAGAAAATCTATTCGGCGATATTCTCAGCGATGAAGCGTCTGTGATTCCCGGATCTCTTGGGATGATGCCTAGTGCCAGCCATAGCGAAAGTGGCCCATCCCTTTACGAACCGATTCATGGGTCGGCTCCGGATATTGCCGGACAGGATATTGCTAATCCAATGTCGATGATTTTGTCGGCAGCCATGATGCTCCGACAATCATTTGGAATGGAAGCAACAGCGAAGCGTATCGAGAGAGCCTGCGACAAGGTGATGGCTGCAGGCGTTTTAACAAAAGATTTAGGGGGTACGGCAGGAACGCTGGAATTCACAGAAGCGGTTATTAAGGAATTGAGAATCTAAAGTTTCTAACGATGAAAATGTTCGGCGGACTTATGAAAGAGTGCCAAGATTTGCAGAGAAAAAATCAATTTTTATAGCAGATACATCGTGGGGAAGACGATAAGGCAGAAGAATTAAGCTGATTTTATGATGAAAATCAATAACTGAGGGAGCGAAAGTCAATGGGAAAAACATTGTTTGATAAACTATGGGAACGCCATGTCATCCATGGTGAGGAGGGAGAACCGCAGCTGTTGTATGTGGATCTTCATCTAATTCATGAGGTAACATCGCCACAGGCCTTTGAAGGCTTGCGGGAAGCAGGCAGAAAAGTCCGCCGCCCGGATAAAACCTTTGGTACGATGGATCATAATGTACCGACAAAGGATATTTTTAATATTACAGATTTGGTTGCAAAAAAACAGATTGAAGCGTTGAAAAAAAATTGTGATGAATTTGGTGTTACTTTGTGTGAAAACGGCAGCGAACGTCAGGGAATTGTACACATGGTTGGTCCAGAAACAGGACTGACGCAGCCTGGGAAAATTATTGTCTGCGGGGATTCTCATACGGCGACTCATGGTGCTTTTGGGGCATTGGCGTTTGGAATTGGAACCAGCGAAGTAGAGCACGTGTTTGCGACACAGTCTATTTGGCAGCGCAAGCCGAAAAGTATGGGGGTAAAAATTACTGGTAAGCTGGCAAAGGGTGTCTACGCAAAGGATATTATTTTGGCATTGATTGCGAAATATGGTGTGGATTTTGGTGTTGGACATGCAGTGGAATTTTACGGAGATACGATTGAAGCACTTTCTATGGAAGAACGCATGACGATTTGCAATATGGCGATTGAAGGCGGAGCGAAAATGGGTATGATGGCTCCGGATGAAAAAACGTATGAGTATGTGCAGGGAAGAGAATACGCACCGGAAAATATGGAGAAGGCAATTGCTGACTGGCAGACACTGCCGAGCGATGCAGATGCGGTTTATGATGCTAACTTGGAGTTGAATGCTGATGAACTGATACCATTTGTTACATGGGGGACAAATCCGGAAATGGGGATTCCAGTTACAGGAACCTTCCCGGAAATTAAAGATATGAACGATGAACGGGCATACAATTACATGGACCTTCAGCCGGGCCAGCGGCCATCAGATATTGAAGTGGGCTATGTGTTTATCGGTTCCTGTACCAACGGACGCCTTTCAGACCTAGAGGAAGCAGCAAATGTGGTACGAGGTAAGAAAATTAAAGAAGGTATCACTGCAATTGTTGTTCCCGGATCAAGACCGGTTCGTAAAGCAGCTGAAAAAATTGGACTGGATAAAATTTTTAAGGAAGCCGGCTTTGAATGGCGGGAACCAGGCTGCTCAATGTGTTTGGGAATGAACCCAGACCAAGTACCCTCAGGAGTACACTGTGCATCGACCTCTAACCGAAACTTTGAAGGACGTCAGGGAAAAGGCGCACGTACCCATCTATGCAGTCCAGCAATGGCTGCTGCTGCTGCATTGAACGGAACATTTATTGATATCAGAGAGGAGCTGGGTGCATAATGGAGGCTTTTACACAACATACAGGGACAACAGTCCCGTTGATGAACGATAATATTGATACGGATCAGATTATTCCTAAATCATTTCTCAAGCGAATTGAGAAAACCGGCTTTGGTGAATTTCTATTTGATGAATGGCGCTATCTGCCGGACCGCACGCCAAACCCTGAATTCATTTTGAATGAACCCCAGTATCAAGGCGCAACCATTCTAATCTCCGGCGACAACTTCGGTTCCGGTTCTTCCCGAGAACATGCTGCCTGGGCGTTGGATGACTATGGCTTTCGTGCAGTCATCGCCGGCAGCTTTAGCGACATCTTCTACATGAATGCCACGAAGAACGGTCTATTGCCAATCGTGCTACCTTTGGCAGCACGTCAGAAGCTGGCAGCCCTGCCGGCAGCCCAAACCATCACCATTGACCTACCGAAACAGCAGGTTCTCGCTGATGGCGAAGCTTACAGCTTCGATATCGACGGAACCTGGAAGCATAAGCTGGTTAATGGCTTGGATGATATTGCGATTACTCTGGCTTATGAAAAAGAGATTGGAGAGTATGAGAGTAGGGAGAAATTATATAAATAGAATATGGAAAATGAAACCAGCATCTTATTTTTTGGAGATTGCTGGTTTCATTTTCCATTAATTAACAATTAAATAAAAAATATTGATTAAAATCGTATTTGAAGATTTAAACAAAACTTATATCGATGTGTCGCAGCATCTAATACAATTTTTCCGACATTCTTATATCTGGAAGTACTGGGTGTATCGAATGAAGTATGAGTATATAAATATTGACTCAATTTATTTCGATCATAAATATGGTAACAGAGAACTTCAGCATTATCTTTTACGACTATATACCCACCTGTTGCCTCATCTAATCCATGCCACGGGGTTTTAGGAACCATGCCTAAAGCACAAGCAACTAACAGCTGCTTAATTTTATACTCAATTATTTCTTTATTTTCATCTGTTTTTTTTACATAGGAATTTAGTACCTCAGGAATTCTCTTTCCTTTGACAAAATAAGATTCTTCAAATAGATAAGAAAGTAGTTCTGGCATACGATAGTCTATCATTTGTAGATTTCTTGAAAATATATCAGAGGAGACACTTTCAAATTCAAGTTTAGCTCCTTTTTCATAGATTTTAGCAATCCTGTCTTTTATTTTAGAACTACCATTTATATTGTTTATTTCCTCTATATCTTCTATAGATAGTGTATCAGATGCGGATACAACATTATAAGTAAAGCTAGTACCATTGGAAGAATTTAATAAAGTAGCTCGGCCACCAATATAAGATTTAACACTAAAACTTAGTTTAGGTTGAGTAGATGTCATAACATCGTGGACCTTAATAACCAAATCTCCTTTAAGCTTATTTCCCGCCTTTAATGAATGAATTTTTAAATTTTCAATAAAAGGTTCAATATTCGGAATTGCAAAAGTACTACCAACTCCATTTTTAATACTCTCAAATAATTTTTTTGTTTCAATTTGAAAAATATCGAATGGTACAGTATATAATTTTCCTTGAATTTCAAAATCTATAGTCGAATTAGATATATTTCGGAAATACTCGTTATCACTTTGAAATGCAGAAATTATATCATATCGTATAGCAGAATCCTTAAAAAGATTTTCATCAGCTCCATAAAGTTCGCCGTTTGCTAACGAATAAAGAAAAGCATAAAGCTCTGACCATTCCCCTTTGTTATACTTATGAACCACTATGATTATTCCCTCTCTCGTGTTCAATAATTTCAGAAATATTATAGCTAATACCTGAATGAAGTTTTAGGGTTGCTAGTTTTCTGACTTTACTCTATTATCTCATAAGTAGGAAAAAAAAAGAACGGTCAAATGTTTGAATTTTTAAATTGAAAAATCAAACATTTAAGTGTATAGTATACGAACAAGGGTTCTAAGGAGATGTATTATGAGAGGCGGGTATAGAGAAGGTTCTGGTAGGAAACTATCCAAAATTAATAAAGTATCAAAAAATATATATTTGTCTGAAGATTTATTCGATAGAATTCGTAATTTAGATATGAAAGAGTGCAACAGCTTTAACAAAAGATGTTTGCATTTAATTAATTTAGGAATAGAAACTGAAAAAAGAAAGAATGTGAATACTTTGGAAAATAAATTGAAATTTATAGATTTATTTGCAGGAATTGGTGGCATAAGAAAAGGTTTTGAAGATGATAGTACAATTGCTGTGTTCAGTTCAGAGTGGGATAAGTTTGCTCAAAAAACTTATGAAGCTAACTATGGTGAAATTCCAGCTGGGGATATTACTAAAATTAAAGAAGAAGATATTCCTGAGCATGATGTTTTATTAGCGGGGTTCCCATGTCAGCCTTTTTCGATGATAGGTAAACGAGAAGGATTTGAACATGCAACACAAGGCACTCTTTTTTTTGATGTATTAAGGATAATCAAATTTCATCAACCAAAAATGTTTCTTTTAGAAAATGTACAAGGGTTATTAACAATTCAAAATGGTGAAACATTTAAAATAATAAAAGAATCTTTAGAAGAGGCGGGTTATGATATATTTCATGATGTATTAGATGCTCAGAATTTTGGACTTCCTCAAGTTAGAAAACGAGTAGTAATTGTAGGATTTAGAAAAGATTTAAATATTGACAATTTTTCGTTTCCGCAAGGTGATAAAGAAAATAAAAAAACTATTGGTGAAATTTTAGAAGATAATCCGTTAGGATATTCAATTTCTAAGCATCTTCAGAATAGTTATCTATTTAAAAAACAAGATGGAAAACCTCAACTGGTTGATAAATCCTCTGATTTTCAAGTAAAGACGCTAGTTGCAAGCTATCATAAAATTCAGCGTTTAACAGGTACTTTTGTCACTGGAGGTGAAACAGGAATTAGACTATTATCTGAACTTGAATGTAAACGGCTAATGGGATTTCCTGATGATTTTGTCGTTCCTGTATCAAGGACTCAAATGTATCGTCAATTTGGAAATAGTGTTGCAGTCCCTATGATGAAATCTGTTGCAGATGAAATGAAGTTAACTCTATCTAAAGCTGAAAATACTGTCAGAATTTAAAAAGCTATATGAATAAGTATTAGGTTTGACAGTAGTGAAGTACAAGAAATTTTGAAGTATAGAGATACAGGATTAGAAATTCATATCTTTGTGCAAAAAGAAGCAAAAAATCTAGTGGCTTTGTTTATCTAGGCCAAGCTATCCCTAGAATAAATAAAGTTGATCCGAAAAGAGTAAAAGATGAGAGTAGAAATGATATTGATATAGTGAGTATGGAAATGGCTTTAGAAAAGCTTATTCCTCTTGAAACTTATGATTTTATAAAAACAAAATAATAAAAGAACACTTGAGAGTGGGACAATAGCCAGAAGAGAATCTGATCATTGTCCCACTTTTTTTGATTTAAGGGTACACAAAAAGCACACAACTTTTAGAGTTGGAACAATATATTCCAGAAACCGATGTCGCTTTTGCGGTCAATGCCTTGGTCTAAGCAATGCCCAAACACTTTTCAATGAATTAGAAGAACAACAGGCCTACCACCCTAAAATGATGTTAAAAGTTATTTTATATGCGTATATTCAACGGGTCTTTTCCAGTAGAAAGATTGAATTTCTGTTAGAAGATAGCTATCATATGCGCTTGTTAGCCAACCAAGAACAAGTCAGCTATCAAATCATCAATCGGTTCAGAAGTCATGAGACAACCGCTCACCTTTTAACAGAAGCCTTCATCTTGTTTCATCGATAACTCATTACCAATCGAGTGATTGATAATGAAGCCACTTTTATGCGGATGAAAGACAACTATATGCGCAAAGGTCAGCTAAAGCCAGGTTACAATTTACAAATCGCAACAGAAAATCAGTATGTCCTAGCATATGATTTATTCCCAAACTCAACAGATACAAAAATCTTAAATCCGTTTTTAGATAGATTTTTAGAGCAACACAAGGAATTACCCGAATATATTGTGGCGGATGCCGGTTATGGTAGTGAAGAAAATTATATGTATATCAATGATATATTGCATAAACCCCCTTGATTACGTATGGAAACTATCATGAAGAAATCAAAAAAGTCCCTTTATCATTGAAAACTGAAGCAATCTTGAAGAAGAAGATACGTACATTTGTCCTGCTCATCGGGTAGTCCCCTTCAAGCAATATAGCTAAAGAAAAGATAAAGATGGATTTGTACGTGACTTCAAAATTTACGAATGTGAAACTTGTAGAAGTTGCCTAGTTCGTAGTCACTGTACGAAAGCAAAAAGTGATCGGAATCGGAAAATTGATGTCGAACCAGTGTTTGGTCATCTGAAAGCTCATTTGACGTTCCATCTTTTCCACTTAAGAGGAAAACAAAGAGTGGAGATTGACATTGGCTTAGCCCTCATGGCATTAAATTTAAGAAAAATAGGGAAATATATGGAGAGAAAGGCATCTATAATAGAAAAAATAAGCTCGATTTTGACATTAACCATCAAAATTGAGCTTATTTTTTTGAGAGAGGACTATTGTTCCACTCCCATTACTATTTTTAATTCTTTAAGTGTGTAAGCCGGTTTTCTCTTATGCAACATTGCATGACAATTAGGGCAGACTGGCTTTAGGTCTTTTATTGGATCGATTTTATATTCTCTGCCAATACTACTGAGCTCTATTTCATGGTGAACGTGAATATAATCTTTCCCAATATCTCCATAAATTTCTTTAAAATTCATTTCACAAATTAGACAAGAAGTTCCATAAAACTCAATACATTTCTTTCTAGCTTCAGAATTTCTTTCATATTTGTTGGTCACAGATCTCCTCCTTGCTCCTTCTATGTAAGATATACGTTTTTTAGGTTTAAACTCATTTGGCACCATCGACAAATTATCAGTGAATCCCCAAACAATATGGGCAGGATCTGTATCCTCAAAGTCTTTAATAAACCCTAATCCTTGGAAAATAAAACGTGGGTCGGTACTATCTTTACGAGTGAAGATATAAATTTCATAGTCACCACTTAGAAAATTTTTAATAGTACGTGTTGAAAGGGTATGCTTTGTTTTAGCAAACCAGTAAAGACTATCGTTATTTAGTATATTATGATAGTCATGCCCCGTTCTACCTGGTGAATTTATATTTGCAAATAAAAAGTAGCATCCATTAAATGAAGCATACCCAGTCCCCCATTGTCCACCAATATTACCTGGATCAATAGCTCCAATCAAAGCTTTTACATCTTTTCTAGTATATGTTTCCCCCATATCAAAATTATATTTCAAAATAACCATCCCTCTTCAAATCACTTAATAAAATCATAATAACATTTAGTGTATTTTTTTACATTAAAATTATTAATGGATTACCAGTTTAAAGGATATTAAAAATATTTATAAAAAAGAGACTACGGGTTTGTTCTTCAAAAATCAATCGTCATAAACTGTTTAAAGATGGGTAAATATATTACTCTATTAAAAGTTCTTATTTTTCTATATAATACAGATTTAAAAAAATTAGAGACCAAAATAATTAAAATTCAAAGAATGACAATAACACTCGTTGTTATTTATAAATATCTTTAAGTTAATTTTATATGTTTTTATAATTATATTTATGCTAGAGTAATCTTAGGATGTTTTTAAATTATAAGGTAATTAGTTAGGAGAAAGGAATAAGTTTATGGGACTTAGTTTTTTTGTGGGAGAAATTGAAGCACAGACCAATGAAGCGATTCAGATAGCCAACGAACACCGACAAAACGCCGGTATCCTCAAGGATGCCATTAACGCCTATCTTCGGGCGCCATTATCTGGAAAAACCTATGACTCTGCCCGCAATTATTTTGGGGAAGTTTATCCGCCTATCGCCAGCGGGATGACTTTAGTGGCCGAGTCAATGATTGAGGCCCATACTAAGTTTCCTGCGAAGTTTCAGGAAATAGTCGGCGGCGGAGATATTGAGGAAGACCGGCTAAGAGAACAGATTCAAGAAGGACAAAATATTTTGAGAGCCTACGCTGATGTCCTGAACAAAGAAGAAAAGCCCAATCTACGGATGGAGCGAGCCTATATGCGGATGCAGGAAGGCATTGCCGTCCTGGAGGAACGTCTACAGAAGCTCTATGAGTTTAACAGTGTCTCTGCCGATATCTTTACCGAGGCACTCACCAATATAGAAAACCTGAACCGAGGCGTAGACGCTTTAGAAAAAGGCGGTGCTTGGCATGCGGCTTCCGGTACCTTCGATATCACTAAATTAGATATGACCTGGGTCAAGCCGATTCAGGAGAAGTGGCAGGAACGAGAGCAGAATTATGGAAAAGGGTTACAATTAGAGGTAAAGGTGGGGAAAAACTCATTAGGAGGTACGAAATACGACGTCTATTCGAATGGAATTTATGATGAAGATGCTACAATCGTGTACAATGAACTTTTGAGAATAGAAATGACCGAATTATTGAGACAACGAGTCGCAGAAGATAAGTTTAGCCAATTTGTTTCTTTTATTGGTACCATGATTACATTTAGTGGTGGTATAAAGAAAATTATTAGTGAAATTGTTGGAGCTGTGGGCAATCGATTACTTGTTCGTTTTAATGATAATACGTATGGAACAGTAGCTATTTCTGGTGGTGTAGCAATTGAAGGGAATGCTGTTCTAGCAGATTCTCTGACCCTAAAAGACTTTGTACAATTTTCAAATAATGGAAAAATAACGAGTAAGACCTTTGGAAAACCTATAGAAGGTAGGGTTGAAGGAAAGAAATCAAAAATTAGAGTGGATGCGGAACCAGATGGTGGTAAAATTCAAGTTCAAACTGGACATGGTAAAAGATCTCCTTTAGATTTTAGATTAGAAATTGAAGAAATAACAGACCGTACTAGCATCTATAACCAAATACCAAGAAATATAAAAAGGGGTATAGGTAAAGGTAAACTTGATGAATTGGTAGACAATATTTACAGAGCTTGGGTATGGCTAAAAACAAAATAGAGGTGACAAAATGAGATTATTTGTAGAAACAAATGGAAAGAAAACATCATGGGGATATCGCGAATTAGCCGAAGCAATGTGGTTTAAAGAAAAAGATGGAAAAGAATTGGAAATTTCTCATGTAGGAAACGATGAAACATTGAGAAATAGTTTTTATTTGACAATCTCGTTGGACAAGTGGCTGAATGATGAAAGATGGGGAGAGATTCGAACACCACTTAAATTTCAAGAAATTGAGCTAGAATATCATACTCAAGACAAGATTGTAGAGATTGTTTCAAAACATGTGCAAATACTTACAGTAGATAAACGTGCTATGTATATTATGGTCATCGAATTAGCAAAAGAGTTACAAGGACGAATCCGAGAAGATGACTCTAAAAACTGGCAGTCTGTAGAACTGTTTGAGAAAAAACATGAAGATATATTAAGTTTATCATATGATGAAGCCAATGATTTAAGTTTAAAAGAAGTATCGTCAATAGTGGTTGAAGAAGAACCTTGGGAATATTGACATCCATTTAATTATTTAGATATTAAAAAAATCGCTTGACTTCTGATTTACAAAATTCTGAAATAGATTAACATGAAGACAGAACTAAAGGTGTGGATAAATGCGTGCATGGATTAAAATAAATCAACCGATTATTAATCTGGATTATAGAGAGTTAGCTGAAAAGATGTGGTTCAACTTTTATTTAGATAAAGAGTTAGAATTATCACATGGAGGAAATTCTGAATGGTTGAAAGATAGTTACACTCTTGACTTAAAATGGGATAAATCACTAAATGATAAGCGTTGGATTCAGAAAAAATTTGCTACAGAACACATTTCTTTAAACCCAATAAGAGATAACAAATTTTTATACATTGAAACGGATCATATTCATATACTGACTGTCGATAAACGTGCTTTCTATATCATGGTTCAGGAACTCGCTACTGTTGTTGGAGGCTTTATCAGTCTTGATGGGATGAAAACCTGGTTTTCTTTGAAAGAATTTCAACAAAAATATTATGCACTCCTATCAATGAGCTTTGAAGAAGCAAATGAAAGAAGTCTGAAAGAAGTTGAAACATTGGAATGTGTTGATGAACCCTGGGATAATGAGGTTATTTACGATTAAAGTAATTTATTTTACCGTGGAGTGACAGGTGTAGTAGACGGTGTACCCATCCTTTCCTTGAGTACTGGCGGAAGCGCTATGATGGTTCAAGCAGTAGTAAACAAAGAAGCTCTTGCTAAAGTTGCAGAAGGATTTCTTATTACCAGTGCTGGTGTTGTGTCGATTATGGCGAGTGGAAATACAGCTGGTTATGGGAAGTCGGGTGACACCCCAGATAATTCAGATTTTGATATAGATGATGCCAATTCTTTTGAAAATTCAAATATTAAGGACGTAGAAAGTTATTTAGATAAAGAACTAAGCGAGTTTACGAAAGCTCCTTTAAAGAGAGGGGAAGGGGTACGCTATTTTGACGGAAAAGGGAACTCGTGGCAATTAAATTATGGATATGAAAATGCTACAGATATTGTTCATAGCGCCTCCTATTTAAAAACAACTGTTAATGCTAAAATAATGCGGATACCATTAATTAAGTGAGGGATGAAAAGATGAAACAAGAAGATTTGATAGAGTTTTTAAGTTCAGTTATTGAAGAAGACGCAATTATAGCTAGAATATATAAGCTATTTCATTCTGAATATAACTATGAGCTTTCTTTTTTAGAGGGCTTAGTAAAGTTTGGGGTGGAGAATAACTATTTTTCTATTGAAGATGTTACAAATCCTGAAGTCGTTTATAGTGCAGTGGATTGGAGAAGCGACAATGTTTATCAGGAAATATTACTGGGAGAAGATACACATATCCTCGATAATTTTTTTTCGAAGGACAGACACATACCCAAAGAATTTAAAAAGTTCGTATTGGATAAATACTAATAAAACGAGCATGTATTTCTTTTAATCATTGAAGAAACAAACGAACTTCGTTTGTATAAAGCTTACTCATTCAGAACCTCTGAAAGACTAAAAAGGAGTCAGTAGAATGATTGATGTAATTCAAGAAAAAATTGATCAAACAAACTATTGGGATTTATTGATTTTAGATATTCAAAGTAAGTATTTTGATGATGAAATATATGTTTATATCGAAAAAGATGCTGTCACTTGTTGGAAGCTTTCGTTTATTTCCTGTTACAAAGCGAGCTATGAAACCGATACCAATTGGCGGGGAGAGTTCAAAGTGAAAAATACAGGCCCTAAGTCAGGTTATTATGGACAAGATATTTCTTTAATAGAATATGCTGATGATGAACACTCTATTCAATGTACGTTAGATTTATCAATTATGACAATGAACATCGTTTGTAAAGACATTCTTGTTGAGGAAATAAAAATGAGCGATACTTCATTTTTTGGGAAAGATAATTAATCCTGTAATAAAACAATTTAGATTGTATCTTAAAAACAAATTGCCTATGATCATTTTTGTTTCAATAACTACGTTTAAATTTTTATAAATGATGTACTATAAAGGAAAATACATGAATACAGAAGAACTAACTAATGAACTACTAAAAATAAACAACTATTTAAAAAAATGTTTATGGATGGATTTTGAATTTGCACATATGGATGGTGGAAAGCTTGTTGTGGCTGGCAGGATAGATACTTCTTATAATGATTTTGCAATCAATATAGAATTTGGAACCCCATTTTTTGTTTCTAGTCTATTGTCTTGGCATTTAGACGATGCCACTCCCTTTATAGAGCTAATTGAAGGGGATGCGCTGGGTCAACTCAATGAGAAGTACCATATTGAGCAAGGAAATTATCTCTTCAAAATCAATGCTGAAGGATTTGACTCAGCACCAATAATAATTGCCAGCAAGAGCCTCAAATGTGAAATAATAAATGAACAACCGTTTTAAACTACCAAAATTATGGAGAAAACTAATGAAAAATGCAGACAATCCTATTTATCTCTATCAGCTTCTGACATTTAGAAACTCAGAGCTATATATGATTGAATGTATTGATGAAAAAGATTTTTATATCAATGAAAATAAAAAAATACTACTTTTTAAGACTATAGAACTTTTAAAAAAATATTCAATAGAAAAAAATATAGAGTTAACTGTTGAGGATTTAGCTGAAGAAAAAATTGACTTAGATATGCTAAGAAATTGGTTGGATACAACTTCTACTTCTATTAATAGTGTAGAATTTTTGATCCTATGGAACTTTTTTGATGATGTCGCATTTTCTATTGGATCTGTGTTTTTGGGCAGCGAGGACAGATACAGTAGTTGTTATTCCAAACTTTTTCATGGTAATAATCTGCCAGCTATTAATACTTCTGGGAAAAAATATACTCCAGAATGGGATAAGGAAGAACTTGAAAAAATTAGACAGGTAATGAACAGTGGAATGGAAATATTTGAAGAATCTGCCACTTATTATTAATCGTTTAATTTTGTTTTCTTCACCTCTAATTAATAAAAGAACTTTGAAAATATAAAAATGAAGGATGAGTGAAAATGAAAATAGAACATGTCTTTTTGGAGCTATTTACTAATGATGACATAGATGTTGAAGAGCTAGTGGCATCTCACAAGCTAATTGATGAATTACATGAAGGGACAGTAAAATATGCCATTGCTGAACATGAATTATCCTACGCAGGCAAGAATGGCATTGTTTGGGATATTGAAGATTCTATCGGCTTTGGGGGAGATATGGATGCTGAGTCAAGCTTAACAGATTATGAAGAGATGAACAAAATTCTTATTAATGAATGGCATAAAATCAGCCAAAAAAAGATTGATGAAGCCTATGAAGAATACATGCAAGTGAAGAGACAAATTCTTAAAGCTAAAACTGAGAAATAAAGGTGTGGATAAATGCGTGTATGGATTAAAATACATCAACCAGTTATTGATTTGGACTACAGAGAGTTAGCTGAAAAAATGTGGTTTCATAGCTTTCTTGGTAAAGAATTAGAACTATCCCACGAAGGAAATTCTGAATGGTTGAAGGATAATTATACTCTTAGTTTAAAATGGGACAAATGGGATAATGATAGTAGATGGGCAAGTGAAGAAAACTTAAAAGGGACTCCAGATAAACACATTTCTTTAAACCTGATAAAAAATATCTATCTGAAAACAATAAAATAGGTGCCCAGTTATTTTTAAAACTGGAGCACCTATTTTATTTGTGTTTATTTCTTAGCCTTCCGGATAGTGCTGACTACAAAAAATCCGAGTGCTAAAAGAACTAAAAAGCTAAGAATAAAAAGAGGTAGCTTTCCTAGGCCAAAAATAATTGCCAGCATTACTACCACACCTAGTAATGCGAGAAACAGCTGTCCGACCGAGAATTTTTTTGTTAGAAATACTTCTTTATTGAAAGCTAAGGTAAATCCGCCATTTAGAAGTGCAACTGCAGTAAAGAGCATTGCAAAGAACAAATAGAAATCCCCAGTGCTAAGGTGTTCTCCAAATGTAGTGAAACAGCTAAATCCGGCAAAAATCAAAAAGAAACCAAGTATTTTTTTTAACAGAGGTCCTTTAGGAGCTTCATTTCTTTGATTAGTTGCATAAGGCTGTTGCATAGGAGCGTGTTCTTTCTTGGCTGATTGAACCTCAACAGTTTGTTCAGGCTGAGCATTGTTCTCTTTCTGCGATTCATTCGTATTGCTGCCATTTTCGTTACCAATATAGTGTGATGTATGGCAATAATCACAGATGAAGTAATCACCTTGTTTTGTTAGTTCATTGCTTCCGCAAGCTTCACAACTTATTTTTTTCATTTATTTCCTCACTTTTTTATTACTGTATTGATTATACTCTGGAACTATAGCATGAATCAACTACGTAAATAATCAAAAGTGAACATTTAAAAAATAGATTGAAATATGTAGGTTCGTTAAAGCATCATTAAATAAAAATAGTTTTAAACAGTAGTTCAAAAGCATAAGAAAAGAATAAAAAAGAAGTTTATAATTTATCTGCCTGTTTCATTTGATGTAGCAGCTGTTCTTTATCCTTTAAAAGCTGGCTAAAATCTTCGATGAAGACATGAAATACGTGAGCATGGGCATGATATTCCCGAATGATTTTCTTTTTATTTACAGCAATCTGCTGATCCGAGAAAAAAGTGTCCAGTAATTTTAACGGTTCTTGCCAGGAAGAAAGATGCTCAATTAAATCCTGCATAGTCAGAATGTCATGATAGGGAATCGCTTTTGTACAAAGTTTCGACTTATTCATAGTCGTTTCCTCCTTTATAGTAGTAAATTGTAATTGATAAAAAAATCTATCATTGTGTAGAATTTTTTACGAAAATTAGGTACAATGAAGAAGCTGGTGCATTGTACCAGCATAGGGCAACTTGTATAGACAGTTCACGCTGTTTACACAGGGCTTTGTCGCTCGGTTGGCGCCGAACGACGAAGAGCCCTATTTTACTGCGATACACAGCGATTGCGTAGCAGAGCTGATGTAGAGCAGTACAAGGTTTGCACAGCAAAAGTTGTAACCGCAGAAAGATATACAGTGATTGCGTAGCAGAGTTGATGTAGAGCAGTACAAGGTTTGCGTAGCAAAAGTTGTAACCGCAAAAAGATACACAGCGATTGCGCAGCAAAAGTTGTGACCGCAGAAAGATACGCAGTAAGTAAAAATGAAGATAGTTTTTCTGAAGGAATGTCGGCTCATTGTCTGAATAAATGAGTGTGGCTTTTTTTATTAACAGAATCCAATTCCTTCTGGGGAGCTTTAGTTATACAGGATAGAAAAAGACGATAACAGGAGGCTCCCATTATCGTCTGCAATAGTCTGTAAATAAGCTGTAAACTCTTTAGCAAAAAGAAAAGTGGAATGTTCCTATTAGGGATTAAGAAGTTTGATGCATGCTAAAGAAATTAAAGTTAGATTCAGACTATTGGCGACTTGTAAGGGCAGTTCACGCTGTCGGTACAAGACTTCACGGATTCAGTTGGCGCTGAATAAGGAAGTGCCAATTTTTTTTATTTAAATGTCATTGATTTCTATCCTGTGTCCATAGTATAGCTGAAAGCTTTTGCTCTGACAATACGAACAAAACGTTAAATAACACTAGAAAAAACACTCTTTATATAAGAGAAAATAACAAAAAAATTTTTTAAACTTAATTAGGAAGTATACGAATTATTTGTCGAAAGCTATAATCAAAATCTGTTTTCTTCTAAAAATAAGAAAATAGATTATAAAACTGATCATAATTATTACATTACAATTTTAGAAGAAAAAGATTGTAAGTACTACGAGATATAGTTACTAATTTGAAATTGCAAAAGAATTTCATAAATCTTTGCCATCTTAAAAATAAACCGCATCGTTCATGGTATAATTGAAGAAAATAATTTAGTTGTATTTATTGACTTTTTGTTTAGAATGTACATGAAATAGGAGGGAAAGAGATGAAGTTTAATGAAGTAACACTTCGTGTATTGGTGCGAAAGGACTATGGAGCCTGTTTTGATTTTTATGTAGAAAAAATGGGTTTAACAGCAGTCTGGGGCGATAGAAATGGTCCGTATACTTCATTTGCAGTGAGCAAAGAAGCTGCACCATGTTTTGCTATTTTTAGCGGAGAAAACATGTCTATGTTTGAAGGGTATTCTCAGCCTGTCAGTAATAGCCAACCTGACAGTATTGTAGGAGTGATTCCATCAGAGGATTTAGAAGCTGATTATCAACGGATGAAGGAAGCCGGCGTGGAGTTTTTGAGTGAGCCACAGCGGATTGACGAATGGGAAATGACCTGTACTTATTTTAGAGATCCGGAGGGTAATCTATTTGAATTGAATGATTCTGCGAGTGTTTAACAGGTTCGGCTAAGCCAATTTAAGAATTTTAATCATGCTATTTAATGATGAAAATAAGAGATCAATGCTCATTTTGAAGCTTGGTCTTTTTTATTTTAGTTAAAATCAAAGACTGGGCTTGTTAGCGTAGAGTTGTAAGCAGTTTATTATTCAGCAGCTTTCTGACATGTTAAACTTTAGCTACTCATTTAGTAAAAAGAAGGAGGCTTGAACATGGCGGCACTTATTCGTTTGTATTTATTAAGCGCAGGAGTCTTTTTAGTTTTTGATCTTTTTTGGCTGCTTATCGCTTCTAAAAAACTTTATCAGCAGTTCATTGGTCATCTTATGGGGCAAACGCAGCTAATTCCGGCAATTCTTTTTTATTTGCTTTATATTGTCGGCGTTTTATTTTTCGTGGTAGTCCCCGGCATTGAAAAAAACAGCGTATGGTATGTACTAGGCAGCGGAGCATTATTAGGTTTGATTTGCTATGCAACGTATGATTTGACAAACCTCGCGACCTTAAATGGCTGGCCGGTGATGATGACAGTCATTGACCTTGCTTGGGGTACATTTGTTACTGCAGCAACAGCTGGAATTGTTTATTGGCTGAACCTAGTTTTCTTTGGAGGTAAAGGATTATGACAAATGAGCTGGAAGGATCACGTATTTTACAAAGCTTTTTCGGCGGTGCAGCAGATTTGATTGCAAATAAGGACGAGCTCAACAAAATCAATGTCTTTCCTGTAGCAGATGGGGATACAGGCAGCAATTTAGCTTCGTTAATGCAGACTATTTTAGATAGCTCAGTTTCAGATAGTTCTTCGGTAGAAAACGTGCTGACAAATGTTGCAGAGGCAGCATTATTGGGGGCAAGGGGAAATTCAGGAATTATTTTTGCCCAATATTTAAATGGAGTTGCGGCTGTTTTCAGCCAGACAGAAAAAAATACTCATGACTTTGTTTACTCGTTAAATCAGGCAGTTACAGAGGCCTATCAAGCGCTGATTGAACCGAAAGAGGGAACGATTTTAACAGTGATGCGGGTTTGGGCAGCGTCTGTTCACCAAGCCTTTCATCAAAAAGCATCTTTAGGAGCTGCTCTTGAAACAGCCCGTAAAAATGCATTGGAAGCATTGAGGCAAACAGAATTTCAATTAGATGTACTGCAAAAAAATAAGCTGGTGGATTCTGGAGCCAAGGGTTTTTATATTTTTATTAATGGCTTTACAGAGGCATTTTCAACACAGCAGGAACGTATTTCAATAAAGCGTGAGAGCGAATCAGTAAAAATAGCACCGGCGGAAATAATTACCGAGCAGCCTAAATATCGTTATTGTACCGAGCTGCTGCTGAAAAATGTTCAGATTGAAAAAGAGCTGTTGAAAGAAAAACTTGCGGATTTGGGGGACTCTCTAATTTTAGCAGGAAATCAACAGCTGTTGAAAGTTCATATACATACCAACCAGCCTCAAGCTATTCTGAATAAGATAGCTGGGCAGAGTGAGCTTGTTCAGCAAAAAGTTGATGATATGCAGCTGCAGTTTGAAGTCACAAAACAGCGGAAATACCCGATAGCAGTTGTTACAGACTCTATCGCTGATCTTCCAAAAGCATTTTTGCTGGAGGAACAAGTCCATGTTTTACCAATGAATATTTTAGTAGGGGAAACAGACTATTTAGATAAGCTGACTATTGACAATGCTGTAATTAGAAAGGCAGGCGCTGTCCAGAAGCTTTCAACAGCACAGCCTGCTATACGAAGTGTTGATGCTTTATTATCATTTTTAGAGAATAAGTATGAGGCTATTTTAGTCGTAACGGTGTCGAGCCAATTAAGCGGAACCTATCAGCTAATTAAGCAGCGGGCCACAGCTAAAAAGCTCTCAGCTAAGAAAATCCAAGTGATCGATTCAAAGCTTAATTCTGCTGGACAAGGCTTACTTGTAAAAGCAATTATTGAACAGCTGAAAAGAAAACCGGACAGCACGCTGGCAGAACTTACGGCAATTATTGAAGAAATTCAGCGCCGGTGCTTCATCTATGTGGCTGTGTCCGATATCACACCGATGCTTCGTTCCGGCAGAATTCCTCAGAGTCTAGGTAAGCTGGCGAAAAGGCTGCGTCTTTTGCCAATCGTTAGTTTAAACGCTGCTGGGAATGGGAAGCTAAGTGGAATTTCCTGGAGTCAAAAACAGAGCGAGAAAAAGATTTTAAAAAAAGTAAACCGGCTGATTAAAAAAGACCAGCTTTCCGGATTGGCTATTGCTCATGCGGACAATCTGCCGGAAGCGGAAGAAATGGCGCGAAAACTGGGAAAGAATGGACAGCAAATGCTTGATTTCATCGTTGAAAGCTCAACAGCTATTACCGTAAGTGCCGGCATCGGAAGTGTTGCGGTTGCAGGAATCAGAAAGGGGGCTATCGAATGATTTATTGGTTTGTTTCACTAGCATTATTCGCTTATTTTATTCTCTGGTTTATCATTTCCAAATTAAAAGGAAAGTATTCTCTAGTGGATATTGCCTGGGGTCTGGGCTTTGTTGTAGTAGCTTGGGCGAGCTTCTTATATAGCGGCGATTTGCACATTCAAACTGGAATTATTTTATTATGTGTAACAATCTGGGGGCTAAGGTTATTTCTGCATCTGGCGAAAAGAAATTGGAATAGTCCAGAAGATTACCGTTATGTAGCTATGAGGAAACGGTGGGGAACAACGTTAGTTAATCTAAAAGCTTTCCTCAATGTTTTCTTTTTACAAGGAGTATTGTTGTTTCTTATCGCACTGCCGATTATGAGAAGCTTTTCTGAGTCTGACCAAAGCCTCCATTGGTGGCAGATTTTAGGGCTCATCGTGTGGATGATAGGCTTCTTTTTTGAAGCAGCCGCTGATTATCAGCTGGATACATTTAAAAAGAATCCTAAGAATAAAGGAAAGCTGCTAACTGAAGGTCTTTGGTCCCTGACTAGGCATCCTAATTATTTTGGTGAGGCGACCTGTTGGTGGGGAATTTTTCTATTGGCAGTAACTGGCGTGACGGATCTTTGGCTGATTATCAGTCCGATATTGATTACATCACTACTTTTATTTGTCTCCGGGGTGCCTTTACTGGAAAATAAATATAAAGAACGACCAGAGTTTCAAGCATATGCAAAAAAGACAGCAAAGTTTTTCCCAATTATTGGTCGAAAAGGGCTGTAGGAATGAATCATCTTAGTTGGTGAAGAGGCCATTTTTTTGATACTGTTAACTGAATCTTTCAGAAAGTACTTAAGCCGCTGTACGGCCTTAGGTACTTTTTCTTTTTTCTCGGAGTTGACCGAAAAAACTGAGAAGACGAGAGGAACAGGCATATTGTAAAATGAATAAATAAAGTCTGTTATGTATTGATGGTAGTGAGTAAAAAGGCAGATGAGAAATAAGAGGGAGGAGTGAATGAGTATGTTTATTCCACTATGCTTTTTGGGGCTTTGTAGTGTTCTTCTATATAAATTAGGCAGATGGAAAGCTGTAATTGCTTTTTTACTGCTGCTCTTTACAGTGATTGGCGGTGCTTATTATTGGTACTATAGTGGGCGGATAAACAGGAAAAAAGAGATGATTGCTGCTTATTTTGACTACTTTGAAAAGAGCTATGGCTTTTATGATGGGTTAGAAAATTACGTTTGGGAAACAGATATTTCCAGTACGCCGATGTTTTCTTTGGATTACGAGGCCTATGGCAGGAAACATTCCCTACATGTTGATTGTTATGAAAGCAGAGATATTGGCACCTTGAGAGAGCATATTTATGAACAGTATAAAAATTATATATGGGATGAGTATTTGTATGATAAGACAATCGGAAATGATTTCACCAAGATAGAAGAGTATCTTCGTGAAAGAAACCTAACCGTGGTATGGAATTCATCCGGGAATCATCAGGAAATTGGCAAACAGTGCTATATAGAGACAGCAGTTACACCAAATTTTAGAAAAAATGCCCATAGCGATAAGCGAACTGTTGGTGAAGAA
Organism: Enterococcus sp. LJL51; assembly: GCF_054871795.1. Lineage (NCBI taxonomy): Bacteria > Bacillati > Bacillota > Bacilli > Lactobacillales > Enterococcaceae > Enterococcus > Enterococcus sp. LJL51. The sequence goes on along the minus strand of NZ_JBTXLW010000001.1, from coordinate 126,004 downwards.
GCAGATTTCTATAATGGAAAATCAATGAAGACCTTTGATTATCAGGAGTATATGGACTATTTCTCTTATGAGGTCGTTTTGATAGGAACCTATGTCCCTGTTGAAGGGAAAACGAGCCGAGCAGTGGTAGAAACTGAGCTGGAAAAGATTGTCAATGAAGCGATGCAGGCAGAAAATGCGGTGATTCTTTTACAATCGCCTGAAAAAGCTGACTTAGAATAAAAATGAGTAGGTGAGTTGACATTCGGTCGGGTGATTTAATCGATTTTGAAGCCAAAGTTTAAGGTTGCTCTCAAAGCTTTTTGTTTAAGGCTGGAAAAGTAAACCATTTATTTATTCATAAAAAGTAAAAAGAAGAAGTAGGGGGAGGAAAAAAATGAGAGGAAAAGGCGTTTCATTATTTCGTTTGTTGGTTGCAGCAGTATTGTTGGTTATTGTTGGGAAGATTATCATTGATAACTATCAAAAGGAACAGGAGCAAAAAGAGCAGGCAAAAATTGAACAGCTGACGATAGAGGAAGTTGAGCGAGTGAAGGCAGCCAGCGATTTGGGCTTGGATTTTTTTTCTACATCGACTGTTAGCGAAGAGGAAGCTGGACAATACGGCATTGACCAGCCGGAAATGGCATTTACAGAAGATCAGCAGGTTAAGGGTTACTATTTTAGTTATCCTAAAGAAGAAAAGACGACACGTTTAACCCAGATTGTTATAAGCTCGCCCAGTTATCATTTATTTGGACTCAGAGTAGGCGATTCAATGGAAAATTTGGAAGTCGCTATGGGAAAGCAAGGGTATAAAATGCTTGAGCCGGAAGAAGACGGCTCTCTGAAATTTCAAAAGTACGAAGTGTATATTCAGTTTGAACCAGGAGCAGAAGCCCCTGTGGTTGAAGAAATAACCTGCTATCTGCCAATGCCCTTTGAAGAAGGAATCGTTTATTAAATCAGAACTTAAAAATGCTAAAGGACACAGCTGCAGGAAGAAAAACTGAACTGTGTCTTTTCTTCTCAAGCCAGCTAGACTAGAAAGTTTCTTGACATTTTTTTCAGCAATGCTAGTCTGAATAAAGAAAGATTGACAAGAAGAATGGAAAGGGATGCAATGAAAAAGATACTAATTGTAGAAGATGATGAAAATATTTGTCAGCTGTTGACTCATTTATTTCAAGATAAATATAATTTGACACTGGTTCATACAGGGACGGAAGCAGTTCTTCTAATTTCTGATCAGCGTTTTGATCTGGTTCTGCTGGACTTAATGCTGCCCGGAGTAACAGGTGAAAGTGTTTTACAGATGATTACCAAGCAAAACAGTGTACCAGTAATTATTATGACAGCTGTTAATGATAAGAAAAAGACAGTGGAGCTGTTGAAAAATGGTGCTGCCGATTATATCACGAAGCCTTTTGATATCGAAGAGCTGGAGGCACGTATTGAGGTGCAGCTGCGCAATTCAGTAGTTGAACAGAAAGATTACGAACTAATGACGTTTAAAAAGCTTTCTTTAGATCCAGAAAATTATGAGGTACGGCTTGGAGGAGTGAAACTGGAGGTATCGAACAAAGAGTATCAGCTGTTGGATTTGCTGCTGCGCTACCCAAATAAAATCTATTCCAAAGCCAATCTCTATGAGCGTATTTGGGGAGATTCTTATATTGGCGGTGAAAATACGGTAAATGTTCATCTCAGTACGTTAAGGAAAAAATTGAAGGAAGCTGATCCGAAAACAGAGTATATCGAAACAATCTGGGGAATGGGCATTCGATTAGCAAAGGAGGACAACTGAGATGTGGGTGATACTCAGTGTATTTTTACTGGTAGTAGTTAGCATGTACCTTGTTTTTTTAATTCTTGATTTAAGAAAAATCATTTGCCAGTTTGATTATATTCATGATGAAGATACCAATGCGGAATTAGTTTCCACATCGAAAAATCAGCTGATCCGACAGCTTTTGGATAGTAATAATCAGTTGATTCGTAAGAATAAACGGTATTATCGGGAGCAGAGGCAAAAAGAGAAGCAGCTTCATCAGCTGTTGTCCAATTTGACTCATGATTTAAAAACACCATTAACTGTTTCTTCTGGTTATACCCAGATTTTATTGAAAGACCCTGGTCTGAATGAGCAGAAGGAGATGTTGCACAAAATAGATAATAGTCTTCAATCAATCTCACACTATCTCGGCTATTTGATGGAATATAATTTGATTCAGGAAAAAGGATTGGCACTTAATCTGGAACAGCTAAATCTTTCTGAATTACTTAGAGAAAATTTGTTTACCTACTATGAGGAGTTTCAACTCAGTGCACTGTCGCTAACTATTGATATTCAGGAAGAGGTCTGGCTAATTACAGATCAAACAGTTCTGCAAAGAATTTTTCAAAATATTTTGGGAAATATGCTGAAGCATGGAACGTCATTTGCTGAAATTACGTTACATAAAACAGAAGAAGCAATTGTTTTTGAATTCAAAAATGGTTTGCTGGAGGCTATTGAAGAACCAGCGCTGCTTTTTCAGCGTTTTTTAACGGAGGATCCTTCACGAACCAATAAAAGTACTGGCTTAGGTTTGCATATTGTTAAAGAGCTGGTCGCTTTGATTGATGGAGAAGTACAAATAGATACAGAGAAGGAATTTGAAGTAGTTATCCAATTAAAAAACCAATCAGAAGCCTGAACTAGGCGGCTGATTGGTTTTTTGCTCTTTTAAAAGAAAGTCTTTTTACATTCAAAGCTGACAAATTTCATTCAGTATTTTTTATAATTCTTTTTGTCGAATAGTTAGGGAGCTTCCGAATATAGACAAAAGAATAAGGAGAAGACTAACAATGATATAGGGAACTAGTTCTTTCCCAGAAATGGCGCCAACACCGATTTGCTGAACCAATCCGAAAAAGTCAAAATATTTTAATCCATCAAAGTCAATAAGCATTGCGAATATTTGAATAGCGACTGGGTAAATAACAATAAAAACCGAAGCAATGACGGTACTGCCGCTAAGTACTAAAATCAAGGAAGCTAGGCTGAAAATCACGCTGATGACTAGACTCACACCGATTGCCAGCTTGAAGGTATCCCAGAAGAATCCACCCATATCAATGCCTTCAGCACCATACTTAAAAAAGGCAATCACAGCGGATCCGCAAAAATAAAAAATGGAGGCAACGATGAAACAAGTCAGCTGAATGACATATTTTGAAAGCATAAAGCAAAGTCGACTGACCCCAGAAGTCAAGCTATTTTTATACGTATGCTGTGAAAACTCGTAGCCAAGCAAGATAACGAACAGACCAATTAAAAAGTAAACCAGAAATGGACTGGAAAAGGCAGTATATTGAACAGCTAATGTCAAATTCCAGACAATACTTTTAGAATCTACTAAATCTGTTGTATTTACTCCTACGCTTCCAACTGTTTGACTGATAACAATCAATGCTGCATAGACGATAATCAGAAGAAACGTGATATAAAACCCTTTTGCACGAAATAGACGGTAAAAATCAGCTTTTATTAATCGAATCATTTTAAACCTCTCCTAACTCTTTAACAAGATTTGTATAGTAATTTTCCAGACTGTTTTCTTTTTTGCCGATAAAGGAAACACCAATTCCATTAGTGACTAGCAGCGTATTGATTTTTTCGGTTGAAAGCTCGCCGTCATGAATCCGCAGCTCCAAATCATTGATTACGGTGAACTCCTCGGTAACCTTTTCTTTCAGCAAAACAGAAGCGCCATGAACATCACTTGTATGGATAATAATGTCCTCTGTACATAAATCGTCAAATGCTGCTTTAGAAATCTCTTGAATGACTTCTCCCTGGTGTATGAAGCCAAAACGAGTAGACACATGATAAAGCTCGGTAAGAATATGACTGGAAATTAGAATTGTTGTATTTCTTTCCTGATTAATTTTTTCCAGTAATTCACGAAATTCGATAATAGCGATGGGATCTAACCCGTTGATTGGTTCATCTAGAATGAGGAAGTCAGGATTATTGACAAGTGCCATCGCAATCCCCAGTCGCTGTTTCATTCCTAAAGAGAAATTCTTGAACTTTTTCTTGCCGGTTGCTGCCAGGTTAACGAATTTCAACGTCTCATTAATAACTGAATAATCATGAATGCCTTTTTGAATGCAAATGATTTTCATATTTTCGTAAGCCGACAGCTTTGTAAATGCAACCGGAGCCTCAATAACAGCACCGATATGCTGGAGCGCCTGGCTATAATCCGAACGCTTTTTATCCCGTCCCAGCAGAACAATTTCTCCGCCGGATTCTTTTGATAGATCCGTAATCAGCTTCATAATAGTTGTTTTACCTGAACCGTTACGTCCAATCAGTCCGTAAATATCACCTTTCTTGACATCTAAGGAAACATTTTTTAATGCTTGTTCTTTTCCAAAATTTTTAGATACTTTTTTTAATGAAAGTACTGTTTCATTCATTATTGTTCACTCCTTCTTTCAACATCTTTACTATAGCAATTCTTTCTTAAATGGTCTCTTAAGCAACTATTAAATAACTCTTAAATAGAAAAAATCTCAAAAAAAATATCTGCTGGTAAAAAAGAGATTGAGACAGAAACGGTTAGCTTCAAGCAATAAGCCGGGATTTACGGAAATTGCGCCACAAATTTTTGCTAAATTCCGGCTTATTGCCAAAGAAGTTGTTTCTATCTCACCGTTTATTCGGATTTAAGCGTACGAAAAGTCTGGGAATTTAGTTCTGTCCCAGATTCTTGATTATTGATAATAAGTCATATAAGAGTTGAAGGTTATATTAAAAAATAGCTGTTCTTATCTGTTCATATCGAAAAAATGGTGGGAATAAAACAGAGGCATTCAGAGCTCTAGTAGTGGTGAAATATAAGAAGATATAAAATGAATGAGATACAATAAGACATTCTTGTTAACCAGACTAGGTAAAATTACGGTATGAGTAAAGGTGATAAATTATCTGGTTGGCACAACAAAGATATCCGTGTAAAATATAAGTGTAAAAAGGTTTGATAGACATGCTCAAAAATACAGGGATGGGAGTTAAAAAGAAATGAAAAAATGGAATAAATTAATTTGTTGTAATTTAATATTAATGACAGTTATGTATACAGGGAGCCCAATCTTAACCTATGCGGTTGAAAAAAATACAACTGAGGAGACGTTAGCTACTGAATCATCAAATAGTGAGTTGCAGCAATCAAATCCCATAGAAGATCAAGGTCATGAAACAAAAGATAGTATAGAAGACGATTATACTAATTCAACAATGGAATCAATAGAAAGTTCAAATGATGCACAAAAAATGTATGTAGTTGCAGATTTGTCAGCTTTTATTGATAGGGAAGTAAAGGTTACTCCAGAATCTGAATCAAATGTGCAATTAGCTGAAGCCGAAAGCGGCGATGCTTACATTGATACAAAAGAGTCTACGGTTAATCAAAATGTCATTTTACATTTAACAGAAGATGGATGGTATACAATCCAAAATAGTATAACAAACAATTGTTTAACAGTATTAGATACCGATGATGCTGCAGCAAAATCTCTTTACTATACAGTAGCACAAGGTACAGATACTCAAAAGTGGCGTTTAGTTAGTGAAGAAAACGGAGCGTATCTCATACAATCAAAAAATAATCTGTTCTTGAAAATAGCGGATTCAAATAAATTACAAGTAACAAGTGAAGGGGCGGAACAACGATGGAAGCTGGAATTTCCTCCCGCTGATAGTCAAGTAAGTGAAGAAACAACTACTTCTACCACCGTTGAAGCAACTAGTGAAAGTAGTGAAAAAGTTGATAAATATGAAAGTGCTGCTGCTTCGGTTAATGTAGTAACAACAACTTCAGTAAGTGAGTCAAAAATAAAAATTACTATTGCTAATCTAGAAGGGACCAATGTTTCAAATGTAAAGTTTCCCACATGGAGCAACACAAATGGTCAAGACGATATTAAATGGTTGAATGGGACGCGTAATCCCGATGGATCGTGGTCAGTTATTGTAGATTCAGCTGATTTTAAAGATAGTGGACTTTTCCAAACGCATATCTATGTAACAGAAAATGGCCGTGATAAAGGTGTTGGTAAAACAAGTTATAGTTTAGAGGCACCGCCAGCGAATGTGATAACCACAACTTCAGTAAGTAAAACAAAAATGAAAGTTACTATCGCTAATTTGGAAAGTAAGAATGTTTCCAATGTAAAGTTCCCAACGTGGAGCAATACGAATGGTCAAGACGATATTAAATGGTTGAACGGAACCCGTAATTCCGATGGATCGTGGTCAGTTATTGTAGACTCAGCTGAGTTCAGACATAGCGGACTGTTCAACACGCATGTTTATATAACGGAAAATGGGCGCGATAAAGGTGTTGGTAAAACAAGTTATAGTTTAGAGGCACCGCCAGCGAATGTGATAACCACAACTTCAGTAAGTAAAACAAAAATGAAAGTTACTATCGCTAATTTGGAAAGTAAGAATGTTTCCAATGTGAAGTTCCCAACGTGGAGCAATACGAATGGTCAAGACGATATTAAATGGTTGAACGGAACCCGTAATTCCGATGGATCGTGGTCAGTTATTGTAGACTCAGCTGAGTTCAGGCATAGCGGACTGTTCAACACACATGTTTATATAACAGAAAATGGGCACGATAAAGGTGTTGGTAAAACAAGTTATAGTTTAGAGGCACCGCCAGCGAATGTGATAACAACAACTTCATTGAGCAAAACAAGAGTAAGGGTGACTATCGCAAACCCAAATGGAGGAAATGTTTCCAATGTGAAGTTCCCAACGTGGAGCAACACAAACGGTCAAGACGACATCAAATGGTTGAATGGAACCCGTAATTCCGATGGGTCGTGGTCAGTTGTTGTGGATTCATCTGATTTTAGAAATGGTGGAGTGTTCAATACACATGTCTATATAACGGAAAACGGTCGTGATAAAGGTGTTGGTAAAATAAGTTACAGTTTAGAATTACCATCAAATGTGATAACCAAAACCTCATTGAGTAAAACGAAAATGAGAGTGAGAATTTATAATCTTAGTGGTGGGAATATTTCCAATGTGAAGTTTCCAACGTGGAGCAATACGAACGGCCAAGACGATATTAAATGGTTAAATGGTACTCGTCATTCTGATGGATCATGGTCAGTCGTTGTGAACTCAGCTGATTTTAAACATGGCGGGCTTTTCCATACACACATTTATGCAACGGAAAATGGTCGTGATAAAGGTGTAGGCTCAACAAGCTATAATTTAGAACAAGATGAAGTTGCTATTCGTCTGTCCAAACCTCCATATTACTACTCTCAATTGGATGGGCGTTGGAGTAATCTTAATTACGGAATCGCTAATTTAGGAGCAGCTGGTTGTGTGCCTACGAGTATGGCAATGATTTTAAGAGGTCACTTTGGAGTCAATGTTTCTCCTATAGACACAGCCAATAGAATTTATAGTTACGGCGGGTTCAATCAAAAGTACTTTGGTGCTTCTGGAATTGATTTTGTAAAAGGGATGAATTCTTATGGTAGAACAGTCTTAACGGTTAATAGTTTGTCAGAACTAAATGATTATTTAGCTAAAGGTTACCCAGTAGTCATGTTTGTAAATGTTGGGATTGGGCATGCGATTGTTACACAAGGGTATTCTAATGGTAAAACAACCGTTTATGATCCATATGGCAAACAGTTTTATAATGGGGCTGTATCAACAAGCCATTTATGGAATACGCCTTCTAATGATTCGATTGACTGGTCGGCAGGTCGACCATACTTTGTTATTAAATGATGAAAGAGGTATGTATGAATAGTAAATTAATAGTAGTTGTTTCTATTTTCGTGCTAATCACCATTTCTGGTTGTACTAAAAATACAGAGACGAATACTGACAAAAGTCAAGAAACGAAAAGTAATGAAGTTATTATAGATAGCTCCACAATTGATAGCTCAGATATAGATGACATTAGAAAAGAAGAACCGTCAAATACGGTTTCACAACTCAGACGTAAGCTTTATGAAGCAGGTGTTAATTCTAGTCAGATAACAGATTCTATGCTTGAACAGTATGAAAAAGAAGCTGCTGAAAAAAATATTGATTTTGCTGAGTATGTGAGAGAAGAAGTAAACAAGTAAAAAGATGAGCAAATTCCTTATAACTAGGGATTTGCTCTTTTAGTTTATAATGGTAAGAGTAATGAGTTGAGGTTGTGACAAAAGTTTGGGAATTCATTTATATCCCAGAGCGATTTTCACTATTAATCAAGAAGAAATTTCTGAAAACCTACCGTTTTTGCTTAAGGTAAAAAAATTACGTGTTCATTTTTCGAATGCAAAATCTTTCTAAAAGGAGTATTCTCAGAGAAGCAATGATGAGTAGAACATTTAATTAGAAGACAGATATGCATAGAGAGGACGAGCTGTAATGATAAAAAACGAGAAAATAAAAAGAGAATACTATCAGGCTTTACTGGAACGTAAAACGGAATACGACGGTATCTTTTTTGCAGGAATTAATACAACTGGCGTTTTCTGTCATGCGACCTGTCCAGCCAGAAAGCCTAAATATGAGCATTGTCAATTTTATGAGACAGCTGAAGAAGCATTGCTATCGGGCTTTCGTCCTTGTAAAAGATGTCATCCATTGTCTTATCCTAGGACAATTCCAGAAATCGTTCAAAAAATGGTTGATTTAGTAGAAGAGCAGCCGGAAAAGCGTTGGATGGATAGAGACTTTACTGCCCTTGGTATTCATTCTGCTACTGCTCGAAGACAGTTTAAAAAAGTTTATGGGATGACGTTTGTTCAGTTTGCCCGGGCAAGAAGGATGGGGATTGCAATGAAAACAATTAAAAAAGGCGAAAAAATCATAGATACACAGCTGGATGCCGGTTATGACTCAGCAAGTGGTTTTCACGATGCGTTCACAAAAATCATGGGGCGTAAGCCTAATCAGTCTAAAGAAATCATTGTTCTTTATGCTGATTGGATTGATACTACTTTAGGACCAATGCTGAGCCTTGCGGACGATGACTATCTTTATTTACTGGAATTTGTTGACCGGAGAGGCTTGGAAAGAGAAATTGAGCGCTTAAGAAATCGGCTGAATGCGCAAATTATTCCCGGAAAGACTCAAATTTCCAAGCAAATAGCAGAGGAGCTACAGCAGTATTTTGACAAAAAGCTAAAAAGCTTCCAAACACCCTATAAACTGATTGGTTCAGAATTTCAAAAGAGTGTCTGGCAGCTGCTGCTACTGATTGAGCGAGGAGAAACAACCAGCTATCAAAAGCTGGCAGACCGCTTAGATAAACCCAAGGCCGTACGAGCAGTAGGAACTGCTAACGGCTGTAATCAGCTGGCAATTCTGATTCCTTGCCATCGAGTGATTCAAACTAGCGGAGGCTTAGGCGGTTATGCTGGTGGATTAGAACGGAAAAAGTGGCTGCTGAACCACGAGAAAAATTATGAACAGATGCTTTAGCTGGTGAAGGTGGTTAAAGGAAGTGTGACAAAAGTGCAATCCTTATTTCCGAAAGAGCCGCTTCTGGAAGAAGAGTTATCCGAATTTCAGGAATGAAAACGCATAATGTCATCCCTTTATATGATGATAAAGCAACAGCTAAGCAATGATAGGTTGGAAATGTCTACTATAAATGGAGTTAGATAGGTATTCATTCTTTGCTTCGTTAAAATCACGAATAAGAGCTGAAATAGAAGCAGGTCGTTCTGATTTGAGAATTTCTAAATGAAGACTTAATGTATGGTGTGGAACACAATCATAATCTTTTTCTTTTTTTTCCTTCCGTGATATACTTCTTTCGATTAAAGAAAGGGAGAGAATATATGATTTCAAAAAAATTAGCATTACTTGGTTTAGTAGGAGCAGCAACAATTGCTTTAGGAGCCTGTGGCGCTGACAACGATAAAAAAGACAGCTCAGCTTCATCATCTACAATGGAGATGAGTACAGCTGGCAGCAGCGAAACAGATGTAGTTTCAACAGCTTCAGTCAGTGATGATCCTGCAGTTCTTGAGGAAGCATTATCTAAAGACGGCAACTGGATTGTTGCGGCAACGAAAGATGTTGACTTCACAAAAGATGTAACTGTTTCAGGAGAGTTCCATGATAAAGGAGAAGACAGCGGCGATATTTACAGAAAGCTAGCGTTGTATTCTCAAGATGCAGACCGTAATGTCACTGCAGAATATACAATTACAGTGCCTACATTGACAGTTGAATCTGAAAACTTTAACATTGTTCACGGAACTGTAAAAGGTGATATCGTTGTTAAAGCAAATGGCTTTGTATTGAACGGTGCCAAGGTTGAAGGAAATGTTACATTTGAAAAACAAGAATTTCAAGATTCAGCGACGCTTGATGAAGATGGTGCGTCTGTAACAGGTGATGTTACAGTTAGCGAATAAGACCAGCTTAGCTGTTTTGCTGAATAGAAAAAAAGAAGCTTAGAGTGCTTTTGATAGATAGCACTCTAAGCTTCTTTTATATTGTAAAATAGATGAAATTTTTCCAATGATTTTTGACTTTAATTGTCTATCATAGTAATCTAATAAGGGCTTTGTTATGATTTTCACGAGAGGTTGAGAAAGGAGTTTATCCTGTGGGATATATAGAATTTCACGGTTTATCAAAGCGGTATCCGAAAAAGGAGCAATGGGCGCTGAAAGAGTTTCAGCTTTCTATGGAGCGTGGCGAGTTTTTGGCGATTGTCGGTCCAAGCGGTAGTGGAAAATCGACATTACTAAATGTTCTGACTGGATTTGAGGATGCAACAGCAGGCAGCTTCATTTTAGAGGGGGAAGATGTGACGAATCGTCCGCCAAAGAACCGGAATATTTCTTTGGTTTTTCAAGAGTATGCGTTATTCCCTCATATGACAGTGAAGGAAAATATCTCTTTTGGAATGAAAATTCGTAAAGAGGGAAAACAATATATAGAAGAAAAGGTAAAATGGGCAGCTGAAAAGCTGGAGCTGAAGGAATTGCTTCAAGAGAAACCGAAGCATCTTTCTGGAGGTCAGCGGCAGCGTGTAGCATTAGCCAGAGCTATTGTGCGGGAACCCAAATTATTCTTATTAGACGAACCATTATCAAATCTTGATGCGAAGCTGCGGGAGCAAACAGGTGCCTTGATTCGTCAGGTTCATGATCAGCTTGAAGCCACAACGATTTTTGTCACCCATGCCCAGGATGAAGCGATGTCTTTGGCCGACCGAATTGTGGTAGTTAAGGATGGAGCGATTCAGCAAATCGGTACGCCAAAAGAGATTTACGAGCGGCCTGACAATTTATTTGTGGCGCGTTTTATTGGCCGGCCGGAAATCAATTGTTTAGCCGGAGAGCTTCTGGCAGACGGTTCCTTACGAGTAGGGCAGCAGATTATCGGGCAGGGCTTTGATTATGTACCAGCTCAAAAGGTGACCGCCGCCATTCGAAGCGAGGATTTGGCAATTGTAGCCGCTGAAAAAGACAGCTTAAAGGGCTCTGTTCAGTCTATTCGTTATTTAGGCAGTGATTTGCTGGTATCTATTCTATGGGGAGAGGTTCCCTTGATAATCAGAACGGCACCAGACGCAGAGGTTACAGTTGGTCAGGAGATTTACTTTTTAATAAATCAAAGCAAAATACTTATTTTTAGCAATGAAGATAATCAAAAATTAAATGTATTATAGTATGGAGGAAAAAACATGAAAAAAATTGTTGCAGCAGTCAATGTGGTGGGATTAAGCTTGTTACTTGCAGCTTGCGGATCAGGTAGTACAAAGAAAGAAACACAGGATAATGGAAAAATCAGCGGCGAAATCACAGTGGTGACAAACCGGACAGATGCAGACGAGCTGTACGAAAAAATGGAAGCAGCCTTTAAGAAAAAATATCCGGAAGTAACAGACATTAAATGGGAATCATCAGGAACTGATTACGACCAGTATATTATGACTCGGATGAATACGAAAGATTACGGTGATGTTGTGTTTATTCCTTTTTCAATGGCAGGAACGCCGGAAGAATATGAAAAATATTTTGAGCCGCTTGGTAAAGTAGAAGAAATGGAAAAAGACTACATTGATGTTACAGAAGCCGATTTTGAAGATACGGCTTATGGTTTACCTACAGTGCTAAACTCATTAGGACTGGTTTATAATCAAGAGGTTTTTGATAAGGCAGGTATTAAAGAACTGCCGACATCAACAGAAGAGTTAGTAGAAGCTGCTGAAACGATTAAAGAAAAAACAGGAGCAGTTCCTTTCTATACAAATTATCAGCGTTTAGCTGTTTGGGCGGGGGCGTTATCTTCTTATGGAGGGGAAGAATTTAAAGCAGCGGTACTAGAAGAAGGAACCGCGTTTGCAGAGGGACAGCCAATTCGTGAAGTGATGGATTTAATTTATGATTTAGCATCTAAAGGTCTCATCGAGTCAGATCCGATTACTTTGGAAGGTCAACAAGCACAACAGCAGCTGGCTGATGGGAAAATCGCGATGCTGATGAGTGGTTCTCAAGATGTAGCTCCAATTCAAGCACTGACTAAAACAGAAGACACTATCAAGATTATGCCGTTTCCTGTGTTATTAGAGGGCAAAACCAGCCTGGCATTGGGCGCGCCTTCTGTAGTAGGAATCAATAAAAATTCAGAAAACAAAGCCGCAGCAAAAGCATTTATGGAATTTTTCATTTCACCTGAGAGCGGGTTTGCTGAAGACATGGGCGGTATGACACCAGTCAAAGCAGCGTTGAATGAGGAAGAAAAGCAATTGGTTGATGAAAATAATGTCATTTTAACAGCGCCTGCAGCTTCTGCAAAAGTAGAGACAACCTATACAGCGATTGCTAATGAAGCCGGTATTGCCCGGCTGACAGATGCCTTGCAAAAAGTAGTAAATATTGGGCTATATCCTGATCAGAATGAAAGCTACGAAGAGTACGTAAAGACCTTAGAAGAAAAATGGGAAGCAGCAGCTAAAAACCATGAATAAAAGACTGACCAAGGAGGAGAAGAGAATTATTTTTCTCTTTCTCCTTTTACCTGTTTGTCTGATGATTATTTTTGGTCTTTTGCCTGTTTTCATGCTGATTTATAACAGCTTTACTGATTGGGATGGTCTTTCTAGTGAAAAGAATTTTATAGGCTTTACAAATTACCTCACGATTTTTAAAAACCCAATATACTTCGCAGCATTTAAAAATAATCTTTATTATTTAGGCTCAGGCCTGCTGCAGATTGTTTTAGCGCTGTTGCTGGCAGTGCTTCTTTCGACGAAAACAAGAGGAAAAACGGTGTTTAAAGCATTTTTTGTTTTTCCAATTCTAATCAGCGGTGTTGCAGTATCCATGATTTTTCGTCTTTTTTTTGAGCCAGACGGCTCATTTGATCAGTTGCTGAATTTTCTACATCTGAACGGTACGATTCGTTACTGGCTAGGTGATCCAAGAATTGTAAATCTCACGTTGGCATTTATCTCATTATGGCGGCACTTGGGAACTAGTTTCTTACTTTATTTTGCTGCGGTCCAGAGTATACCGGAGGTCTATTATCGAGCCGCAGAGCTGGAAGGTGCTTCATTTTGGCAGCAGCTGCGCTGGATTATTCTCCCGAATATTCGAACAGTTTTGAAGCTTAACTTTGTTTTGTTGACTATTGGAGCTGTTTCTGCCTTTGAAATTCCACTGGTGATGACAAATGGTTCAAATGGCACAATGACATTTTTACTACAGACGATGAAAACAGCCTTTGATCAAAAACTGGTTGGTCTAGGCTCAGCCATGGCGGTGTTAATGACGCTGCTTATCATTGCGTTGAGTCTAGTTCAACAGAAATTCCAACAGGAGGAAACGACATGAAGCAGTTGACAGGAACTATTTTCAAATACTTCTTTTTGCTTGCCTGGCTGTTTATCTGTCTGTACCCATTGTTGACGGTTCTTTTTGGCTCATTTAAAAGCTATGAAGAGTTTAATGCCAGCTCAGGTCTTGCTCTTCCCGAGAGTTTAAACCTTGCCAACTATCAGCAGGCGTTCCAGCAGGGAAAGATTTTGACGGGGTTTGTGAATACTTTTATTCTGGTATTCTGTGGAGTAGTCGGTAGTGTGCTGATTGGGTCGATGACTGCCTATATCTTAAACCGTTTTGATTTTCCTTTTAAAAAGCTGCTTATCGGAGGCTATTTCTTATTATCAATGGTTCCCATGGTGGTGTCGCAAATCTCTACTTTTCGGATTATTGTTGCTTTGGGCTGGTACGACCGGTTGATTGCTCCAGTGATTATTTATCTGGGAGCAGATGTTGTAATGATTTTTATTTATCTACAAATGTATGAGAAGATACCAAGAGAATTGGATAAAGCAGCGCTTTTAGAGGGAGCCAGCTATTTTCAGGTTTATTGGAAAGTACTTTTTCCACTATTGTCTCCAGCTACAGCCACAGTCAGCATGCTAAAGATGATTAGTATCTACAACGACTTCTATTTGCCTTTTCTCTATTTACCGGGAGAAAAACATGGAACAGTAGCCACTGCCCTGTATCGGTTTATTGGACCGAATCAAACAAACTGGCAGGTGATTTGTGCCCTTCTAGTGATTAGTGTTCTGCCCATGCTGCTTTTCTATCTGGTGCTGCAAAAGTATATTTATAATGGTTTGGCCGGAGGTGTAAAGGGATGATAAAAGAGGCAGTCATTTATTTATGGGGCTTTGCCAAACGAAGCTATACAGTGATGGAAATTCGCACGGGCTTTGCAACTGGGCTGCCGGTACTTAGCGGCGGTTTGTTTGGGGCTTGCCTGTCAGGTGAGCTAAAGATTGTTGAGCTGGTTTTATTTACGATTGCTGGTTTTTGTTTTAATATCATCGCAAATACAGCGAATGAAATCCGTGCCTACATAGCCAATGAAGAAAATGAAGAAACCTTTACGGGGCATGCAGGCAGCGAGGGCTTGGTTAGAGGTGATGCCAAATTTATTGATGCAGTGTTAGTTTTATTACTGATGCTGGGATTAGGCGGGGGTAGTGGACTTTTGCTGGTCTGGCTGACTAAAAGTGTGGGTCTGTTTGTCTGGGGCGTGCTCTCTGTCCTTGCGGCGTTTACCTATTCATTGGGACCCAAGCCATATTTGTTGTTTCCTGTAACAGAGCTGGTTTCCGGCTTTTTCGTTGGAGGTTTAAGCTGTTATCTGTCCGCATATATTCAAGCTGGGGGAAATAGCTGGTCAATTTTGTGGTATAGCTTGATTTCTATGATTTTTACTATTTTTCTGATGTCCACAAATAATATTGGGGATTATAAAAAGGATATGGGTGTTCGTCGGACACTTCCTCATGTCATTGGTTTTCGCCGGGCAATTCTATTGTTGATTCCTGAAGCAGGAATCATGGTCGCTGCCTGGACAGCTCTTTTGTTTATTGGCGCGATTCCGTGGTGGCAGTACCTGGTTGGCTGGCTGATTTTTTATCGGCAGGGATATGTGAACTGGTATAAAGACTATTATCATATTCAGGAGGTTTATCCGGAAATGGGGAGAGAATACGGTCCTCGTCCATTGCTGTTAATCTATCATTTTCACGGCTGGATGAGCCTTATCTTTTTGATTCAGCTATTGGGAGGCGGAAACATATGACAAAAATTCGTTTGTATCAAAATAAAACCAATCCGCTGGTATTACCGATTATTCTAGCAGATAGGCTAGGATATTTTGATAGGTATCAGACAGTAGTGGATTTGGAATTAGCAGAAAGCTTTCAGTTTCATTCAAACAAGAGCTTTGTAGACAATGAAGTTGATGGAGTGATGGGAGATTTGACTTTTTTCTTTGACTATTTAAAGCAAGGGAAAGAAGCAGTGGTTACTTCTACTTTAACACGCACTATTCAATTGATTGGCTATCCTGAAGCTTTGAAAAAAAGGGGACTGCGTGTTGGGGCCGCCAGAAAAGGGCTGTTTCCATTTTTTATGGACTATGACTTAAAAGAGATGCTTGAAGATCCTGAAATCGTTTGGATTGATAATACTTATGAACGGATAAACGCATTGGAGAATAAAGAGATTGATGCGCTGGTTGCTATTGAGCCTTTCATTACACAAATCAGAAAGCTTTTGCCAACTGCTGTTTTTTGGGATTCTGCTGCCAGTGATAAAACAATGGTTATGTGGTGTTTTGACAAGGCGTTTTATCAAAAAAATCCGCTGCTGGTAAAAAATTTTCATTTAGCATTGGAGGCAGCAGCTGCTGATTTTAATCAGCTTTCACCAGATGAAAAAATTGGGCAGTGTCTAGAAGTTGCCGACTATAGCCAAGAGGCAGCAGAAGAGATGGTTCATTTCATGTTTGAACCGCAGAAAAATTATTCTGTCCGAGATTTTGAACTGTTGGCTAATTGGCTGGCAGAGGACGGTCAGCTAGCTGAATCATTGAAAGGTCAGGACTACATTGCACAGATTTATACTGAGTGAAAAGAAAAGGAGACAAAAACAGATTTCTGTCTTGTCTCCTTTTTTCTAATTATCTTAATACATCCAGCACTTCTTCATAAGCTTCAACTTGGGCATATAGGCGCTGAATCTGCAGCTCATTTTCAATGTAGTTGATTGAGTTTCCAAGGTGCTCCTGACGACGGTCTTCCAAGCGTTCTACTTCTTTTTTTGCTTCATTCGCTAGTTTTGTAACTTTTTCAATTGATTCTGACATGATTCATTCCTCCAAACGTTCACTTCTGTATAAATCTTTTAAAAGATCTGAGAAATCCTGCTGCTTTCTTTTAAAGGCTTTATATAAGTTAAGCCTACTCCTATCGGAGAATAGATACAAAAATTTGGCTTTCATTTTTCAGAAAAAGGTTAATATTTTGAAAGTTAATTTAGCAGTGCCAGTCCAATTGAGAGATAGGAAGCAAAGCAGATCCAGAGAAAATAGGGAATAAACAGGCGTGCAGCCCAAATTTGTACACGATAGAAAAGTACAATAGACAGCAGAATCAGACCTGCTAAAGCCAAACAAAGAATGGCTCCTATCCACATGTATTCTCCACCAAAGAAAATCAGACTCCAAATAAAGTTGACAATTAGCTGTATGACAAACAAAAGGATGGCTTGCTGCTTATTTTTTTGGCGGGCATCCGCTGTAATGAGTAGATATAAGCTCACACCAATTAAAAAATAAAGAACAATCCAAATGATTCCTACCCAACTACCCGGTGGCGAAAAAGGTGGTTTTGTCATGGCAGCATATTGTCCGCGAATATCGCCTGCCAATAAGCCGGATAGGCTGCCGACGAGTTCCACACCGATAATACAAGCTATCAATAAGCTGATTTGCTTTCCAGTTACTTTCATAAATAGTCTCTCCCTTCTATTTTAGTGTACATAATTATCAGGAATTTATCGAAAATATGGCTTGAAAATTAGCTGAACAGCGTAAAAACAGTCTGGCTAAAGTGAGAAGTTCACTAGCTTAGCCAGACTGTTTCTATGTTAGGCTGCCACTGGGTTATTAGGAAGCAGTGGTCTATTTTTTTGTTACTCTGTTGTAAAGCGATACGTTGTCCGGTGCTCAGGTAGCGAATCCGATGTATAGTCAATAGAGCCCCATTGTGGATGATGCACAAGATCAGGGATTTCCTGTGTTTCCAAGGCAATGCCATAATTGCTGTGCATTGGTCTTCCGTTTACTATGAAAGACGCATTAAAATCTGTTGTTGAGAAGACAACGACACTTTGTCGACTAGTAGTTATTTCCATACGCCTCCCGCTGACAGGGTCGGATAGAAGGAGCTGAGCTGGGACTGTGTCCAGGATGAATACGTCGTCTAGACCTTGAGAAACCTCCTTCAAGAAATGACTGAGTGGTTTAGACGTTGTGAAATCAAAGGGCGTACCCTGAACGTTTTGCAGCTCTCCAGTAGGCAGTTTATCATTATCCGTTACTACGCGCTGTTTTGCTTGGATTTGCAGCAGCTGCGCATCAATGTCCCGCTTTCCGTTGCCTGAAAGATTGAAATAAGCGTGATTTGTAGGGTTAATCAAGGTATGAGCAGCTGTCTGATAAGTCATTTTCATAAGCAGTGTGTCTTTGGTTAATTCATACGTGGCAGCAACTGTGATGGGTCCGGGATAGCCGGAAAGATTGTCTGTCAGAGAAAAGCGAACGCCAACCCGGTCAATTTCCTGAAAGGTTTGATAGTCCCAATATTGAAAAGACCAGCCCTGAGAGCCGCCGTGGATATGGTGTTTTCCTTCGTTTTGTTCCAGCTGAACAGCCCCCCATTTACCTTCCCTCGTTCTACCAGCCACAGGTCCGACAACAGCACCAAAGAATGCCTGATCCTTTAAAACATCAAGAGGCTCATCGTGAGAGAGAAGAATATTCTCAGAAGCTCCAGAACGATCCGGCGCAAAAAGCTGATAAAGGCGTGCACCTAAGTTCAAAAAACTAACCTTTAACTTTTCGTTTTCTAAGACAATCAAATCCAGCGAATCATAATAGTTTTTATGAATGTGTGTTTTCATTTTTGTGCTCCCAGACATTTTTCAGATAAGCATAGGTTAATTCAGCAGTAGAAGGAAGCAGAGGGATGTCGCTGCCTAGGTCCTCAGCTTTACCGATACCTACAGGGAGTGCACCGCTGGCTTTGATTGCCGTAATTCCCGCCTGAGAATCTTCAATACCTATACAGGCGTTTACAGGCACATTTAACTGCTCAGCCGCTGCTGCAAAAATATCTGGTGCCGGCTTTCCGGCAGCGACAGATCCAGGGTCAACAATCGTATCAAAGTATGAAGACAGGGACATCTTGTCCAGCAGAACTGGTCCGTTTTTACTGGCAGAAGCTAGTGCTGTTTTAACACCTGCTTTTTTTAGGTCCTGCAACAATTTTAAGATACCCGGATAGATATTTTCCGGTGAAATCTGCTGAATCATTTCAACGTAATTATCATTTTTTCTTTTAGCAAATGCGGCAAACTCTTCTGGAGAGTAAACGTCCGTCTGTCCGCCATAGGCCAGAATTAAGTTTAGAGAATCTTCACGGCTCACGCCTTTCAGCTGCTCATTGAAGCCTCTGTCGATGGAAATTCCCAGCTCCTCACCCAACTTTTTCCAAGCAAGATAGTGGTATTCTGCAGTGTCAGTGATTACTCCGTCTAAATCAAATAGTACGCCTTGAAACATTTGTTTCTCCTCCTTAAAATATCTGATTGAGCTGCTTTTCTGTTGTTTTTTGAATTGCTGTGATGATTTCATTTTCCAATGTATATTTTTTCCCATAGATATTGAGAGACAGTACCTCTCCCTTCAGTAGGGTAATTGTAATGGTCTCTTGGACCTGAATGTTTAATAAACGTCCGCGATAGCTAATATGGAAGCTGTAGCTTGTCCAGTTTTTTGGTAAGAACGGGGCGAAACTTAATTGTTCTCCGGCCGTTTTCATTTGAGCGAAGCCTTGAACAATAGCAAGCCAGCTACCCGTCATTGACGTAATGTGAAGACCGTCATCGGTATCATTGTTGTAGTTGTCTAAATCCAGACGGGCTGTTCGCTGATACATTTCCACTGCCTTCTCTTCCATTCCTAGTTCAGCTGCTAATACAGCATGGATACTTGGGGAAAGGGAAGACTCATGAACCGTCATCGGTTCGTAAAAGTCAAAGTTCTTTTTCTTTTCTTCTAGGCTAAAGTCTTCACCGAAAAAGTAGATGCCCTGTAAAACATCCGCCTGTTTGATGAAGCAGGAGCGCAGAATCTTATCCCATGACCAGTTCTGATTCAGCGGCAGTTCTTCGGCAGCTAATTCAGCAACGGGTTTCAGTTCTTTGTCGAGAAAAGTATCATGCTGAACAAAAATACCTTGTTCTTCATCAAATGGATAATACATATTTTCGATAATATCCTGCCAAAGCTTCTGTTCGTCCCTGGTTAATTTGATTAAAGCTTGTTGCTCATGCGTTTGATAGCTTTCCAGCGTATATTTCAATACCCAGGCAGCGATTGTATTGGTGTACCAGTTATTGTTGACATTATTTTCATACTCGTTAGGTCCAGTTACTCCATGAATCATGTATTTTCCTGCTTTTTTTGAATAATGAACCCGATCAGCCCAAAAGCGGGCAACTTCAGTTAGAACCTCCAGCCCTTTTCCAGCCAGATAAGAAGTATCGCCAGTGTAGTTTGTGTAGTTATAGATTGCATAGGGGATGGCGCCGTTTCTATGGATTTCTTCAAAGGTAATCTCCCACTCGTTATGACATTCTACACCGGTAAAGGTAACCATTGGATACAAAGCTCCCGCCAGTCCCTGTTGCTGGGCATTGTGTTTTGCCTGCGGCAGCTGATTATGCCGGTAGGTCAACAGATTTTCCGTAACTTTAGGGTCTGCCAGTGCTAGATAAAGCGGGACAGCATAGGCTTCAGTATCCCAGTAGGTTGCACCACCGTACTTCTCACCAGTAAAACCTTTAGGTCCGATATTTAGCCGCGGATCTTCGCCGTAATAGGTAGAAAATAGCTGAAAGAGGTTAAAGCGGATGCCCTGCTGTGCTTCGTCATCTCCTTCGATGACTACGTCAGCCAGTGCCCAGCGTTTAGCCCAAGCTGCTGCCTGAGCGGCTTTTGCTTCTTCAAAGCTCTGGGTATTCAATTCGTCCAAAAGCGCCAAGCCTTTGGCAACTTGCTGGTCTTCTTCAATATCTCGGCTTGTCAAAACGACGGCCTGCTTAGTTAATGCAGCTTTATCCCCAGTTTGCAGCTTGAAATCAAACTGTTCTGATACACACAATTCTGTCACAATTTTTTGCTTTTGACTTATTGGAAATGGCGTGTTTGTCATCAAGCTAGTTACGACAAAGCGTTCAATTCCAAATGCATTATCAGCTGTACGAACAGTCAGATAGTTTTCAGCCTTTGTTTCAGAACTAATTGCTCTTTGCTCCCAAAACATTTCTTCGTAGTTGCTGTCTTCATTGTGTACATTATTATCGAGGCGTGAGACAACCCGCAGTGTTCCGGCGCCATTCAGAACTTCCGCAGTCATCTTTATCAAAGCGGCTTCTTTTATTGTTAGACTCAGAAATCGTTCAAACTGGAAGCGGACAGTCATCTTGTCAACTGTAACGGTGAAGCTTCTTGTGACGACACCGTTTTTCATATCCAGCTCCAGATAGAAATCAGAGGGAGCAATTAGGGCTAGATCGACTGGGGTATCATTGATAAATAAGCTGAATGCAGAAAAATTGATTGCATTAATGACTTTACCAAAATATTCAGGGTAGCCATTTTTCCACCAGCCAACGCGTGTTTTATCTGGATACCATATACCAGCAAGATATGTTCCTTGATGGTGGTCTCCGGAATAGTCTTCTTCAAAATTACCTCTCATTCCCATATAACCGTTGCCAATACTAGTTAGAGATTCCTGTAATCTCATATTCTCTCTATTTAAATCAGTAGTAGTCAGTTTCCATGGATCAATGGTGAATAGTCTTTTTAGCTGCTTCATGGGTTTCACTCCTTATGGTAGATATCTCTTTGTATGCTATCAGAATAAACGCAATCGATTGCGTTGTCAACTGGAAAATTAATTTTTAAAATAGAAATGCTTGTAAAGTCTATTTACAATAGATATAGATAAAAATAATATTTTGGGTTTACATTTCATAAAAGAGGTTATATAATAAGTTCACGAAATCGATTGCGTTAATTGGAAACATAATTAGTTAAGTTAGTAAGAAGGAGTGAAAACAATGAAGAAATTTATCAACTTTGAATTTTTACAGAAATTTGGAAAGGCTTTAATGGTTGTTGTGGCAGTAATGCCAGCAGCCGGACTAATGATTAGTTTGGGGAAATCCTTGCCGCTAATCAATGCTGATTTAGGATTTTTAGTAACAACAGGTGGTGTGATTGAAAATATTGGTTGGGCTATTATTGGAAATTTACATCTTTTATTCGCACTTGCCATTGGCGGAAGCTGGGCGAAAGAGAAGGCCGGCGGAGCATTTGCCGCAGGAATTTCCTTTGTATTGATTAACCGTATTACAGGTTCAATCTTTGGTGTAACGTCTGACATGCTGAATAATGAAGAAGCATTCACCCATACGCTTTTCGGCACTAAGATTATGGTTAAAGGATTTTTTACTAGTGTATTAGAAGCGCCAGCGTTAAATATGGGTGTATTCGTCGGAATTATTGCCGGCTTTGTAGGAGCAGCTGCATTTAATAAGTACTATAATTACCGGAAGCTGCCGGATGCCCTGTCTTTCTTTAATGGCAAGCGGTTCGTTCCTTTTGTAGTTATCGCCTGGTCTGTTTTGGTATCTCTAGGTTTAGCTGTTGTCTGGCCTTACATCCAAGCCGGCATCAACAACTTTGGTTTGTGGATTGCTCAATCGCAGGAAACAGCACCGGTTCTGGCACCATTCTTATATGGTACACTGGAACGTCTGCTTTTACCGTTCGGGCTTCATCACATGCTAACAATCCCCATCAACTACACGCAATTAGGAGGAACCTACGAAATTCTTTCCGGCGCACAGGCTGGTACACAGGTTTTCGGACAAGACCCGTTGTGGCTGGCATGGGCGACCGATTTGGTCAACTTAAAGGATGCTGGTGATACAAGTCAATATGCGTATGTACTAAGCAACTGGACACCGGCCCGATTCAAAGTAGGACAAATGATTGGTTCATCTGGTATTTTGATGGGGATGGCACTGGCAATGTATCGCAATGTCGATGTTGACAAGCGGCACAAATATAAATCAATGTATGTATCTGCTGCTTTAGCTGTTTTTCTAACAGGGGTGACTGAGCCGCTGGAATTCATGTTTATGTTTGCAGCTGTTCCTTTATATGTTGTTTACTCTGTGATTCAAGGGATGGCCTTTGCACTGGCAGATATCATTTCTTTACGTGTCCATTCTTTTGGAAATATTGAACTGCTGACACGGACACCATTAGCAATCAAAGCAGGATTAGGTATGGATTTGATTAACTTTGTCATCGCTACCATTCTGTTTGCAGTCTTTACTTATTTTCTTGCCAGCTTCCTAATTAAGAAATTCAACTTCGCTACTCCCGGACGTAACGGCAACTATGAAGATGGCGGAGATGGTGAAGGAACAGTTGGAAGCAATGCCGTGAGTGCAGACCAGCAGGTGATTGATATTATTAATCTTTTAGGCGGTAGAGAAAATATTTCTGATGTAGATGCCTGTATGACCCGCCTGCGTGTCACTGTTAAAGACACAAAAAAAGTCGGCAGTGAACAGGCTTGGAAGAAAGCAGGAGCAATGGGCTTAATTCATAAAGATAATGGTGTACAGGCTGTATATGGTCCAAAAGCTGATGTGTTGAAATCGGATATTCAGGATTTGTTAGAATCTGGAGCAGAAATTCCTTCATCAAATTTTGAAAAAAATGAAGGAAAGAACGCTGAAAAAATGACTGAGCACTCTGGTATGGTTCAGGAGTTAACGGCGGTCGCAGCTGGCGAGGTTATTTCCATTGAAGAAGTAGCAGATGAAGTATTTTCCAAAAAAATGATGGGAGAAGGCTTTGCTGTTGATCCGGAATCAGGAACCATATATGCGCCTGTTGCAGGTAAAATAGTCAGCGTCTTCCCTACGAAGCATGCCATTGGTATCGAAACAAAAGACGGTCTGGAAGTACTGGTGCACATGGGATTGGACACTGTGGAGATGAAAGAGTCTGCATTCACAATCATGGTAGAGGCTGGTCAGCAAATCAAAGCTGGCGATATTTTGGCAAAAGCCGATTTGGATAAGATTCGGGCAGAAGGTAAAGGAACAACAATCGTTGTCGTCTTTACAAACAGTGATAAAATCGCTGCTTTAGAATTAACGAAAAAAGGAAAACAGGCTGGAAAAACAATTATCGGTTCTGTTACATTATAAATAGCAGCGTAATTGATTAAGGCTGTCAAAAGGATCGAAGCATTGAAAAATTAAGAAAATGCTTCGGTCCCTTTTTGTAAAATCAGTTTCATGATTAATAACAGGAGCAGCAAACGGATAGTTGAAGAAGAAAACTATACATAGACATATTTTGAATGGAGGAAAAATATGAAGATTCTAACATTAAATACCCATAGCTGGATGGAAGCTGAGCCTTGGAAAAAATTAGATCAGCTGGCTGAACAAATCACTAAACATCAGTATGAGGTTTTTGCTTTGCAGGAGGTTAATCAAAGCATGACAGAAAAAGCAAAAATTGTGGATAGCTACTACCATCCAGAAGCATCCAACCTGCCGATTTTGGCAGATAACTTTGCTGCTTTGCTTGCAGATAAGCTCCAGAAAGAAGGCATCAAGTATTATTGGTGCTGGCTGCCGGTTCACATTGGTTATGGACGCTATCACGAAGGCCTGGCTTTATTCTCGAAGGAACCGATAACAGCAGAATACCTAGCAGTTTCCCAAGCGACAGATTTCGCTGATTTCAGAACAAGAAAGCTATTGTTGGGAAAAACGAAAGTAGAAGAAAAAGAAATACTGTTTGTGAATGTTCACTATTCCTGGTGGTCTGATAATTCTGAGGAAGGCTTTATCTGGGAGTGGCAGCAGACTATGGGGCGGTTATCGGATGAACGGCTGCCGATTATTTTACTGGGGGATTTCAATAATCCGGCAGAACGGGAAGGTGAGGGCTATCAGCTAGTAAGCCAAAATTTCAGAGATAGCTTTTTAGAAGCGGAAAAAACCAGTGGAGAACATACTGTGATGAAGGCGATAGACGGTTGGTCTGAGAATGCAGAAGCTTTGCGGATAGATTTGGTTTTTACTTCAGACGAGTTCCAAATAAAAAGCTATGAGGTTCTTTTTGATGGAAGAACCACACCGGTAGTTAGTGATCATTTTGGACTGGAGGTTCAGCTTGACTTTCAATAGAGAAAAATGAGACAACTATTCAATGAATAAAAGAGTGAAAACAAGCACCGTGCATTGACAAAGCAACCGTTTGCATTTATGATTATAGGGATAACAACGGGGGTTGAAAAGAGTGCTTAGGTCCCGTAATGACAGGAAAAGAAGGTAAGTGCGATGAGCGTAACAATAAAAGATGTGGCGAGAGAGGTTGGAGTAGCTCCGTCCACCGTTTCAAGGACACTGCAGGACCACCCCAGCATTTCTAAAGAAACCAAAGAAAAAGTTAGAAAAGCGATGGACAAACTAGGGTATGTGCCAAATGTTGCAGCGCGAAATCTGGCAAAAAAGTTTTCTAATGCCATTGGTGTTGTTTTTCCAGTTTTATCTTCTACAGACAGGAAGAGCAATCCGTTCTATTTAGAAGCGATTACGGCAATGAATCAGGAAGCTGGTAAGCAGGATGTCACAATTTCCTTTGCATCAGGAGAAACTCTGGAGGAGCTTTTAGAGAATGTGCAGCTGATGTATAGACAAAAACGTGTAGACGGTTTTATTCTGTTGTATGTAAGAAAAAATGATCCGGTACTTACCTATCTAGTAGAGAATAATATCCCCCATACAGTGATTGGGCAGCCCTATCAATATAGCAACGGTACAAGCTGTGTGGACAATGACAATCAGCTGCTGGGACGCACGGCAACACAGTATTTGATTGAAAAAGGGCATGAACGGATTTTGTTTGTGACCAATTATGAGAAAGAAAATGTTTTTCAGGAACGTTTTTACGGCTATCAGAAATCGATGGAGGAAAGTGAATTAAACCCTTTGCCTTACGTTGTATTGAAACAGCCGGAAGACTATACTGCTTTTGAAAAGATATTGAAAGAGCAACGGCCGACTGCTTGTATAGCGGTTGACGACATGTTTGCACTGCGTGTAATTCAATTAGCTAATCTTTATGGTTATCAAGTACCAGACAATCTTTCTGTGATAAGCTTTAACAACTCAATATTCACTACGCTAATTCATCCTTACATTACCTCCATTGATATTCATACTGAAGAGTTAGGAAAAGTAGCTGTTCAGCAGTTTCTGCTTCAATTAAAGGAGCAGGAGGTTCTGAAACAGAAGGTGCTGATTCCTCATACACTGATTGAGCGGGAAACAGTGCTGGATTTGAAAAAAGCTTCTAAAACAAGAAAATAAAATAATTAAAAAACTTTTACGGCAATCGTTCTCACAGCCTGCTGAGTTACTATAGCTTTGTCGAAAGCTGAGTGGCACGCCTTAAGGCTGAGAGAAGCGTTAAGCGACCATTTATTTGATTTTAAGGACTGGAGTATAGTCAGCTTGACTAAGAATCCAGTCCTATTTATTATCTTAAGGCTAAAAGATTTTGTTGACTTTATTTTTTGAAAATTCTTGATTTCCCCTCTGCTTTTTCAAAATAAATAGACTTTTTAATGGGAAATGATTAGTAAAGAGCTAATTCTTCATTGGAGGTAGTGGAGAAATAGGATAGAATAGATAATAAAATAGGACATAACGAAAAAGGGACGGGAGAAAAAATGAAACTAGTGCTGGAAGATATCACAAAGCGTTTTGATGAAAAAACGTTGTTTGATAATGCATCATTTACTTTTGAAAAAGGAAAAATCTATGGGTTATTGGGTAGGAATGGTTCTGGAAAAACGACTCTTTTTAACTGTATTTCTCGAAATTTAATGATTGATGAGGGAAGTATCGGTATTGAAGACGGCGGTCAGCTGAATACGGAGTATGAAAATACAGAAATTGGTTTTGTCTATACCCAGCCTCATTTGCCGGCCTTTATGACAGCATTTGAGTTTGTTAAGTTTTTTATAGAGATTAACAGCTCCAGAATCAGAGAAATCAAGACGCCAGAGGAATATTTGGATTCTGTAGGAATTCAGCGTGAAGATCAGCACCGGCTGTTGAAAGATTTTTCTCATGGCATGCAGAATAAGGTACAAATGCTGGTTTCTCTGATGGTTCAGCCGCCGGTTCTGCTGTTGGACGAACCCTTGACTTCATTTGATGTGGTAGCTGCCCATGAGATGAAGGAGCTGATTTTACAGATGAAATCAGAATCTATTGTGATTTTTTCTACTCATATTCTACAATTGGCACAGGATCTTTGTGATGAGATTGTACTGCTTCATCACCATCAGTTAAACAAAGTAGATTCTGCTAGGATTCATGATAAAGATTTTGAGGCGGAGATTATTGACTTGCTTTCTGACAAAGAAGCTGTTCCTGCTAAAGAAGTCGAGGTGGAATAATAATGAACGATTTTTCTATCTACTTAAAAAACTACTGGCATTTTAAGCAGACAGGTACTGCCAAAAAGGTCAATGGCTTTTTCTATTATATTAAGCGGCTTCCTGTTGTAGGAAAACTTATTCCCTCCTCCATTTATCAGAGCTATGGCGTAAAAGAAGGTTTTGCTGTTTTAATGCTTATTTTTGATTATCTTAGCAGCTTTGCAGCGAAGTTTCTTTGGCTGGCCCTTCACTTTTTTGCCGCCGGTTTTCTGCGGAGCTTAATGGTTGCCGGGAATACGTACGACATGTTCAGTCAACCGACACTTCTAGCCGGCTTGTTTCTCTGGCTGATGTTTGTTCCGATTTTTATTGGTTTTTTTGAAGGCTATACATTCGCAGCAGAAAAACCACTTATTGAGTTTATTGAACAGTTTATGCAGTCACGAACAACGATTATTAGAGGCAATATGCTTTTGGATGTATGTATCCAGGGAATTGCATATTTACCAGCCGCACTAGTATATGGCTTTCTACTAGGACGCCCGCTGGAAACTTTATTATTTATTTTTATTTCTTATTTGAGCTTTAGGGTGGGATTTCTCTATCTTGGACGTGTGATTTATACCTGGCATCTATCAAGAACTAAACGGCGGCTGCTTGGCACAGCTGTTACTGTACTGGTCATTGGCATAGCAGCGGCAGTTTTCTTTTTTGATCAAACCAATCGTTTTATCTCTTTGGCAGATTCATGGCTGGGAAATAGTGTGCTGTTGTTTTTTATGGTGGGAATGCTTCACTTGCTGCTGCATTTTAAACAAGAAAATGAATATCTGCTTTATTGGATTGACCAAGCAACGATTAGCTTGAAGAGACTTGATGTGCAGAAAAAAACGAATAACTCCTATATTAGTGAAGGGATGGCAATGCAGAAAAAGCTGGTGATATCAGCAGATAATCAGTTTGACCATCTCAAAGGAAGTCAGTATTTGAACGCTCTTTTATTCAGCCGTTACCGTTCAATTTTAAACAAAGCGCTGCGTTTTCGTTTTTATTTCATCGGAGCTGCCCTAGCTGCAGTTGCTGTGGCTAGTATATTTGGATTATTTAAAGGAATTACCGTTAAAGAGATTACAATTACCCTGCCGGTTTTGTTTTTTCTGATGTATTTGATGACCTTTGGTAAGAAAGTTGTACAGATGGTTTTTGTGAACTGTGACGTTTCAATGCTGTACTATCCGTTTTATCGGGAAGCAAGCACCATTCTTTCTGGCTTTAATTATCGATTTAAACAGACCTTTTTTTACAATAGCATCGTTTCAGTGGGTATCTTCAGTGTCTACTTATTGGCTAGTTTAATGAACAGCTTTTTCCTTTCTTGGGATTTTCTCGCAGTTTTAGCACTGCTTTTGGCAGCGTTAGCAGCCTTGTTCTCGTTTCATGAGCTGTTTATCTATTATCTTCTTCAGCCATTCACAGGAGATATGTCTGTAGTGAGCCCGCTTTATAAGATTATAACTGGTGTCTTCTATTGGATTGCCTACGCGAATCTACAGCTGCGTTTTACAGGCTTTTATTATGCAGTGATTGTTTCTGTCTTATGTCTGATCTATGTAGGAGTTGGTTTTGTGATTATTTACCGAAAAGCACCAAAAACGTTTAGAATAAAGGCGTAAGCCTAAAAAGTTAACATTAAAAAACTGCTTCTTTTTTCGTAAGTGAAATACAGTCATCTTACTTATAAAAAGAAGCAGTTTTTATTGATTGAGCAAGTCGTTTCTAAATCAATACAGTTCCCCTTCATCTCCCTGCATTTTACCTGCCAGAGGGCGACATTGTTCCGCTACCCACTGAATAAAACCATCATCGGTATAATCAAAGCTGATGTTTCCATCTCTGAACATAAGATAATAGGTCTCGCCTTGATAGAGAGCGCCAATAAAATCTCCAGAAGCAGTCAGCATTTTTCCGTCAGGTGTTGGAATGGAAAAACTTGTTGTATAGTAAAATTCATCTGTTGAAGCGATTGCTTTAATCTCTTCCAATGAGAAGCCAGGCTTATCGTCCCACCAGTCCGTTTTTTTTGTGTAATAGATTGAATAGCCCATTGTAGACCTCCTGTTTTTCTTTTATGTTACCAGAAGTACGTACGAAAAAGTAGCACTTTCCAGACTATTTAGAGAACAATAAGAAAAAAATGCTTGAAAAATTTGTTGTTTAATGGGGAATAATTGTTTTTTTCAGAAGATTTAACACAAATGTTCAGTTATTTTTTATGACTGGTTAATAATTTTATGTTTACATTTCTTAGATAGAATGGTATCATTTATTTATATTAAAGGTAAAAGTTACCTAAAATGATTTGTTTTACAGAAAAAAATAGTAAGTAAAATTATTTTTTTAAACTATTAAAGGTAAAAGTTACCTAATAAGGAGATGGGAAAATGAGAAAAAGGTTATCTGGAAAAAATATCGGTGTGTTTTTTGGAACCTGGGCCCCCCTTCATATTGGTCATATTTCCGCAGTGCATCAGGCCAAAAGACAGTGTGATGGAGTAGTACTGGCAGTAAGTGGTTATCAGGGGGACCGGGGAGATGAGATTGACCTTGGCTTGGAAAAAAGATTTAGATATACCAGAGAAACATTTCGTGAAGATGAGCTAGTTGTGGTGGGAAAGATTGACGAGACTAACATTCCCAGATATCCTAACGGCTGGAATCATTGGCTGCCTTTGCTTGAAAAGGTCATTGAAGAAAACTGTCTGGAGAAAGAACGGACAATCACTGTTTATGTAGGTGAGGCAGAATATAAGGAAAAATTGAATGAGCTGCGTCCCAAATGGCAGGTGGTTATGATTGACCGGCAGCTGCTCCCGATATCTGCAACACATATTAGAAAAGAGCCGCTTAAATATTGGCAGAAGATTGCGCGACCTTTTCGAAGACACTTCAGTCAGAATATTTTGATTGCCGGCTCTGCTTCAGGGGGAAAAACTACGTTGGTAAAAGATTTGGCAAGAAGCTATGGAAGTCCTTTTTCATTGGAATATGCTCGCCATTATCAAAAAAAATATAATGTCTTGGATGAGGAACTAACTGCTAAAGACTACATGTATCTATTAGCCAATCAGTATCGGCAAACGTCTAATGAAATCGAAGGTACTGCCAACAACGGTTTGGTTTTCGCAGATACCAATAGTACAGTTACAAAGGCTTATCTGGACTGGTATTTAACCACAGATACACAGAAAGTATCTGAGGGAAAGAACTTGATTAAGGAAGATGAACTGGAAGCATTGACACAACAGTACTTATCAACTATTCGTCAGGAAAAGTGGGCACTGATTTTCATTGTTCCTCCGGTCACTGAATATGTTGATGATCAGTTTCGGGATATGAGTATGGCTGAAGAAGACATACGTTGGCAATTTCATGAACATCTTTTAAAGCTTTTTAAAGAAGCGGGGCTTGAAGAAAAGCTGATTATTCTAAAAACAGAACTCACAGAGGCAGACCCTCAAGGATTTTATGGACGCTACAAAGAGGTACAGAAACAAATAGAAATGAATCTGGGAATCACAATCTGGTAAGAAAGAAGGAAAAAACATGGATACAGTAAAAACAATGAAAAGCTGGGCGCTGACTAGGCTGCAGCCGGATTTTTGGATAAAACGAGCGGTTACAACCCAAAAGAACCTGACAGCATTAGCTGAACAGGCACAGCATGCAGGAGTTAAAGGAATCATATATGCTTTAATTAAGGACATTTTTGTCGGCTGGAAGCCTTTGGAAATAGTTTATTTATTCGCACTTGTCAGCATTCAAATTGGTGTTTATATTAAGCAGCCGGATAGCTTTCTGGGAATGATTGCCGGAGTAACAGGAATTATAAATGTCATTTTTGTGACAAAGGGGAAAATCAGTAATTATTTATTCGGCTTGATTAACGTAACTATCTATTTATATTTGAGCGTTGTTAGCGGCTTTTATGGAGAGGTATTGACATCTATTTACTTTTTCCTAATGCAGTTTACTGGTACGTATTTATGGTTGTTAAATATGGATAATAAAGAAAAAGGAACAAAAGAACCTGCCTATGTAAAGCCTAAGAAACTATCCTTTGCTGGATGGCTTAAGGCAATTGCAGGAATGACAGTTATCTGGGGCGTCTTTGGATTTATCTATCAAAGCATAGGGGCAAACCGTCCTTTTAGAGACTCGGTAACAGATGGAACGAACTATGTAGGACAATGGCTGATGAATGGTTCTTATGCAGCGCAGTGGCTGTTTTGGATTGGCACAAATGTGTTTAGTATCTATTTATGGTGGGGTGCCAGTCTGGAAATGGTTGTCATGTACTGGGTCTTTCTAGTAAACTCAGTAGTAGGATATATACGCTGGACAAAGAAAAGTAGAGTAGATAAGCTAGACTCTGAATAATAAATTAACATTGTAAAGTAGATAGTTTAAGTTTTCTCGACAAGACCGGCTATTATTGTAAAAATGAAATGAACGAAAAATGCAGGGAAAAGTGAGTGGATGCAAAGTGAAATTTAAGAGTTATGCAGAAGAAAAAAAATATTATGAGCAGGAAGCTAACCAAGAAGAATTTTTAGCGTGGTATCAGCAGCAAGATTTACCAAAATATGAAAAACCTTCTGTAACAGTAGATAATGTAATTTTAGGCTGGGAAGATGAAGAAGTAAAGCTATTGTTAATCCGTCGAAAGGCTAACCCCTTTAAAGGCTATTATGCTCTTCCCGGAGGATTTGTGGATAAAACCGAAGATACAACTGAAGCTGTGTTGAGAGAAGTAAAGGAAGAGGTTGGGCTAACCTTAAGTGAACAGTACGTGGAGCAGCTAAAGACGATAGCAACACCAGGCCGCGATCCGCGGGCCTGGACGATTACAGTAGCGCATTTGACCTATTTGCCTGCTATGGCCGATATGAAGGTAGTAGCAGGAGATGACGCCAGAGAAGCTCACTGGGTGACGCTGCAGGCTACTAGTGAAGGCAAGCCGCAGTTGTTTTATCAGAACAAAGAGATTCCATTAACTGAATTGGCATTTGATCATGAGGAAATCATTCAGGAAGCAGTCATCAGAATAAAAAATCGTTTGGACTATATTCCAACTGTGTTGAAAATTTTGGGCGGTACCTTTACTCTAACTGAAGCCCGAAAAGTCTATAGTAAATTTCTAGGCATTCCAGTAGCTGACCTTGATAATAGTAATTTTCGCAAAACACACGGGAAATTTTTCACTGAAGTTGGTTTAGAGACAAAAACAACAAAAGGCAGACCAAGAAAAATTTATCGATTGAAATCCTTCTAGAAAAATGAAGAATTAGAATAGAGGGTGCTTCAAAAGGAATCCTGAAGCGGAGCTACATTGCCATTCACTTATACTATTTCTTTATGACAATCAAAAGGAACTATCCTTCCTTTGTTTGAGGGCACAATTTTAAGAATACTACTGAAGTAAAGTGGAGGAAAAAGGTGTGATAAATAGGTTCAGCTTTAAGAAATAAATGGGCTCATTTGAAAATAATCAAAAAAATGCGTGAAAATGACTAACTGTTGATTAATCTCTAATCAGAGCCTATCTATTTTAGAACGAGTGCTGCTTGTTGCTGTCTTTAAGAACTTTCAACAACTCTTTACTATAAGCACATACTTTTTAGCACACCTGGCTCCTTGCTGATTTAGCTAAAAATCTTATAATAGTTTGCCTGATTTTTACGTTTAATAAAACCGATGTGCTCATAGAAACGATGGGCTTCTGTCCGATTTTCCCCAGAGCTGAGACGAATACCTGCTGCTCCAATTGTTTTAGCCCATTCTTCTGCCGCATTCATCAACAGGCGCCCCTGCCCGCTGCCGTGAAAGTCTTTGTGCACGGCTAGAGCGAGAATATTAATCATTTTAGGTGCGTAAATAGTACGGTAGGCGCCTGCATGGATGTAAGCTGAAACACGGCCTTGTGTTTCAAAAACGAGCAGCTGTTCATCCGGCAGCTGGAGAAGCTCCTCTAATTGTTTTTTTGTTTCCTCTAAAGGGTAGCCGTAGCCTAAAGAAGACTCATTGATTTCATTTAAGCTGTCTGCGTCTGATAGCTGAGCTTTTCTAATGTTCATCGTTTATCCCAACTTTCTCTTTTGAATTTTTTAGCATTGGTTATGAGTTAATCGCCTGGTTCTGCTTTTAATACTTTCTAATTTGAATAGCCGGCAATTTTTTTGGCTTTTTCAGTATTTGCAAAATGTAGCTTTGCATACTGACTTAATAGTTCAATACCGCCTTGTTTTAGGACTTTTGCAGCAGTCTGGTCTGACTTGGCACCGGCACCAGAAGGAACGTTGAAGCCTAATTCCGCTGATTCTTCATCTAATTCCTCCAGAAAGGCGGCTCGGCAAATAATCGAGGCTGCGGCAACTGCCACATGATATTGCTCGCCTTTGGTAATAAAATGCAGTTTTTCTGCTACTTGATTTTTTTCAGAACGGACATATTTGCGATAGTTTGCTTCAGGAGTAAACTGATCAATTAAAATTCCCTCCGGTTTGACTGGTGCTAAATCATTTAATAATAGAAAGATTGCTTGATTGTGTAAAGCTACCTTCATATGCACGGCATTATATTTTGGCTGAATAG
The DNA here is from genome assembly GCF_054871795.1 of Enterococcus sp. LJL51. Classification (NCBI taxonomy): domain Bacteria; kingdom Bacillati; phylum Bacillota; class Bacilli; order Lactobacillales; family Enterococcaceae; genus Enterococcus; species Enterococcus sp. LJL51. The sequence goes on along the minus strand of NZ_JBTXLW010000001.1, from coordinate 92,177 downwards.
CGTTGTATTTTTTTGGTTCCAAAACTAATAGACGATAGGGAATCAGCTCTTTTATCGAATGAGAAAGCTTAACAATCTGATCATCCGTCAGCTCTTTTGAATCCCTTACTCCCAGAGCTTTTAATTTTGTAATCATGTCTGCTGCCACATATGCTGCACAGACTGTGACTGGTCCAAAGTAGCTCCCGTTGCCAACTTCATCACTGCCGATTACAGACAAACGGTCAAAGCCTGGAGGTAAAACTGCTGAAGCAGCCGGTTTCTTTTTTGCAGAAAGGGCCGTTCCCCAGCGTGCTGCTTCTGTCGCTGCTGCCGGGCCCTGAAACATTACTTTTCCCGAAGTGTAGGCGGTGACAGTAACGCCGTTTACTTTAGCTGTAAAGACAGTATATGGCGGTTTTTTATTCAGCTGTTGTTTTTTATATGTTTCATCCATTTTATTTAATAAATCCTTTGAAACTTTAATTACCTGAGTTTGTGTCATGTGATTTATCCTTTCTTTCGCTCATTTACTATGGTAAAAGATATGGCAGGAAAAAGAAAGCCGGAACTGAAAATAAACGTTGAATTTCTCCTATAAAAGAGTACCATGGAAACGAGGCTTAGAATTGAAAGGTGAGAATAGTTGCATGAATGCAAAAGAAATTGAAAAAAATGAATTATTTTATTTTAGTTTGGTGAATCAAGCAAAAAAGGGAAGGGAAATCAATGAGTATATAAATCCTTTTGTTCCTCAGATGTACGATCATAATTTCTGGTATCTTAAAACAAAAGGCTTTTCGGCAGCAGCCAAGAATGAAGTAAAGCGCCTCAATGGTAAGAGTCTGTTTTTACGTTTTTTTGGGAAAATTACAGACAATCTACAAGAAGCTGATTGGAAGCTTCCTGAGATTTCCGGTTATACAAGTTCAAGTGAACAGCTGGTCTACATGGTTCTGACTGAAAAGGAAAAGCTTTCCAGCGCCCAAACCGCTGTTGAAATCAAGGAAGTAGTAACGGATGAAGATTTTCAGGCTTATTGTGATTATACTTATGAGGACGGCACGCGTATTTCAGAAAGCTTTGCTGAGGAAAAACTACGTTTCCTTTGGTTTTTACGTGAGCTTTCCGAGGTTCGTTTTTACATTGCTGTGTCAGAAGGAAAAGCAATCGGCAGCTTGGATGTATATAAGCTGAAAGACTATTATAAAATTGAGAATGTATTTGTCAAAGAGGCTTTCCGCAAGCAGGGAATTGCTGGAAGCTTAATTAGACTGGCCGTTGAATCCAGAGAGGACCAAACAGCAGGTATTAGTTTGGCTACAGATATTGGCGGGATGGGAGAGTCGCTTTACCAGAAACTTGGCTTTACAGAAGCGGCATTTGAAGTGAATTATCTTTTAGTAAAAGATGAAGAAGAAACGGCTTAAAAACTGGCTGATTTGAGTTTTCCTGCGGTTTATGTTAAACTGTCTTTAAGTAATGATACTAGATGGGAGTGAGCGGATTTCTGCTCACTCTTTTTAATGGCATTTATCAGGAGCCTTTAATTGCCAATGGTATGTTACATCTAATCTCGAAGGAGGCGAAAATTTTGAGTAGTGTTGTGGAAACTGTTACCGAGTTAGTCACACCGATCTTAAAAGAGCAAAATTTTGAACTTGTAGATATAGAGTTTGTCAAGGAAGGAAAAAGCTGGTTTTTGCGAGTATTCATCGATAAAGAAGGCGGCATCGATATAGAAGAATGTGCGTTTGTCAGTGAACAGCTGAGCGAACGGCTGGATGCAATCGATCCCGATCCGATTCCGCAGGCCTATTTTCTGGAAGTCTCTTCGCCGGGAGCAGAACGGCCATTGAAAAAGGAACAGGATTATGAAAATGCTGTAGGTGAGTACATCCACGTATCGCTTTATCAGGCAGTAGATGGAGAAAAACAATTTGATGGTACAATGAAAGCTTTTGATAAAGAAACAGTGACACTGGTCATCAAGATTAAAACAAGAACAAAAGAATTGGTCATAGATCGTAAAAATATTGCAAAGGCTCGTTTAGCAATTCAGTTTTAAGTGGTAGCTTCTAACGGTTTATCTTTCAAAATATGAAGGATAAGATTCGTTCAGCTTTGACTAAAATTATGGGAGGAAAAAATAAACAATGAGCAAAGAAATGTTAAATGCTTTGGAAGCATTAGAAGCTGAAAAAGGAATTTCAAAAGATAAGGTGATCGAAGCGCTTGAAGCAGCCTTGATTTCCGCATATAAAAGACATTATGGTCAAGCACAGAATGTGGAAGTGGAATTCGATGATAAAAAAGGAAATATTCATGTATATGCTGTAAAAGAAGTGACTGACGAGGTAATGGATTCACAGCTGGAAGTGTCTTTAAAAGATGCGATGGCTATTAATAAAGCGTATGAACTTGGAGATAAAATTCGTTTCGAAGTAACCCCTAAGGATTTTGGCCGGATTGCTGCTCAAACAGCAAAACAGGTTATTTTGCAGCGGGTTCGTGAAGCAGAACGGACAATTATCTACAATGAATTCAGCGAGTACGAAAATGATATTATGCAGGGGATTGTAGAGCGTCAGGATCGCCGCTATATCTATGTAAATCTTGGGAAAATTGAAGCTGTTCTTTCGAAACAGGATCAAATGCCAAATGAATTTTATCAGCCCCACGACCGTATCAAGGTCTATGTATCAAAGGTTGAAAATACATCAAAGGGTCCTCAGGTATTTGTTAGCCGCAGCCATCCAGATTTATTGAAGCGCCTATTTGAACAAGAAATTCCGGAAGTGTACGACGGCATTGTAGAAATCGTAAGTATTGCCAGAGAAGCCGGCGACCGCTCTAAAGTAGCGGTTCGTTCAAATGATCCAAATATCGATCCGGTTGGTACATGTGTAGGTCCTAAAGGACAGCGAGTACAGGCGATTGTTAATGAGCTAAAAGGTGAAAACATGGATATTGTTGAATGGAATGAAGATTCTGCCGCATTTATCAGTAACGCTCTAAATCCGGCACAAGTAGTCGACGTTATTTTTAATCCGGAAAACCCTAAGGCTTGCACAGTTGTGGTACCGGATTTCCAATTATCGCTGGCGATTGGCAAGAGAGGTCAAAATGCCCGTTTGGCGGCTAAGCTGACTAACTTTAAAATTGATATTAAGCCGGAATCTGAAATGGAAGATTTCTATGCACAGCTGGCAGAAGCTGCAGATGGTGAAGAAATTCTTGATGAAGAGTACAAAGGCGAGTCACTAGAAGCCGATTTAACTTCTGATGAGTACGAAAATCTGGAGTTTAACAATGAAAACGAGCAAACAGAAGAAGAATAACGTTTTTGGAGGGATATGAATGAAAAAAAGAAAGATTCCAATGCGTAAATCTGTTGTTTCGGGAGAAATGAAGCCTAAAAAAGAGCTGATTCGTATCACGCGCTCGAAGGACGGTGCCGTAGCAATCGATCCATCAGGGAAACTTCCTGGGAGAGGAGCTTATGTGGCATTGGAACCAGAAGAAGTTAAAAAAGCGTGGGAGAATAAAATCCTGGATCGTGTCCTTGAAACCTCACTGACTGATGAATTTTATCAAGAATTATTCGATTATGTTGAACACCAAAAAGCACGTAAAGAGCTGTTCAGCAATGAATAAAGAAAAAATATTGAATTTACTTGGATTAGCAATGAGAGCAGGAAAATTAATTACCGGTGAAGAACTAACGGTGAAAGATATCCAACGCTCAAAAACAAAGCTGGTTTTTGTTGCGTCTGATGCAAGTGAAAATACCAAAAAGAAAATTAAGGACAAATGTTCTTACTATAATATTTCCTGGAATGATGACCTGCAGCAGGCAGAGCTTAGTCACGCAATTGGCAGAAAACGAATGGTCGTTGGCATTAATGATCTGGGATTTGCTAATAAGTTCAAGGAATTAATGAAAGGCTAGGAAGGTGATTGCATGGGAAAAAAAAGAATATACGAATTAGCCAAAGAAATGAGCCAGTCAAGTAAAGATGTAGTCAATAAAGCACACGAACTGGGAATAGACGTAAAAAATCATATGGGGGCGATCAATACGGATGACGAAAAGAAAATCCGCAGTGCTTTTGCACCAAAAAGCGGAACAACGAGTGCGCCCAAGCAACCAGTTAATCAAGAGCCGAACAGGCAGCAAGGAAGATTAGACAAACAGATGACACAAACAACAAATAACTCACAAAAACCAAATAGCAGCAATGCACATCGTCCACAAGGACAAGGTCAAAGTCAGCAAAGACCAAATAACAACACAAATCGTCCGCAAGGGCAAGGTCAGCAAAGACCAAACAATAATACGAATCGTCCACAGGGACAAGGTCAACAAAGACCAAACAACAATACGAATCGTCCGCAGGGACAAGGTCAACAAAGACCAAACAACAATACGAACCGTCCGCAGGGACAAGGTCAACAAAGACCAAACAACAATACGAACCGTCCGCAGGGACAAGGTCAACAAAGACCAAACAACAATGCAAATCGTCCACAGGGACAAGGTCAAAGTCAACAAAGACCAAACAACAATGCAAATCGTCCACAGGGACAAGGACAAGGTCAGCAAAGACCGGCAAGCAGCAATACTCGCCCGCAAGGACAGCAGGGACAAGGGCAACAAGGCGGTCAAAATCGCTCAAATACAGGCGGCTACGGTAATCAAAACAGAAACAATAGTTTTGGTGGCGGTGGACAAAATAGAGGCCGCAACAACTACAATAATCAAAACCGTAACAAATTCAATAAAAAAGGGAAAAAAGGCAAATATCAGGAATCAACAAAACCACCTGTACCAGCTAGAAAGTTCAAAGAGCTGCCTGAAGTATTAGAATATACTGAAGGAATGAATGTAGCGGATATTGCGAAGAAAATCTATCGTGAACCTGCAGAAATCATCAAGAAATTATTCATGATGGGTGTCATGGTTAATCAAAACCAGTCTCTGGACAAAGATACAATTGAATTGTTGGCTGTAGATTACGGCATTGAACCAAAAGAAAAAATTCAGCTTGATATTGCAGACATTGATAAATTCTTCGAGCCAGAAGCACTTACGGAAGAAAATCTAGTAACTCGTCCGCCAGTAGTAACTATCATGGGACACGTTGACCATGGTAAAACAACTCTTTTGGACACTTTAAGAAATTCCCGTGTAACTTCAGGTGAAGCCGGCGGAATTACACAGCATATTGGTGCCTATCAGATTGAGATTGACGGCAAGCCAATTACTTTCCTTGATACACCAGGTCACTCGGCGTTTACAAGTATGCGTGCCCGCGGTGCCAGCATCACGGATATTACAATCCTTGTTGTCGCTGCAGATGATGGTGTAATGCCGCAGACAGTGGAAGCAATTAACCATGCCAAAGCTGCAAAAGTACCGATTATCGTTGCTGTGAACAAAATTGATAAACCAGGAGCAAATCCTGATCATGTTAAACAAGCTTTATCTGAACATGAGCTGATTCCAGAAGAGTGGGGCGGCGATACCATCTTCGTGAATATCTCGGCGAAATTCAATCAGAACATTGATGAGCTGCTGGAAAATATTTTATTAGTTGCTGAAATGGAAGATTTGAAGGCTGATCCGACACAGCATGCCATCGGTACAGTTATTGAAGCACGTCTTGATAAAGGAAAAGGTTCTGTGGCAACATTGCTGGTACAGCAGGGAACACTGCGTGTTGGGGATCCAATTGTTGTAGGAAATACCTATGGCCGTGTTCGTGTAATGACGAATGATATCGGCCGCAGAGACAAAGAGGCCGGACCGGCTACACCAGTAGAAATTACTGGATTGAATGATGTGCCTCAGGCTGGTGACCGTTTTGCTGTTTTAGATGATGAGAAAACTGCTCGTCAGGCTGGTGAAGAAAGAGCAAAACGCGCTTTAGTGGAGCAACGCTCTGTTAACAGCCGTGTGACATTGGACAACTTGTTTGAAAGCTTGAAAGAAGGCGAACTGAAAGAAGTTAACGTCATTATTAAAGCAGACGTACAAGGATCAGCGGAAGCATTGGCTGCCAGTCTGCAGAAAATTGATGTTGAAGGCGTACGGGTGAAAATCGTTCACTCAGCGGTTGGTGCGATTAATGAGAGTGATGTTACACTTGCTGCTGCAAGTAATGCCATCATCATCGGATTTAATGTGCGTCCAACTCCTCAGGCTAAACAACAGGCTTCTCAGGAAGAAGTAGACATTCGTCTGCACCGAATCATTTATAACGCAATTGATGAAATTGAAACGGCAATGAAAGGTTTGCTTGATCCGGAATTCGAAGAAAAAATTACTGGACAAATGATTGTTCGTGAGCTGTATAAAGTTTCTAAGGTTGGTACGATTGCCGGCTGTTACGTAACAGAGGGCTTAATCCGCAGAGAGAGCGGTGTTCGTGTGATCCGTGATGGCATCGTTATTTACGACGGCAACCTTTCTAGCTTGAAACGATTTAAAGATGATGTGAAAGAAGTAAAACTAGGATTTGAATGTGGAGCGATGATCGAAAACTTCAATGATTTGAAGGTAGACGATGTCATTGAAGGCTTCGTAATGGAAGAAATCAAACGCAGCTGATGAATTCTGCTTTACAAGAGTGAAGGAAGTCTTAGTTTAAGTAGAACGGCTTAAAAATAAGACTTCTGCAACTTCACAAGTGAAAAGGAGGAGAACAAATGGCTAACTACCGGGACCGGCGTGTGGGACAGGAAATTTTAAGAGAAATCAATGATATTCTTAGAAAACGCGTTAGAGATCCCCGTGTCCAGGACATCACCATTACAGATGTTCGTGTGACGGGAGATCTTCAGCAGGCAAAAATTTACTATAGTTTATTGTCAGATCTTGCCTCTGATCAACAAAAAGCCCAAGAAGGACTAGACAAAGCGAAGGGCCTGATTCGTAAAGAATTAGGACAGCGTCTAACTCTTTATAAAACGCCAGAGCTGATTTTTGAAAAAGATGAATCAGTCGCTTATGGGAATCATATTGATGAACTGATTAGAAAACTAAATCAAGGCGAATAGATGAGCCAAAAAAGACACATTGCCAAAGCAGTGTGTCTTTTTCATTAAGTTTAAATATATATTTTTCTAATAATCCGGCTAGTAAACTGTCAGCGCTGTTTCAAAAGAATGAAACTATGTCGATTTTCAGAGAGCCTCACTGGAATGATTCTGCCTGAAATGAACTTATAACTTCATAGGTAAGAAGCATTTAAGAAATACGTTTATGTATTACTTTCAGGCTCCGGCTGTCAGATTTTTTGACATTTTCACGCAAAGAATATTATCTTCCAGAAATGTTCCGGATTTCTTTGTATAACCAAGTTTTTCAAAGAAAGGAACTACGTTGATTTCAGCAGATAAAGTTGAAGTTTTAAAGCCTTCGCTCGCTGCTTTCTCTTCCAAAGCTTTAATTAGCTTACTACCCATTCCTTTTCTTCTATAGTCTTCATGTACACATAGACGATCAGGCACAATAATTTCTTCTTCATCCATCTGATAACGGACAGCACCAACGATATCGCGGCCATCATACAAGACAAAGTATTTACGGTCAGGTGTATCAAGACGGTTAAATTCATCTTCAATAGAAATATGCTGCTCTTTAACGAATACTTCATATCTAAGTGCAAAAGCTGCGGCTTGATTCCATCGTTCATTTCCAAAATGTAGTTTCATAGTTTTCCTCCATGTTTCTATAATAAAAATTTGATTCAGTGGTATACTTATAATAACAGATTTGAAGGAGAAATACGAGGAGGTTCTTGCTAGTGTTCATGGAACAATTAGAGTGGATAAATTGGAAAAAGCTGTCAGATAAAGTGAAACAGTCATTATTTCAGGAAATATTACTTTATCATGTTCATCCAATGACTGAAATAAGAGATATTCGTTTAAAGGATTTTGAGCTGTATGGCATCAAATGCCGAACCTTTGAATTGGAGATAGATGGAGAGACCTTTGTTTTTATTCCTGGAAACAAGGAGGCGATTCTCGGTTGGGACTTGGGAGCAGAAGGCTTACGTAGTCACGAATTGTTGGGATCCGATTTATCAGATATGGAAAATCACACGTTTAAAACTGACTTGAATCAAAAGGATATAGCAGATGCATCGGCTTGGATTGAAGCAGAGGAGTCATATGATTTTACTTGTCTTGAAGGAATCAGTCTCTATATAAATGACCATACAAGTTTACTTAGAAAGAAACAGATACCGCCAATGCTAGTACAAAAATATGCGTTGCCGGCTGGTGCAGCGATATTAGGAATTTTAAACACAGTTACTGGTTCATTCAGAGGAGAGGTGGAAGCCTTTCTTCCTTATGAAGAAGAGATTACGGAGAAATTATTTCCGCCCTTGTCTGCACTGGAAAGTATTTCCTGGGAATTTCCAAAATCTATTCATAAAAAGAACCGCTATTATTTGGAGTTTGTACCAACAACGGATTCATATCTGGTCTATTCTATTCAGGAATGTACACATGGGGAGTTAAAGCGGAGATTGAACCAGAAAGGTTTTGACTTGCTTTCAGAAGATCAGTGGGAATTTGCAGCAGGTGCTGGTACAAGAAGACTTTTTCGTTGGGGCAACGAGCTTTTGGTTCCGCCGAATACCTCAGGGCGACAGATTATTGAGAAGATAAACGGGCCAAATATGTTTGGTCTTGTCATTGATAACCATAGTAATAGATACGAACTGACCAAAGAAGGGGTGAAGCTGGAACGACAGCGTCCAAAAGGATCACTGATTGAAAATATTCTGCCGTTATCCACTTACTATCAGCCAAAGCATTTTATCGAAGCAGAGCAGATTCTCAGTCCGGATATTTATTTGTATAGAAAGGCAATTAAGATTGAAACAGATTCATATAAATATTGACTTTTTTACTGATATTCCTTATACTTTGAGGAGAAATCTAAAGGTCATCTTTGTGGTTCCCTTTGTATACAGAAAGTTTTTCATAGCTGAGAGAAAAACAACAAATAACCAGATTGGCTCCCTTTGGAAATATTTCAGTAGAAATGCTGACGCAACTCCGCGTTATAGAGCTTAAGAGGTAATGATAAACATCATTGCAATCAAGGTGGTACCGCGACTTGTCGTCCTTGACTGCGATGGTGTTTTTGCATGTTCTACACAGTTTACGGAGTAAACTGATGTAGAACAGCATCAGACCGCTCGCTAAGAGCGGAGTGAAACCTTGAATTACTGAAGCACTTCTGCTGCCGGCGCGTTCAAAAGAGGCTGGTACATTAAGCTGCTATAAATCGATTAACAAGTAAAAGTCGCATGAAACAAAGTATATAACTTATTAAGAAAGCGGGAAAATAGCATGAAACAATTATCAAGTAGTCAGGTCCGTCAAATGTATTTAGACTTTTTCAAATCAAAAAATCATTCAATTGAACCAAGTGCTTCTTTAGTACCAGTTAATGATCCTACTTTGCTTTGGATTAATTCAGGAGTAGCAACTTTAAAAAAATATTTTGATGGTTCGGTCGTTCCTGAAAATCCACGGATTACAAATGCACAAAAATCTATTCGTACAAATGATATTGAAAATGTTGGGAAAACAGCTCGTCATCATACGATGTTTGAAATGATGGGGAATTTTTCAATTGGAGACTATTTCAAAACAGAAGCGATTCACTGGGCTTGGGAATTTTTGACTTCTCCCGAATGGATTGGCTTTGACCCAGAAAAATTATATGTAACTGTCTATCCAAAAGATACTGAAGCTAAAAGAATTTGGCTAGAAGAAGTTGGGCTGTCGGAAGACCATGTTGTAGATGTGGAGGATAACTTTTGGGATATTGGTGCAGGTCCTTGTGGTCCTGACTCAGAGATCTTTTATGACCGGGGAGAAGACTTTTTAGATGTAGCTGAAGATGATCCGGAAAATTATCCAGGTGGAGAAAATGAACGTTATCTGGAAATCTGGAATTTAGTATTTTCGGAGTTTAATCATCAGGCAGATGGCTCTTACGAACCACTTCCACATAAAAACATTGATACGGGGATGGGACTTGAGCGGATGGTATCTATCATTCAGGATGCACCAACCAATTTCGAGACAGATTTATTTATGCCGATTATTCACGCGGTTGAAGGACTAAGCAAGTCAGCGAAATACGGCGAGAATTCACAGACAGATATTTCATTTAAAGTAATTTCTGATCATATTCGGGCTTTAGCTTTTGCTATTGGAGATGGTGCGCTGCCGTCTAATGAAGGTCGGGGCTATGTTTTAAGACGGTTACTGCGCCGCGCAGTTATGCATGGTAAAAAGCTGGGAATCAATGAAGCTTTCCTATACAAGCTAGTACCTGTGGTTGGAGAAATCATGGTCAGTTATTATCCGGAAGTACTGCAAAACAAAGAATTCATTGAAAAAGTAGTTCGCACAGAGGAAGAACGGTTCCACGAAACAATTAATGAGGGACTGGATATTCTTAACCAGGTAATTGAAGCAGTTAAAGCTTCTAATAAGGATACATTGAGTGGGAAAGATATCTTTAAGCTATATGATACGTACGGCTTCCCTGTAGAATTGACAGAAGAAGTGGCTGAAGATGAAGGACTAAAAGTTGATCATGTTGGATTTGAAGAGGAGATGACTATTCAGCGGGAACGTGCTCGTTCTGCCCGCAGCAAAGAATTCTCTATGGGTGTTCAATCTGCCGTATTGACAGATATTAAAGTAGCAAGCAAGTTCATTGGATATGAAAATCTACAAATTGAAAGTAAGCTGCTGGTTATTTTAAAAGAAGAAGAAATTATTGATGAAGCTTCTGAAGGAACTGTTCAGGTGATTTTTGCGGAAACACCGTTTTATGCTGAAATGGGTGGACAAGTTGCCGATCATGGTACGATTGAAGATGAGAGCGGCATCGTTGGTCACGTTGTGAATGTACAAAAGGCGCCAAACGGTCAGTTTCTTCATACTGTGGAATTAACAGGTAAGTTGACTGAAGGCAACAGCTATCAGCTGAAAGTAGATAAGAAAATGCGCAGCCGTATTTTGAAAAATCATACAGCAACACATTTACTGCATAGAGCGTTGAAGGATATTCTGGGAGATCATGCAAATCAAGCTGGTTCGCTGGTAGCGCCGGGACATCTGCGTTTTGACTTTACCCATTTCGGTCAAGTGACAAGTGAAGAGCTTACTCAAATGGAAGCAATTGTTAATGAAAAAATCTGGGAAGCAATCCCAGTGGAAACGATTGAAACGGATATTGATACAGCTAAAAATATGGGAGCGATGGCTCTGTTTGGCGAGAAATACGGAAAAGAAGTTCGTGTAGTTAATATTGGTGGTTACTCTATTGAGCTTTGCGGAGGAACTCACGTGGCGAATACAGAAGACATCGGTATTTTCAAAATTGTTTCCGAATCTGGAATTGGGGCAGGGGTTCGAAGAATCGAAGCTGTGACAAGTAAAGAAGCCTATGAACTGATGAATGAAGAAGAACAGCAGCTGAAGGCGATTGCCGGAATTGTGAAATCACCTCAGCTAAAAGAAGTTGTTTCTAAAACAGAACAGCTTCAGCAGCAGCTGCGCGAACTGCAGAAAGAAAATGAGCAGTTAGCCGGAAAACTGGCAAATCAACAAGCTGGCGATGTATTTAAGGATATCAAAGAGGTTAATGGTACGACCTATATTGCCGCTCAGGTGAATGTTAAGGATATGAATCAACTGCGTCAGCTAGCAGATCAGTGGAAACAAAAAGAACTTTCTGATGTATTGGTTCTGGCGACAGCTCAAGGCGAAAAAGTGAGTTTATTAGCAGCAATATCTAAAAATGCTAATGATAAAGGGCTAAAGGCCGGAGATTTAATCAAAGTCATTGCTCCGAAAGTTGGCGGCGGCGGCGGCGGACGTCCGGACATGGCACAGGCTGGAGGGAAAAATCCAGCTGGTATTTCAGCAGCACTTAGTGAAGTGGCTGTTTGGCTGGAAAAATAAATAAAATAGATAGAGGTTGTGACAGAAGTGTTCAGCTTCAAGCAATAAGGCGGAAATTCCGAAAATTGTTCCACAAATTTTTGCGAATTTCCGCCTTATTGTCGAAGAAGTTACTTCTGAAACACCGTTTATCCGGGTTTAAGGGACTGAGGCATACTAATGTCACAGCCTCTATTTTTTATCTCAATTTTCTAATTATAATAAACCTGAAAAATTGCTGAGAAATTAGCAAGAAGAATCAAGAAATGAATCAATTTTAAGTCAGTACTGTTACCTATGATGACTGTTTTTTTTTTGCTTTTTTTCGTATAACTTCGTGATAAAAATCATAAATTAATACAACTATTAGAAAATGTCTAAATTGAAAATCAATATATTTTCAAAAAAAAATTTTTTTTTGTAAAGTAAGGAGTGAAACCAAGTCGTAAGGGGAGGAATTTAATATGAAAAATCGGCTTATTTACAGTTTCATGGCAGTACTTATTTTTTTACAATACCTGACGCCGTTACCGGCTATTGCACAAGAGCTGGCAAAAGCAAACAGTTCAGATTTAACGCTGTCCAGTCTGTCTGTGAATAATGAAACACAAGACAGTGTTGAGCTGAAAGTAGCAGGAAATGTCTCAAATGAACAGGATGAACCGCTGACCAAAGTATTAAGTCCAGCAGTTTCCGCCAGTTTGAAGGCTCAAGGGGCTGGGATTGCTTCAGGAAGTGCTCAGGTTTCTTATACTGTTGGAGAAAACGGAATTGAGCTAACCATTCCTGCAAAGACACAGGGAACGTTTGCTGCTGTTTTTTCTATCGAAAAGCAAGCATTAGACGCTAGTGGTACATTTGCTTTAACCAGTGAGAATCAGCAAGTCTCTGTGGAGCTTCCTATTCAGGAAAGCACAAGTGAGTCCTCCTCTAGTACAGCGGCAGAGGTATCAGAAACACCTGCAACGACAGAAAGCAGTAGTTCTGAAATAAAAGAATCAACAACACAAACTACAGAAGCTTCGGATAGTCCAGACAAAGCAGCAAAAGCTGATGCCGGAACAGATATTCGAACATATTTTACTGATGAGCCGAAAACTATTTTGACAGGTTCTTCACTAAAATATCTTGATAGTGAAGGAAACGAGATTCAACCGCCTGTTCCAGTTGATACAACAGTCGTGATTCATTATGACTGGGAAATACCAGAAAATGTTCGTAAGCAAATTAAACCAGGAGATTATTTTGAATTCAACCTGCCGGAGCCGCTGGATGTTAAGACTCTGCCGCAAGGTGGAGATTTAAAGAATGAAGATGGTGAGACGTATGCAACATATACGATAGATGAAAATGGTAAGGTTACAATGATTTTCAATGAGAATGTTACGGATGAAATAGATATCAATGGGACATTTGATTTTGAGAGCATCTTTGATAAGACCGTCGTTACTGAGCCAGGAGATGTAGTAGTGACATTTCCAGCAGAGGATAATCTACCTCCTATCGAAGTTCCGGTGAAGCCGAATACAGATACGTCTATTAGTAAAGCTGGTAAGTTTAATAAAACACCTAATCCTAGCAGTGTTACTTGGACTGTGGATATTAATCAGGCAATGAATGAGCTGACAAATCCCCAAGTCACTGAGACCTGGCCGGATGGATTAACCTATTCTTCTGTTAAAGTCTATAAGCTGGTAATGAATCTTGACGGTACAGTTTCTCGTGTAGGAGAAGAGTTAACCGCACCTGATCAATATACAGTCGATGAAAATGGCAATGTTACAATTTTAGGGGATACTTCCGATGCATATCGCGTGGAGTATGTTACAACTATCGATGATGATGCCATTCCAAATGAGGGCGGCCCTGTGGAATTTAATAATCAGGCCAATTTATCAGATGATAATGATCCGACAAAAATACCTGCGGAAGCATCTGTTACGACCACATACGGAAAGATGGTAACAAAAAATCAAACAGGCTATAATCCGTCAAATCAGGAGTTTTCATGGAGTATTGATTACAACTATGGTGAAAAGCATGTAAATCAGACGGACGCAGTTATTACAGATACAATGAGTGATAATATGGATCTTGTAGATGATTCGCTTGTGATTTATCCAATTACTTTTTCAGCAGATGGGAAGGAGCAGAAAGGCACGCCTTTGGCCTCGCCTGAAGATTATGTGCTTGTACCCAATCCAAATGGTTCCGGATTTGTGGTTCAGTTTACTCATGATGTGGATCAGGCCTACAAAATTGAATACAAAACAAAAGTAAATGGTTTGGTCACTGATGATACGGCTGTTGATAATAAAGTGCAAACTCATACTGGTGAAGAATCTGGCGGGAACGGAAATGCTGTTCAGCAGAATATCATTAAAAAACTTGGTGATGTAAATTACAGTAGTCAGACCGCCAAATATTCTCTTGAAATCAACGGTAATCACTATCCAATGCACGACTTAACTGTTCATGATAAGTTTAATCCGGTTCCTGGAATGAGACTAGCTACTGTTGGCGGAGATGTTCCAGGCTATCAGCTGACTATTGATTCTTCTTCAGGCGACAGGCTAGTTGAAGGAGAAGATTATATTATAACGGTCAATTCTTTGGACGGAAAAAGTGATTACGGGTTTGATATTGTCTTTATTAACGATTACGCAGACACCAGTGAGTCATTTACAGTGAACTATACGACTATTTTTGATATTAGTGTCATCGATCCTCGTAATCCGTCACTCGACCATTTTTTAAACAATGTAGATGTGACGTGGAAGGACAATAATGGTGATTCTCATGATTCCAATGATAAAAATGAATTTAAACCGCTGCCGGGATTTTCATACAACGCAGAAAAATCGGGTGTATATAATGCTCAGACAAAAGAGATTACTTGGACGATTAATGTTAATCTAAGTCAGAATCAACTGATAGATGCCTTTTTGAATGATCCGATAACTGGGAATCAGCAGTATATTCCAAATTCAATTAAGGTGTACGATGGGTTTACAGAACCAGATGGAACCGTTGTGAGAGAAAATGATGTAACACAAGATGGCGGACTAACGATTTTGGAACCGAATAATAACGGAAATATCCTCCACATTGATTTTCCTTCGACTCAGCGAACGTATGTCATTGAATTTAAGACATCTGTTGAAGGTCAAGTCGTCAATGGTGCTCATACCTATGATAATGTTGCGACTTATAAAAATGATGATGAAAGCCGTGAAGTAACAGGGAATGTGTCAATTAAAAACGGCGGTTCCCATATTCAAAAGAATGGAAAACAGGACACTACAGACCCCAATTATATGTTGTGGGATTTAACAATTAATCCAAGTCAGTCTACACTGGATGATGTAGTGGTTCATGACTATCCATCCAATAATCAAGTGGTTGACAGAGAGTCTATCAAGCTTTATGAAACATTTGTTGCCACAGATGGTACCGTGACTGTTGACCATAGCAAGCCGTTACTTGAGGATGTGGACTACTCGGTGGAGTTAATAACAGATAATGCAACGGGAGATCAGGAGATTCAGGTCAGCTTTCTGCATCAAATTAAGACAGCTTATGTAATGGAATACCGCTCTCTAATCAGCTCATCTGCTACTGGTAATACAGATACAGTGAGTAATAGAGCAACAATTGACGGAACGGGATCTGAAATAGTTCATCAGGAAATCAACAAAAATGTGACTGTTCAAATTGATCATAGCGGAGGAAGTGCTTCTGGAACAAAAGGAAGTATTACGCTTCAAAAAACGACTGAGAAGAACATGATATTGCCTGGTGTTCACTTCCAATTATGGGACATCAATAAAACACAGATTCTTCGTGAAGGAGATACAGATAATAGCGGGAAAATAACTTTTGGAAATTTGAAGCTGGGAGACTATCTTCTGGTTGAAACGATTGCTCCTGATGGTTATACGATTCCAGACGATTTAGTTACAGGACGAGTAATCACGATTTCTCAAGAATCCAGCCAAGTATCCGCCCAACCGCAGCAAATTATCAACCAGAAATCAAAAGTATTTTTGAAAAAGACAGGTGAAAACGGCAGTTTATTAGCAGGAGCGCAGTTCAAGCTGGAAAGAAAATTTGGCGATGTTTGGCTGCCAGCGACAGCGGACAGTACGTTGACAACAAATAGTCAGGGAATTTTGGAAATAGATGGCCTGCTTCCCGGGATCTATCAATTGATTGAAACAAAAGCTCCTGATGGCTACTTGCTGGATGCTTCACCAATTGAATTTACTGTTGTAAAAAATGAAAACAATCAGGTACCAACGGTGAATTTAACCATGACCAACTATCAAGGTGCAGCGCAGCTGCAAAAAGTATCAGCTGAAGGACAACCATTAGCAGGAGCACAGTTTAATGTGGTAGATGCTAATGGAAAAGCAGTGAATTCAACTCCGTTGATTTCCGATGCACAAGGAGTCATCACTGTAGAAAATCTGGCACCCGGGGACTATAAGTTCGTCGAAATCAAAGCACCGACAGACTATATTTTGAATACAAAAGAATATCCATTTACCGTAGCTTCAGAAGCTACTGGCAAACCTGAAATAGTGGATGTTGGTTCAGCGGTGAATTATCAAGGAGCGGCCTCTTTACTAAAAGTTAATGGAGTAGGCGATGTTCTGGCGGGAGCGGAATTTGATGTTTATAAGAGTAATGGTCAAAAGGTAAATACAGTTCCTTTAGTTTCTGCTGGAGATGGAAAAGTAAAAATTGACCATCTGGCACCAGGTGATTATTATTTCAAAGAAACGAAAGCTCCTGATGGTTATATTTTGAATACTGAAACCTATTCATTTACAGTTGTTGCTCAAAATAATGGCGAGCTGGCTGAGATAACAGTTGGTCAGGCAGTCAACTACACTGGCAGTGCGGAATTAACCAAGGTTAATGGTCAAGGCGATAAGCTGCAGGGAGCTGAGTTCGCTGTTTATGACGAAAGTGGAACATTAGTTACTTCTACACCGATTGTGTCAGATGAAAATGGGCTGGTTCATATAGATGGACTAGCACCGGGTAGATACTACTTTAAAGAAACCAAAGCACCTTTAGACGATGATGGACGTCCTTATGTTATTAATGACTATCCTGTTTACTTTACCGTACCGGACGCTGCGGCAGGCCAGCCTGAGGTATTGGAATTAGGTGACTTCCAAAACTTTAAAGGAAAAATTTCTTTAACGAAGGAAGGGGAAGCTGCTCAAACAATTGCCGGAGCAGAATTCACTATTTATCGTTCTAATGATCAAAACGAAGAAGTAGCTGTACGAGTGGTGACTGCTAGTGAAGACGGTGTAATCGACATTGAAGGTCTTCCGGCTGGAAGCTATAAAATTATTGAAACAAAGGCACCAGCAGGCTATATCATCAACACGCAGCCAATCTATTTTGTCGTCGCACCAGATTCTGAAAATGATCCTGTTATCGATCCTGTAGTCGTGCCAAACTATCAAGTTTCAATTGAAGCAATGAAGATTGATGGAAGCAGCAATCAGCCGATTCGGGGATTGGCCGGTGCAGAGTTTGACGTACTGAATGGAGATGGCTCGCCATTAACGGCAGATCAGCCTATCTTTGATGCAGACGGTGCGCCAATAACCATAGAGAATAAATTGACTTCTGATGAGAATGGCAAAATCTTTGCTGCTGGTTTTGCTGCCGGAACGTATCAGCTAGTGGAAACAAAAGCACCTGACGGTTATATTCTTGACCGTACACCAATCTTTTTCACTGTTGAAAATCAGTTAGGAAAACCTGAAACATTGACCATTTCCTTAGGTAATATCAATAATTATCAAGGGAAATTTGCAGTAAAAAAAGTTGATGAACACAATAAGCCTTTAAAAGGCGGAGTTTTCCACATTGAAAATGCAGCAGGGGAGAAACAAACGGTCATTGATTTCTTAGGCAATTCAGTGACAGAACTGTCTGCTAATGATTTAGGGATTATTAGTGGTTCCGGACTTGCTCCAGGCAGCTATCAGCTGATTGAAGACGAAGCGCCGGCCGGTTTTATCAAGAATACAAATCCGTTGTCCTTTACAATTGATAAGGAGGCAGTTGGTGCGCCAACCATAGAAAACGGCGGTCTCTTTTCAGGAACCTATGTTAATTATCAGGGAGCTGCTCAGCTTACTAAAGTAAATGAATCAGGACAAAGCTTAGCAGATGCGGTATTCACTCTCTTTGATAAAAATGGTAGTAAACTGGCTGATTATGTATCTGATGCTGATGGACGGGTTCATTTTACTAATCTGGCGCCAGGTGAATATACTGTGAAGGAAACGAAAGCACCTGCTGGGTATCAACTTAGTAAGGACCCCGTAGTATTCACAGTTTCTGCCAGCGCAGCAGATAAGCCTGAACAGATAGAACTGGGACAATTTAAGAACAACCGAATACCGGAAAAACCATCCAATCCCATGTATCCGTCAACCTCAAAACCAAAAGGTAGATTAGCTAATCTAGGCTCCTTAGTCAATAATACCTGGCTGTATGCCGGAGTAGTGATTGTTGCGGCAGCAGCAGGAACAGCTGTTTACCGATATAGAAAATCCAAAAAAGGATAAACTTTAAATAAATAAGAAATGGACTGGTGATTGGTCAATCATCGGTCCGTTTTTTTTTTTAGCAGCTGAATGGAGCAGTGATTTTCTTGTTGAGGTTTGGAAATAGTTTTTCTATATTGATGTTACAAAAGATTTTATTAGATGGATAGTGGACACCATCTGTTTATTCAGTCAATGAACAAATGACTAAGACAGTGCCATCCGCTACGTTTAATAAAAAAGATTTTTGTTTGCTATAGAGATTTTTTGGAGGATTTATACAGGTGAAATTTACACTTCTGAACAGACCTCTGTTATAATGTTTGGTGGAGGAATCAAACAATGAATGAAAATCAATTATCAAAACGTTTAGAGCGTGTAGGGGCGCTTATTCCTGTCGGTAGTCGTCTAGCGGATATAGGCTCTGATCATGCTTATTTACCTGTGGCGTTAATGCTTCAGGGGAAGTTGGAATTTGCTGTGGCAGGTGAAGTAGTCAAAGGCCCTTACGAGTCAGCTGTAAGCCAAGTTCGAAAAAGCGGTCTGACCGAAAAAATTGTTGTCCGATTGGCAGATGGATTAGATGCGGTCGAAAAAGAAGATCAAATCACTGCAGTTTCTATTTGCGGTATGGGAGGTATCTTGATTAGGGATATCTTAGAAAAGGGTCGAAAGGCGAATAGAATAAATGGAAACGAAAGATTGATTCTGCAGCCTAATGTGGGAGAAAAGGGGCTGCGTAGTTGGCTAATGCTGCATGACTACACAATTCTTGCAGAAGATATTTTAGAAGAAAACCAGAAAATATATGAAATCATTGTTGCTGAGAAAGGAACTTCATTTCATGACTATACAGAGGATGAGCTGTTGTTCGGACCTGTTTTACTTCAGAAAAAAGGAGAAATCTTCCTGAAAAAATGGTCTCGGGAAGTTAAACAGCGGGAATATGTCCTGAAGCAGCTGGAAAATTCAAAGACTGATCAGCAGGAAAAAATTGCTGAGCTAAAGCAGGAAATTAAGCAAATTCGGGAGGTGCTTTAAAGTGACACTTAATGGAAATGAGTTTATCCAATATTTTGATGCATATTGCCCGCAGTGGTTAGCTGAAGCTGACGATCCAGTGGGGCTTCATATTGGAACATTAAATAAAGAATTATCTACGATTATGGTGACGTTAGATGTTCGGCCAGAGGTCGTCGCAGAAGCAATCGAAAAGAATGTGGATTTAATCATAGCTAAGCATCCGCCTATTTTTCGTCCAGCCAAGCGTCTGAGTCTGGACCAGCCTCAAACAAAAATGTATGCAGACCTTTTGAAGCATGATATTGCTGTATTTGCGGCGCATACAAATTTAGATATCATAGAGAATGGTTTAAATGATTGGTTTTGTGAGAAATTATCAATTGAAAATACAACATATTTAACCAAAACCCATACGGTTCATTATAAAAAGCTTGCTGTTTTTGTTCCAGTCGATGCAACGTCGGAAATGAGGTTAGCTTTAGGGAAAGCGGGAGCAGGACTTCAGGGGAACTATCAAAATACGAGCTACTCCTTAATTGGTACCGGACGTTTTACACCAGTAGAAGGAGCACACCCTGCAATTGGCGAAGTGGGGGTGGAAGAAAGCGTTCAGGAAGCAAAAATAGAAGTAATTTTTCCTGAGACGATTGAAGCTGAAGTCGTGAAGGCTATGAGACAAGCTCATCCATATGAGGAACCAGCTTTTGATATTTTCAAAATTGATAATAGAACGAAGGATTTTGGCTTGGGGCGAATTGGTGAGCTAACAGAAGCTATCCCTTTAAAATCATTTATTGAAAGAGTTAAAGAAAGCTTTAATCTTGATGGATTACGGCTGATTGGCACTGATACAGATGAAGAACGGCTGATTCGCCGTATAGCGATTTGCGGCGGCAGTGGAGAGAAGTTTTATCCAGATGCATTGAAAAAAGGCGCAGATGTTTATATTACCGGCGATGTTTATTACCATACCGCTCACGACATGGAGGCAGAGGGCCTGACAGTTATCGATCCAGGCCATCATATTGAAGTGCTTTGTGTTTCAAAGTTGGTCAAACTATTCAATCAGTGGAAAAAAGACTATAATTGGGATGTGGCTGTCATAGAATCAACAGTAGATACAAACCCATTTAAATTAAGATAGGAGCAATGAACTATGTACGAAAATCTATTACCTCGTTTTTTACGTTATGTAAAAACAGAAACAAGATCTAATCCGGAAAGCACCACAACCCCATCAACTGAAACGCAAATTGCGTTTGCTCATACATTGAAAAAGGAATTAGAAGAACTGGGCATGACAGATGTGATTTACAATGACCAAAATGGCTTTGTAATCGCAACATTACCAGCTAATACCGATAAAGATGTTCGAACGATTGGTTTTATTGCACATATGGATACGGCTGATTTCAACGCGGTAAATGTAAATCCTCAGATTGTTGAAAACTATGATGGAGAATCTACAATTAAGCTGGATGAAGCAGGAAAATATACTTTAAATACAAAAGACTTTCCCAACTTGAAAAACTATACAGGTCAAACCCTTATTACAACTGATGGAACAACTCTGTTGGGTGCGGATGATAAGTCAGGAATTGCGGAAATCATGACTGCAATGGAGATTCTAATTAAAAATCCTTCAATTAAACACGGGACTATCAGAGTTGCTTTTGGTCCAGATGAGGAAATCGGCGTTGGTGCAGACAAATTTGATGTTGCCCAGTTTAACGTAGATTTTGCCTATACAATGGATGGCGGACCTGTAGGCGAGCTGCAGTTTGAAACGTTTAATGCTGCTCAGGCTGAGATTACTATTCATGGGAAAAACGTTCATCCTGGTACAGCTAAAGATACAATGATTAATGCGCTGCAGCTAGCTATTGATTTTCATAATGAACTGCCGGCTGACGAAGTTCCAGAAAAAACAGACGGTGCTGAGGGTTTCTATCATCTGTTGTTTTTGAATGGCGTACCGGAAGAAGCAAAAATGACGTATATCATTAGAGATCATGATCGAGACAAATTTGAAGCCCGTAAAAAGAAAATTACTGAAATTCAACGTAGACTGAACGCTTCCTTTGATCAGGAACGCGTAGAAGTTACTATGTTTGATCAATACTACAACATGAAGGAAGTCATTGAAAAAGACATGAGTATTATCGAACTGGCTAAGCAAGCGATGATTGAGCTGGAAATCAAACCGCTAATTGAGCCAATTCGAGGCGGTACGGATGGCTCAAAAATTTCTTATCTGGGTACACCAACACCGAATATTTTTGCCGGCGGAGAAAATATGCATGGCCGATTTGAATTTGTTTCTTTACAGGCAATGGAAAAAGCGACCGATGTTATTGTGAAAATCGCTGAGCTAAATGCAAAATAAGCTGAAGTAAAAACCATAAGTTGGGACTGGGGCGATATTCTCTATTAATGCTCCAGTCCAATTTTTTCTGAGGAGGGATAAACGATGAAGAACATCATGATTTTATTCAATAGTACTTCTGGACAGGATCAGGGGAAGGATATCGCTGAGCAGTTTAAGCGTTATGCTCAGAAAAAGCAGGCTGATTTAGTTTGTTCACTTCAGGAAATTGGCCC
The DNA here is from genome assembly GCF_054871795.1 of Enterococcus sp. LJL51. NCBI lineage: Bacteria > Bacillati > Bacillota > Bacilli > Lactobacillales > Enterococcaceae > Enterococcus > Enterococcus sp. LJL51. Next base: position 70,002 of record NZ_JBTXLW010000001.1, on the reverse strand, counting down.
GGAAATTGATGATCAAAAGGTTGTCGCAGAAGCAGAGAAGCAACAGATTGATACCTTAGTAATCATTGGCGGCGATGGAACAATCAATAAAATGGTCGCTGCCTTTAGAGAACGGCTTTCTGATTTAACATTGGGGATTCTTCCCGGGGGAACGGTAAATAACATGGCACAGGCGCTAAATATTCCAACCGATTTTTCTGATGCTTTTGATATTATTTTAGCTGGTCATACCCGAAAAGTTGATTATGGTAAAATCGGTAGTAAGAGTATTGTCAGCACAATGACAATTGGAATTCTAGCAGATACCGCTGTTCAGATTACCCAAAAAGAGAAACAGAAATACGGCAAATTTATTTTTGTAAAAAACTTTTTCAGGCTATTAGCTAAGAAAAAACGGTATGATTTAGAAATAACGATTGATGAGAAGGAATGGCGGGGGAAAACGCAGCTTTTAGCTGTTGTTATGACAAATTCTGTTGGCGGTTACCGAAATTTTGATACAGCTGCAAAACCAGATGACGGATTGTTTCATTTAATCATTCTGCCGCAGATTAATACATTTAAGCTGATTGGCTATCTGCCAAAAATCATACTGGGAAAAATAAGTGAACTGCCTGAGATGGATTATCTGACAGGAAGTCATATTCAGATAAAAAATCACAAGCAGGGAGAAAAAATAGTAACCAGGGTCGACGGCGATCCATGTGATGATTTGCCTGTAGAGCTTGCGATGGTTAAACAGGGTCTAACTATCTTTGCTCCAAGCGAAGAATGAGTTGATTAGGGCTATATTCAACGTAAGTAAAGGCAGCTAAACTTTTTCTAATCACAACAAAGGTTTAAAATGGCAGGGAAGAGAAGAGGTGACAGACCGTAGTGTCAATTGAAGTTAAGCTGTTAGGAATTTATCTGGCAGGAATTAATCTTTATGTGTTGTTCATGATGTATTATGATAAACAACAAGCAAAAAAACGGGAATGGCGTGTATCGGAAAGCCGGATACTGGCTGCTGGTTTTTTAGGCGGCGGCCCGGCGGGACTGTTAAGTCAACAGCTTTTCCATCATAAAACTAGAAAGTTTAGATTTTACCTGATATTTGGTCTAGGAACAATTGGATGTATAGCAGCTATCTATTATAGTAGTAAGTATTTTTAAGGGGAGAAATCATGAAAAACAATACTGTGCTGAAAATCATTTTTAACATTCTCTTAATGTTGCTGATGATTGGCGTCGTTGTTTATGTGATAGACAATTCATTAGGCGATATTATTGCTCAGCTTTTGGAAACAAGTCTGCTTGTAGCCGTGCTGGTTGTTGGCCTGGGAGTTGTATATCAAATGGTAGAAGGACGGTCAATCCGCGAAATAGCAGTGAATTTTCAGCCCAAGTTTACCTCGAAGGATGGTTTTTTCGCTTCGTGTTATGTAGCATTTTATAGGATTATTTCGTTTGGGACAGGGACATTGGTCTCAGAAGTATTATTTTACCGGAAAAAAGGGTTAGCTGTTTCTCAAGGGATGGGCGTCACTGCTCTTCATATGATTATGTATAAGCTGGCTGTTGTATTCTGGGCAGTAATAGGACTTATTTTTCAATTTTCATATCTTTATACCCATTCACCAAAGATGATTCCTTTTATAGTCATCGGAATGATTATTACTTTTGTGATTATTTTTGTAATTATGGTTTTATCGGTTAGTATTAAGCTTCAAGTTGTTTTGACCGTTTGGGCGAGTAAGCATATTAAGCGGCAGAAGCTGAGAGACTGGGTGGATAAATGCAATCTTCAGATTTATTCATTAAGAGACACCATGCAGACGATTGTCAAGGACCGCTCAGCAGTTCTGCGCATATTTGTTTGGAATGCAGCAAAAGTTTTTATTTGGCTGGTGATTCCCTATGTAGCACTGGTAGAAGCACACCCGCTCATTGATTTTATCCAGACGTGGGCGTTTACAAGCTTTGCAATTGTGTTGTCTGGGGTAATCCCTACGCCTGCGGGAATAGGTTCCTTTGAATTTGTTTATCTACTATTGTTTAAACCGCTGGTTGGTACTGTAGATGCAGTTTCTTCACTACTGCTGTACCGCTTCAGCAGCTTCGTCCTACCGTTTTTACTGGGTATGGTATATGTCATTATGGAAAAGCGCAAGAAGATTAAAGAAGAAATCATAGCTGTCAGGGATGAATCAAGCTCTTCAGAGTAATTTTCTATAGAAAAAAAAGAAGTCTTTTTCTATTGATTTGTTTCGGATAAAAATTATGTGTTATACTTAGAGACATACTAGGGGAGTCATTGTGACTGAGATGTTCATTCGAACGGACCCTTTGAACCTGTGAGTTGATACTCGCGTAGGGAAGTAGTCTAAAGAATAGAATACGATATTTTAGACTCTTCAAAATGGTTCCGTACATTCTGAAGGGTTTTTCTGTTTTTTCGGCCTTCTTCTCAAAAAAGTATGGGGAGGAACAGCATGGGATTTACAACAGAACTAAGAACACAAGCAGACGTAATTTGGGGAAAAAGTAAGCAGCACAGGTTTTTGAAGGAGCTTCAAAGCGGGACGCTTGCTCCGGAAATTTTCCGTTTCTATTTGATTCAGGATAGATACTACCTAGAACAGTTTGCCCGTATCCATCAAGCTGCTGCTGATTTAACTGCAGATCCAGCGATTCAAGCATTATTTTTATCGGGGGTTAAAGGATTGGAGGAAGCAGAAATCGCTGTACGGGAGGATTTCTTTGGAGAACTGGAAATTACTGAAGAAGAAATTCGAACCACACAGATTGCACCCACAGCCTATCACTATACTGCTCATATGTATAGTGAATTATCCACTGGCAGTACCGCTCGGACAGCGGCAGCTTTATTGCCTTGTTACTGGCTGTATCAGGAGGTTGGGGAGGAGCTGGCTGGAAGTGGTTCCTCCAATCCTTTATACCAGCGCTGGATTGACACTTACAATAGCGAGGGGTACAAGGAGGCAGTTGATAATCAAAAAGAGCTAACAGAGCGGCTCGCACTTCAGGTCAATAAGCAAGAGCGCGAGGCAATGAAACAAGGCTTTTTAATCAGTAGTTATCAGGAATGGAAGTTTTGTGAAATGGCTTATACTCTTGAAAGATGGGAGGAAAGTCCATGTATCCATATTATTTAATTGAAGAAATTCGAGAAAAAAATCCGCTGATTCATAATATAACTAATATAGTGGTGGCTAACGATTCTGCCAATGGCCTACTGGCAGTTGGGGCCTCTCCTTTTATGTCGGCGAGCAGTGAAGAAATGATGGAAGTAGCAGAGATTGCAGATGCCACTGTTCTAAATACAGGAACTCTCTCAGTCAGCCAGTTAGCGGCAATGAAAATTGTTGGAAAACGAGCCAATCAATTGATGAAACCGGTAATAATTGATCCGGTCGGTGTTGGGGCTACTTCTTTTCGAAAAGAGCAAATCATGCTGCTTTTAGCTGAAGTACAGCCAACACTAATTCGCGGAAATGCTGGTGAGATTGCTGCTTTAGCTGGAATGGGCTGGCAAAGTAAGGGGGTAGATGCAGGCTCTGGCTCAGCAGATATAGTAGCTGCTGCAGAACAGACTGCAAAAAACTATGCGTCTCTGGTTGCTGTTAGCGGTGAAACAGATATTATCACCGATGGACAGATGACTTATATTGTTGAGAATGGAACGCCTTTTTTTACAACAATGACAGGAGCAGGGTGTCTATTGTCCTGCTTATGCGGTGCTTTCCTATCGGTGAGTAAAGAAGATCAGTTGGAGGCCGTATTGGCAGCTCATGCTGGTTATGCCATTGCTGGAGAGCGAACTTCTGATAAATTATCAGGCTTGGCAGTCGGCAGCTTTAGAACAGGACTGCTGGATGAGCTTTCAGCATTGAACGAAGAAACGATTAGTCGTTCAGCAAGAGTTAGGAGGAAAGCATAATGAACAAAACGATTCAGTCCTTAACTATTGCAGGCTTTGACAGCGGCGGCGGTGCAGGTTTACAAGCTGATTTGAAAACATTTCAGGAGCGTTTTGTCTTTGGGACCTCGGTTCTGACTGCATTGCCCATTCAAAATACCCAGGGTGTAAAATCTGTTTACGACATCCCGTTGACAGCTATAAAAGAACAGTTGGCAGTTATTCAGGAAGATTTTGTAATATCTGCAGTCAAGACGGGAATGCTTTTTACTGCAGACATTATCAAACTGACCGCAGAATTTTTAAAGACGGCTGACTTTGGTCCATTGGTGATTGATCCGGTGATGATTGCTAAAAGCGGTCATGCGCTTTTAAAAGAGACTGCTGTAAAAGCATTAATTGAAGAACTTCTGCCGCTTGCAGAGATTATTACGCCAAATATTCCGGAAGCAGAGACAATCAGCGGATTTCCAATTACCTCTAAGGCAGAAATGGTTCATGCTGGGAAAATCATTCAACAGCAGGGCGCCAAAAATGTCGTGGTAAAAGGTGGTCATCACATTGAGGGGAAAGAATCTTCGGATTTACTGCTTTTGGAAAATGGAGAAATTAAATGGCTGTCAGCTCCCCGGATTAATACAAAAAAGACCCATGGAACCGGCTGTACATTTTCAGCGTGTATCACGGCGGAGCTAGCGAAGAAGCAGTCTGTAAAGAAAGCAGTTATTACTGCAAAAGCATTTATTCAGGCAGCGATTGAAGATAGTATTGATGTAGGGAAAGGGAATGGTCCAACGAATCATTGGGCATACCGAAAGGTGGAAAAGCATGATGGCAGCTGGTAATTTCCTTGAAGTTTATCTAATTGCGGGAACTCAGGATGTTGTTTCCGGTTCATTGCCTACGTTATTAAAAAAAGCGCTGAAGGCTGGGATTACTTGCTTTCAATACCGTGAAAAAGGGAAGGGAAGCCTTGTTGAGTATGAACAAAGAAAAGAGATGGCGCTAATTTGTCGTAATCTCTGCCGGCAATACAACGTTCCTTTTCTGATTAATGATGATGTAGCTCTTGCTGTAGATGTCTTAGCAGATGGGGTTCATGTGGGACAAGAGGATAAAAATATCCAAGAGGTTCTGGCAATGTTTCCTAATAAAATCGTTGGTCTATCTTGTTATAATCAGCAGGAAATCGATGACGGAAATAAGCTAACGGATATTAGCTATTATGGTATTGGTCCTGTTTTTGGTACGATTTCAAAAGCAGATGCAAAGCCGCCAATCGGTGTGGAAAAACTAAGAATATTAGCTGAACGTTCGACAAAACCTGCCGTGGCAATTGGCGGGATTACTATAGAAAACGTTAAAGAAATACAGGCAGCAACGGTCGCTGGAGCAGCGGTTATTTCAGCAGTGACGCGATCTAACAATATTCAGAAAACCGTTGAAAAATTAAAAAAAGGAAGTGGAGACAAATGACACATCAAGGATCATGTTTATGTGGTAAGACAACATTCTCAATTAAAGAGGCAAGCTTAGAAGTATCTGCCTGTCACTGTGGGATGTGCAGACGCTGGACATCGGGACCGCTACTGTCGATTGAAGCTGGAAATTCAGAAAATATTACGTTTGACAATGAGGACAATATTGGGCGATATCAGTCTTCAGAATGGGCGGAGAGAGGTTTTTGTAAAAACTGTGGTTCGTCGCTCTTTTATCATGGACTGACAGATGACAGCTATTATATTCCTGTAGATTTGTTGAAGGATATAAACGGGGCTAAGCTGGTTTTGGAAATCATGTATGATAACAAACCAGATTATTACTGTTTTAGTAATGATACGAAAAAAATGACACAGGCAGATATTTATCAGCAGTTTGTTGAAGAAACAAGCGAATAGTTTTCAAGATGGGGCTGTGACATTAGTATGCCTCAGTCCCTTAAACCCGGATAAACGGTGTTTCAGAAGTAACTTCTTCGACAATAAGGCGGAAATTCGCAAAAATTTGTAGAACAATTTTCGGAATTTCCGCCTTATTGCTTGAAGCTGAACACTTCTGTCACAACCTCTTCAGTTCCAAAGATAAAATAAAGGTGTTTCTGAAACTCTCCATACTTCGAGGGTTGGAACAAAGGGAGAACTGGAGACAAGCCTGGAGAAACCTGATGAGATGTTAAAGTGCCTAGTGTTGGAGTTTTCGGAATAAGGTGAAAGATACTGATAATAGAAATTGAGATGGTCCCTTAGATTAGACTCGAAAATCTAATCTAGGGGTTTTTCAATGCATTACTATGAGAATGAGTTTAGAAGACATACAGTGAGTCTTCTAAACTCAAATCAAAAACACTTCTGTCATCTCCTCAAAGGAAATACCCTAAAAATGAGAAAAAAGAAAAAATAATGAGAAGAGTATCTAGCGAAAAACTATCGAATTTGAAAAGGTTTTTCACTTTTTTTTGTTTATTTTAAAGTGAAAAATTAAATTGTAAAGAGGAAGAAAATTTTTTTCATGATGAATGGGTAATAATTTTCACATTTTGCTCATAGAATGATTGCGATTCAGAGGAAAACGAGTATGATAAGACTATTGAAAAACAGTTTGTTAAAGGATTTACTGAATGAATTGTTTGCAATTATCAGAAATTTTAGTCTTTTTAACTTATTTGAGAAGAGGAAGTGTTTTTATGGAACAAAAGCAATTGAGGTGGTTCAGTGTTGGGCTGATTGCCTTCAATATGGTCTGGGGAATCGGCAATGTTGTGAACAATTATGCGCAGCAGGGCATTTCCGTAGTGACCTCATGGATTTTGATTTTAGTGTTGTACTTTATTCCTTATGCGCTGATTGTCGGGCAATTAGGCTCAACATTCAAAGACAGCAATGGCGGAGTTAGTTCCTGGGTGCAAAATACAAGCACCAAACGTCTAGCTTACTATGCCGCATGGACATATTGGGTTGTACATATTCCTTATCTTGCACAAAAGCCGCAGGCAATCTTGATTGCATTAGGTTGGGCGGTTCAAGGAAATGGGAATCTTGTAAATACGATGTCTATTTCAACAGTCTCCTTCCTTTCGCTGATTATTTTCCTAGTCTTTCTGATGTTGTCTACTAAGGGCTTGACTACATTAAAAGTAATCGGAGGAATTGCAGGAACAGCAACCTTTGTTATGTCAATGCTTTTCATTCTTTTTGCAGTTGGCGCACCAATGATAAACTCTTCTGTAGAGTTTGCTACGCCACACATGGAACAAGTCAGTACTTATATACCAAAGTTCGATTTTAGCTATTTTACGACTCTTTCAATGCTGGTCTTTGCCGTTGGAGGAGCAGAAAAAATTTCTCCGTATGTAAATGCCACTAAGAACCCTGCCAAAGAATTTCCCAAGGGAATGATTTTCCTGGCTGCCATGGTAGGAGCTTCTGCTGTATTGGGTTCATTTGCGATGGGTATGCTGTTTGCCAGTAATAATATTCCAGAAGATTTAATGGCAAATGGTGCATATAGTGCCTTCCAGATTTTAGGAGAGTACTATGGCGTGGGAAATCTGCTAATGATTATTTATGCCTTGACTAATGGTGCTGGACAAATCGCCGCATTAGCCTTTTCTATTGATGCACCGCTGAAAATTCTTTTAGCAGATGCGGATCCTGACTATGTACCTGCAGCATTACGCAAGCGTACTAAAAAAGGAACATTGGTTAACGGCTACTTATTAACAGGTGTACTTGTTAGTATCATTATTGCACTGCCTATGTTTGGCTTGAAGAACATGAATGAGTTGGTTAAATGGCTGACTAATCTAAATTCTGTGGTAATGCCAATGCGTTATTTATGGGTATTTTTTGCCTATATGATGCTGAACAAAGCCTACAAGAACTATACTTCCGAATATAAATTCATGAAAAATCCAAAGCTTGGTTTCATTTTTGGACTATGGTGTTTCCTATTCACAGCGTTTGCCTGTATTTTAGGAATGGTACCAAAAGTTGATTTCAATGTCGATCCTCAAGGGTGGACCTTCCAGCTGCTGTCTAATATTCTGACACCAATTATCCTATTATTGTTAGGCATGATATTGCCGGCTCTTGCTCGTCGAGGAAAGAATAAAGAGTTGAACTAACTGGATGGTACATGGATGATAGTTCATGGTATCGTTAGAATTCATCACTGTATTACAAACGGATTAGTTCGATTCAAATGAAAATAAGCAGTTGTAAAGTAAATGTGTTAAAGAAGAATTAGATTATAAATGAGAAGAGGTTGTGACAGAAGTGTTCAGCTTCAAGCACTAAGGCGGAAATTCCGAAAATTGTTCTACAATTTTATGCGAATTTCCGCCTTATTGTCGAAGAAGTTACTTCTGAAACACCGTTTATCCGGATTTAAGGGACTGAGGCATACCAATGTCACAGCCCCTTTTTACGTTATTGCAAATCAATTCTTTACAAAAAAAGTGTATCTCCTATCGAAGAAAAAGGTACATCGATTGAACGGCACAAGAATCAGCACCAAGGGAGAGTATTGTCAGGACGAGAGATTTTTGTGATAATAAATGAGATGAATAACTGGGAAAGTGAGGGGAAACGATGAGTTGTTGGGAACGATTAGGAATCGAACCGATTTCGAATAAAAAGGAGATTAAACAAGCATACGCTGCTAAGTTAAAACAAATAAATATTGATCAGCAGCCAGCTGCTTTTCAGCAATTGAAAGAGGCCTTTGACCAAGCGCTAATTTTAGCCGATACAGTTGACCTTGCGTGTACAGGGGCTGAAAAAAAGGAGCCAGTCACTTCTATACCTGAGGACAATAAGGTTGATGAAGGTGGAAGTATCCTTGAAGGAGTAAAATTTTCAGATGAGTTAAGTCAAATTGATGCTGCACAAGTTTTTGCGGAGAAATTATCCCATCTGTATAGTGAAAAGGCTTTTTTTAATGATATCGAAAAATGGATGACTTTATTCACTGATGAGCTGACATGGTCGATTACTGAATATGAGCATATCCAAAGAATAATGCAGCGTTTTTTATCCGAAAACTACCCGCTGCTGTCAAAACAAATTCTTTCTTTTTTTGGAAAAGTTTTTGATTTTAACAGGCAGGCGGAAGATGTCAAAACAAGGAACTATTTTAGCTATACATGGGAAGAAATCCAAAGAGCGCCAGACTATTCTTTTGAGATTTACAAACAAATCGAGCTGGAGGAACGTATCCCTTATTTTTTTGCCAGATATGAGCTGTTTCAGATGCTTGCTCAGGGAATACCTGAAAGAAATACCTGGAAGAAGAAGCTGACGGAGTGTCAGGGGATAATTGCTGAAGATTTAGATATTATTCATTTACAGATTGCGTACACTTTAGTGAGAGATAAAAAAATACAACAGGAACAGTCAAATAGAAAATTAACGCCATTGTTTAATCTAATCCAAAACTTAACTAGTGATAGAACAGCAGCTTTTTTAAGCGATTATGTTCAGTGGCAAACAGAGCATGACTCAAAAGCATTAAGGATATTGTCTTATAACAGGGAAGATGTTACCTTGCCTTATTCAGTCTTTTTACTGTTAACTGCTCAAGTATATGCTGATATCAAAAATTTTCATGAAGTTCGGTTACGCTGGAAGAAGCTTGAACAATTGGCACCCAGCATGATTCGTCAAATACCTGAAAGCTCTAAACCTGTAGTTAATATTCCTCAGGAACGAAGATCAAAGAAATCTATCTGGATTATTTTGCTTATTTTAATTGGATTATCTGGTTTGGCTAGAGTTGCCACTAGTCAGCCGCCACAAAGAAAAAAACTTACTTTGTTAGAAACAACCAGCCAAAGAGCAGATATGGATAGTAATCTTTTTAAGAAAAACTATCAAAGTAGTATAGGAAATGAGTTTACTTTTTTATTTTATATAATTAAAGGAAATGAAGAAGAAAGGGAGCAATTTGTTGAAAGGTATGTTGCTAAAGAGCAAAAAGATAGGGTGTTATATACTAGTCTTGAATTATTAGGAAAAATTCCCTTTGATTCTTATCCAATCTACACATCAGTAGATACGATTGAGGGATACGGACATATTTGTGCCCTTAGAACATCTTTAAAGGAGGAACCATTTGCCTTTTTACAGATGAACAATCAAGGGGAAATCATTGAAATTTATGGGAAAGGCTGGACAGAATTAAGTGATGAAGCGTCCAAACATATCTGGCAGGATATTCAAGTAACGCCTGAAACTTCTCATAAGTTTTTCTGGCATTTTTATCTTCAGTCAACAGATAGAGAAAAAAATTTATTGCTTTATTCAGAGTATACCACCAATGAAGTTCATCAATTGTTGAAAGAAAATTTGAGTTTTTTGGCGAATGAGGATTTTGAAGACTGGACAGTAAAACAAGCCAAGAACGCTAATGGAAAAATTTATACATTGTATATGGATGTAGATGGATTAGAAAAGGCGATTATTTCTTATGACCTTTACGGGCGAATTGATCGAGTCTATGGGGAAGGAATGCACCAGCTTGGGGAATCCGAACGACAGAAGCTTTATGAGAGTCTTGAGACCGATGAACTTGGGGATTAGCTTGTCCTAATAAATGAACAAAACAGAAAGATTTTGCTGAAATGGCTATAAAATGGTAAAATCAAGGATGTTCGCTCATAAATAATTGGATTTAGCGAAAAAATTGAGAGCAATTTTCATTTTAAAACGGTATAATTAAAAGGAAAGTGTATTTTCTTTTTTTAGATGATATATAAATCACGTAAATGGTTCAATCGGATTTATATACAAGGTAAAATAGTTGAGGAAGTGAGAACGATTAGCAAGCGGAACAGAAAGTCAGAACAAGAAAAAAAATCTGTATTTCTTTGTAAAAATGTTGACCCTGAATTTTTAGGCAGAGAAGTCTATGCGGACAATGTCGAAACCCCGTATAATTTCTATTTAATCCGTGAATTGAATCTTGCAAAAGATTATCAAAACCTTGCTGAAGGAGAAGCATATTTTGATGCAATCTGCGACAGCTGGGATGGGGCAGAAGGATTCAACAAACTAGTAGTAAAGAAAATCTACATGTATGTAGAGACTGAGATGATGTACTATACTTTGTTAATGGGGAGCTTTGAACCGTTAACAAGAGATGCAAGAGCAGAGTTGAAAGACTGGCTGACAGAGGTAGTCGTTGAAAAATCGGAAGCACCACTTGTTCATAAAGGATACGAGATGGCGGATTCTGCTGAACTGACTAGTGTGATGAAACAAATGATGGAAGCATCAAATGAAATGTTCCGTCTTAGAAAAATGATTAGCGACTTGACTGATACTATTGGACAAGCAAGACTGGAAGCAAAATCGCAGCCTGTAATCTCTAGAAGTGTGCACACAATTCATTTGAAACGGGCACAGCCGATTGTTGACAATGAGCCTGTTGTACAGAAAAAGCCGGAGAGTAAGATTGAGCTGAAAGCGGAGGAAGCACCAATAGTAGAAGGTGAATATTCTGAGGAAAAAGATACAGCAATCAAAATCCAAAAAGTAACTGTTGAACCTACTGAACAGGAGGAAGCCGCAGAAGCTGTAAAAAAGTCCAAGGCAGAACCGACAAAGGAAGTGCAGTTAGAAAATACCCAGTCAGCCGAAGAGGCTACAACTTACCCAGAAAATGAACCTGAAAATGATATTTCTGCAAAGACCTTAGAAGGTTCTGCTGAGAAGCTAAGCCGTAAGAACAGAGAAAATCAGACGCCTGTTGACCAGACGGTTTCAGTCGAAGCAACAGTAAGCCCTGTAGAAACAGTTTTGGAGGCAGCGGAGCCTAAGCTTTCTCCTGAAGCAGCTAAAAAACAACTGCTGGAAAAAGTTGTATTGAAAAAAAATAAAACGAGAAAGCGGACACCAGGTAACTGGCCTCGTTTTTCTCGGTTATTAAAGGAAAATCCGGTGGTTCAGGCACCTAAAAAGATTCCGAGTTTTTCAAAGAGCGAGATGGAGAGTTTGGAAGATGATATCTACTTGCGCTTTATGAGCAAACGGATGAATATTGGCAAGAAACGGACCAAAGAGAAAAATGTTAAAGTCGATCAGGTTGATCTTCAAAGACAGATTGATCAAGCCGAATATCTCAATTATTCATGGGGACAGGTATTGAAGCAGCGGAAAGAAGATGTATTAATCTGTAATCGGTTGAGCAGTGCCAATCTGGTTGAGAATTTGGATGGATTTTTGAAGGAAATGAAGCGAATTGCCAATAAGCGGTCATTTTTCAGTAGAAAGGTTCGTTGTTCTGCGGATCGATTAAGACGCTTGGAAGGGTATGTATTGATGGATCAATATATGCAGAAGCTTAGTGAAATACCAAAGGACGTATATAAATAACCTAGAAGAGGTCGAGATAAAAGTGTTTATTTCCGAGAACTTCAACTCTTAGCGCTTTTAGCACTTAGAGGTTGATGCTATCGGAACGAAGTGTAGTGAGCTTGCTGTCTCTACGAGTCTAGCGATTCTCGAGACAAAGCATTAGGTTCCTACAAGCTTGTCTACGGTTCTCACTCTGTTGCGATCCTCGAAGCATACAAAGACTGGAACGCCGTTTATTCGGATTTTAGAGAAAGAAGAGTTCAGACATTTACTTATGTCTCAAACTCTTCTTTTCTGTTATTAAAAATAAAAGATGTACAAATCAGCAGGGTATGAAAAGCTAAGCTCTCTAATTTTGAAAGTGATTTTATTTCGGAAGCTGTTTAGAATGGCTGGGTTAAGGTCATCATCAGCTGTTGTTTTTCTTCGGTTATTATATAAGTAAAATCAGTGCTTTTCGATTATTGCTTAAAAATGAAATAATTCCTGTAAATGATAGTGAAAAAATGAAGTTTTATAGTATAATTTTCAAGACGGCAGAAAGGTGGGAAACTATGGGTAAAAATCCAATGTATGCAGTTGTTGATATTGAAACAACTGGTACCGATCCGACAGTTGACCGAATTATTCAGTTTGGCTGTGTGCTGATAGATGACGGAAAGATTGTTTCTCGTTTTTCTACGGATGTCAATCCAGGACACCGTATTTCGCAGCAAATCCAGCATTTGACTGGTATAACCAATAAACAGGTGCGGTCAGCACCTTATTTTGAAGATATAGCCTTAACCATTCACCATTTACTTGCGGATACAGTTTTTGTGGCACACAATATTTATTTTGACTATTCATTTTTAAATAGAGAGCTGCAGCGCTGCGGGGCGCCAAAGCTGACAATTCCAGGAGTAGATACAGTAGAATTGTCCCAAATCTTTTTTCCTACTGAAAAAAGCTTCCGCTTAAGTGATTTGTCTGAGCAGTTTGGGTTAGTTCATGAAAATCCCCATCAAGCAGATAGTGATGCACAGGTTACAGCAGAGCTTTTTCTACTGATAGAGAAAAAAATAAAAGAACTGCCTTTATTGACCCTGCAAAGTATACTGGATTTAAGTCAGCAGCTTGGCATGGAGACCGGAAGCTATATCCAACGCCTTTACGATGAACAGAAAGAAGCCCCTAAACAGTTGAGAGAAGAATGGCAAGCTGTAGCCGGACTAGTGTTAAAAAGAAAAAAAGCAGTTTACTTTGAATCACCGGTTTACGAAACAGATAGCTATCCAGCAGCTAAGAAGCAAAAGGAAAAGCTGTTTGGAAATCAATTAGTCTATCGTAAAGAGCAAAGCAGAATGATGAATGATGTGTACAAGCATTTTACAGCTGGAGCGGAAAAAAATCTGTTTATAGAAGCTGCTACAGGTGTAGGGAAAACCTTTGGCTACTTATTTCCAGTCAGCTACTTTGCAACGCCGGAAAATCCTGTAATTATCAGTACAGTATCCATTATGCTGCAAAATCAGCTGCTGGAAAAAGACATCGATTTTACAAATCGTTTTTGTGAGAGAAAGCTTCAAGCGACTGTACTGAAAAGTCATCGGCATTATATTGATTTGCAGAGATTTCGGGAAACACTGAAAAATCCGATTGAGCAAAAGCAATACGCTATTTATCAAATGCGTGTATTGGTCTGGCTGCTGGAAACGGAAACCGGTGATTTAGACGAACTGCAGCTAATCAACTTTAATCATATTTTTTGGCGGGATGTAATCCACCGAGGAATAGAATTACTAAAGAAGGATGAGCAGCTGTACAAAGAAGACTTTGTTCGGTTTCTTTATGAGAAGGCGAAGCACAGCAATGTACTAATCGTAAATCATGCCTTTCTGATGCAGGAGTCTTTTCGAGCAAAACCGCTGCTGCCCAAAAGCGCTTGTTTGATTATCGATGAAGCCCATCACCTGCCTGATATTATTAAGCGGGTAGCCCTTCAAAAAATTTCGTTTTATCCATTTAAAAAACATATTATTCAGGCTGGAGAAGAAGGGCAGCTGTTTGAGCAAACGGCTTTAACCTTGGAAAAGCTGCCGGATGAGAAAAGGTACCTGCACATCTATCAACAGACACTAAAGAATTTAGTAGAGGATTTTCAAGATTTCTTTTTTGAAATGGCACAGCTTCTTCAGATAGAAAAGAAAAATAGCTATCAGGAAATTGCTGTTCAAAAGCAGCTGTTTGATCAGCTTTCTCTAGAAGGAGAAAAACTAATCCGCAAAATTGAAATTTGTTTAAAGGATTTAACAGCTATTCAGAAAAAGATTCAAACAGCAATTGAAGGACAATTGGAGCGCTTCGCCGTTTCTGAACGAATGATTTTATCCAGTTTGTTTCAGCTATTTTCAGAAGTAACAGAAATAACAGATTGCTTTGGTATCTTTGTAAATGACTGGTCACCCCATTGGTTGAAGGAGTATCGATTGGATAAGAACGGCTCAATTACGATGGCAGTGAATGATTTAAGCGCAGGAATTTCGAAAAAAGCCGGCTGGTATCCAAATTATGAGCATATTTTATATACTGGCGGTACGCTGGTTTTTGGTCGGAACCGCAGTTATATTCCAGAAAAGCTTGGTTTAGAAGACTATACAGTCAAGGTTCTGCCAAATCCTTATGATTATGAGCATTCTGCCCGCTTGTTCGTCCCGAAAGCGCCTCTTGATATTCAACAGACATCCAGTGAGGATTTGGCTGAATACATTAGCAGCACAGTAAAAAAACTAGCAGCCCAGGAAGATAGACCAATGTTAGTCTTGTTTACTTCTCATGAGGTTTTAAGGCATACATACTCCCGTCTGCATATGCCGTTGCTAAACGAAGGTCGTGAAGTGCTGGCGCAGGGCATTAGCGGAACTAGAGAAAAGCTGCTGAAGCGTTTCTATCATAGTAAAAACAGTATTTTATTGGGAGCTGACAGCTTTTGGGAAGGCGTCGACCTTCCAGGGGATTCTCTGCAGCTTTTGATTGTGACCAGACTGCCATTTGATAATCCCAAACGTGCATTTGTTAAAGCAGAGTATAATTATCTTGAGTCGCAGGGCGTCAATCCATTTACAGAAGAAGCACTTCCCAAAGCGTCCATGCGCCTTAGACAGGCGCTGGGCCGGCTTATCCGTTCAGAAAAAGATACCGGTATTTTACTGGTTCTTGATCGGCGCTTGGTCAATACAAAGTACGGTAAACGGATTTTAAAAGCGTTGCCCAAACAGCTTCCGGTAGAAAATGTTTCTATGGAAGAGACGTTGGCAGGGATTCATTTATTTTTTAAAGAAAAGGAATAAATTTATTGTCATCCCTCAAAATGATTTCAATTTCTGCTATAATGAAAAACAGTAAGTTTTGAAAGGACGAGCGTGATCGTGGCATCTGAAGATAAAGAACAGAAAAAAGTTGTCATACTGTTGGGAATTGTAGGTATTTTGCTGACAGTAATCGTTATGCTGAGTATATTTTATGTCCGCTCGACGCATTCGATGTCTCAGGCAAAGCGGGAGGCTGTGGATATTGCGAAAACACATGCTCAGCTGGAAGACGTAGAGAATTTCTACTGGTTTAACCGCAAAGAAACATACTTTACAGTCATAGGAAAAGACAGCTCCGGAAAAGAAATGATTGTGATTATTCCAGAAAAAGGCGGAAGTATAACAACCTTTGCTCAAGAGGAGGGCTTGAATGAAGCCCAAGCTAAGCAGGCAGTGAAGGAGCATTATCAGCAAAATGATATTCAAAAGGCCAATTTAGGCATATATGAAGGGAAAGCAGCATGGGAAGTTGTGACTAAGACAGAGAACGGATCATTTAATTACTATCTCCTGGCTTTTGAAACCGGCGAGGAAATCAATACGATCTTAGGAATCTGAGGAATAATTTGAATCTGCGGCTATGAGCTGCTGAGATAAATGAAAAAATGAGGAGTGAAGGGTATGAAGCTATCACAACGTGTGCAGCAGTTATCACCTTCAGTAACACTGGCTGCTTCAGCAAAGGCCAAGAAACTGAAGGCAGAGGGAAACGATGTTTTAAATCTGACGGTAGGCGAGCCCGATTTTACAACGCCAAAAAATATACAGGAAGCAGCAATCGCCGCGATTTCCAATGGTAAAGCCAGTTATTATACACCTTCAGCTGGTATTCCAGAGCTGAGACAGGCAGTTGTTGATGCTGTTCAGCGTAATTACGGTTTAGCTTATGAAACTAAAAACGTCATTATCACAGATGGAGCCAAGTTTTCTCTTTACCTTTTATTTCAGGCAATGCTTGATTTAGGAGATGAAGTATTGATTCCAGTTCCTTACTGGGTAAGTTATGGAGAACAAGTGAAGCTTGCTGAAGGTCAGCCCGTATTTATTACCTGTAAGCAGGAGAATGATTTTAAAGTAACAGTAGATCAGCTTGAAGAAGTGAAGACTGAGAAAACAAGAGCAATGATTCTCAATTCCCCATCAAATCCAACGGGGATGATTTACACGAAAGAGGAGCTTTTAGCCATCGGCAACTGGGCAGTGGCAAATGATATTCTCATCATAGCGGATGATATATATGGTCAGCTGGTGTATAACGGGAATAGCTTTACGCCTCTAGCAACGATATCAGAAGAAATTAGAAAACAAACAATTATTGTTAATGGTGTTTCTAAATCCTATGCAATGACAGGCTGGCGTATCGGCTATACCTTGGCGGAGGAAGAGCTGATTGTAGGAATGAATAAGATTGCGTCACATTCTACTAGTAATCCGACTGCAGTGAGCCAGTATGCAGCGCTTGAAGCTCTTCAGGGAGAACAGGATACTGTAGAAGAAATGAGACAGGCATTCGAAGAAAGACTAAACACGATTTTTCCTAAGGTTGCTGCGTTACCAGGCTTCAAGCTGACAAAGCCTCAAGGAGCATTTTACTTGTTTCCTAATATTAAAGAAACCTTGACTCTTTGCGGATATGAAGATGCAACGACATGGGTGGATGACCTTCTTGAAGAGGCTTATGTCGCACTGGTTACTGGTGAAGGCTTTGGCGCGCCGGATTATATTCGGATTAGCTACGCAGCTGACCTTGCTACATTAGAGCAGGCAGTTGAAAGAATTGCTGCATTTATAGAGAAAAAGATTCAATTGAACAACAACTAAGAGGATTACTTAATTCGGGATAGGTAAAAATTGAAGGAACGGAGAGACAAACGTGGAACAAATTCAAATCATCGACTCAAAGAATCATATAGGTGAAGTCGTAAAAATCGGAGCATGGGTGGCAAATAAGCGGTCAAGCGGAAAAATTGCCTTTCTACAGCTTCGAGATGGAACTGCCTACTTCCAAGGCGTTGTTGTCAAAAGTGAAGTAGAAGAAGAAGTTTTCCAGTTGGCGAAAAGCTTAAATCAGGAGACAGCTGTGATGATTACTGGAGAAATTAGAGAGGATACCCGCTCTAAATTTGGCTACGAAATCGGTATTTCAGGAATTGAAGTTGTGGGTGAGAGTCACGAGTATCCAATCACTCCTAAAGAACATGGGACAGATTTCCTGATGGATCATCGTCATTTATGGCTGCGTTCTTCCAGACAGCATGCAGTAATGCAGGTTCGTAATGAGATTATTCGTGCAACCTATGAATTTTTCAATACAAATGGCTTTGTTAAAATTGATCCGCCAATTCTTACCGGTAGTGCACCAGAAGGAACAACTGAACTGTTCCACACTAATTACTTTGACGAAGAGGCTTACTTGTCTCAAAGCGGACAATTGTATATGGAAGCTGCGGCAATGGCTTTTGGCAAAGTATTTTCATTTGGTCCCACTTTCCGTGCTGAAAAATCTAAAACGCGCCGTCATTTAATCGAATTCTGGATGATTGAACCAGAAATGGCGTTTATGCATCAGGAAGAAAGTCTGGAAGTGCAGGAACAGTATGTAGCGTTTCTAGTTCAGAGTGTTCTTGACAACTGTGACTATGCATTAGATGTGCTAGGCAGAGATAAAGAGCTTCTAAAAAAATACACAACATTGCCGTTTCCTCGTATCTCCTATGACGATGCAGTTGAGCTGTTGAAGAAAAATGGTTTCGATGATATTGAGTGGGGGGATGATTTTGGTTCTCCTCATGAAACATTTATTGCAAATTCATTTGAACAACCAGTGTTTATTCTAAACTATCCAAAAGCAATTAAGCCGTTTTATATGAAACCACATCCTACTAGAGAAGATGTCGTAATCTGCGCAGATATGATTGCTCCGGAAGGATATGGAGAAATCATCGGCGGTTCAGAACGGGCGACCGATTATGAATTTCTACTTGAGCAGATTCGTAATCATGGGTTGGATGAAAAAGAATATTCCTGGTATCTTGACCTAAGACGTTATGGATCAGTTCCACATGCTGGCTTTGGTTTAGGACTAGAAAGAACAGTTACCTGGCTTTCAGGGATTGAGCATGTTCGTGAATCAATTCCCTTCCCGCGTCTGCTAAACAGATTATATCCTTAAAAGAATAAACGAATTACAAAACAGATATGTATCTTTGGAAAAGGTAAAGGCCATGATTTCATCCAAAGACATATCTGTTTTTTTATTTTTCAGGAGTACTTTTTTTGATTTTAGAACAGTGGTTATCGGTTGAGGAAAAAACTAGAGAATGCTAGACTGAAGATGTAGCTACACGATATCAATAGCAGGGAGGAATCTGTATGGAAAGAAAAACCAGTTTTAAGGCGGTTGCCACTACAGGGAATTTTCAGCAGCTGCCTGAAGGAGGGATGAATTAATCGTTGTTCCGATAATCTTGTGAAGTAAAATGAAGCAATCAAAAATACTCAGTGAAATAGTTTGACAAGAGGCTGAAGAACAGGAAAACGGAGTAGAAAATAAAGTAAATTGAAATAACTGCACTTGATTTAAAGACAGTGTATATTCAAAGTCACATGTTAGACAGAAAATCAGAAAAAATAGCAGACAACTATGTCAGAAATTTTTTATTCAATAAATATTTATAAATTCTATTTTATTAATGACGCCAAGAATGGAAGTGAGCCTTCAGACAGCTTCTTCCATTCTTTTTTTTAAAAAAGAAATGATAGTACGTCTTTTAAAGGTACAAAATGGAAAAAATGAAGGAAGTAGTTTAGAAAAAATAAATTTTATGGTAGAATTAGCGGAAAGCCAAAATAAAGGAATGACGTAAATGGGAAATCCGGTACAAGTAAAAAGAAAACATTTTCGATTTCCGGCGTATGACGATGAGGTCGGTGTAAAGCTGTCATCTGGAAGCAAGCGACGTTTGTTTGCTGATGAACCGCTATTGACACAGCGAACAGATATGAGTGTTGATTCAGTACCTGAAATGGTTCCACAAAATGCTTATCAGCCTCAGCAAGCAGCACCTAAGCCTGCTGTTGAAAAAAAATCTGCCGCTGAAGCAGTATTAAAACAGACGCATACGAAGGAACAAATCGACGAACTAAAGCGCCACAAACTAAATCTGCCTGATTATACAACGAATAGAAGCCGAACAATTGAAAAGCCTAAAAAACCAAATTTATTCGGCAACATGCATAAAAAGAGTAAAGAAACTTTTGAGGAAGCAACCTTTGGAAGAAGAAGTACAGGAAGGCAAATTACTTCTTTCAGCAGCTCAAAACAGCCGGAACGTTCTTATTTCGTGCCAACCTATGTGCCTGCTTCTGTAATTCCAGATGAAACTCCAGCAGCTGAAGAAGTTACTGAGCAGGAGCTTTTAGCAGCGATGAAGAAGGATAAGTCATCTTATATTCTCATTGATCATGAGGATACGCAGTTCAGAGAAAAGAAGGTCGATGATCCTTCTGTTCAGAAATTTAATGTACCAAAAGAAAACCCGGATATTCCGCTGACTCGGAGACAGTATCAGCAGATTCGTCCTAATATGTCCCGCTTTGATCAGGATAGTGAAGCCAATGATTTGCCCCGCTATCGTTCAGAACTGAAAACAGCCAAAGAGCAGGCTAAGAATCAAACAGCGTATGCTCAGAAGGTTTCAGAAGAGGAACAGCAGAAAAAAGGAATTTTAGACAAATCATTAAGCGGAATCATTGAGGATTCTCATGCTGAAATGGAAAATACTAAATATTTTACTTGATGATTAAAAGAGAGTTTTCAACTGTTTCTACAGGGGGAAATTCTTCTTTTTTTCTTTTTTTTTAATTTTTATAAGAAAAATTGTGGACTTTTTTTTAGTTGATTATTTTTCTGTTTTGTACGATAATGAGGAACGTACGACTTAAGACCGTTACTAATGATGTATACATATGATGGAAAACAGATAGATGAAGAGAAGAGGATCATTATGGAGAATCGAGAAAATAAATTGTATCATTTTGTGGGAATCAAAGGCTCTGGCATGAGTTCTCTGGCCCTTGTTCTTTTTGAAAAAGGCTACAACGTACAGGGATCAGATGTGGAAGAATATTTCTTTACTCAACGTGATTTAGAAAAAGCAGGAATTACGCTGTTGCCTTTTGATGCAGAGAATATTACGAAAGATATGGTAGTTATTGCTGGAAATGCTTTTCCGGATGCTCATGAAGAGTTGGTTCGGGCAAAAGAGCTGGGGGCAGAGGTTATCCGCTACCATGATTTCATTGGTCAGTTTATTCAGCCTTATACCAGTATTGCAGTGACTGGCTCACACGGTAAGACTGGAACAACAGGTCTACTTTCTCATATCCTAAGCGGCATCAAACCGACGAGCTATTTGATTGGGGACGGCACAGGGCATGGTGTGCCGGATGCGGAGTTTTTCTCATTTGAAGCCTGTGAGTACCGCAGACATTTTTTAGCCTATTCTCCTGACTATGTTATTATGACGAATATTGATTTCGATCATCCTGATTACTATAAGAGTATCGAAGATGTTTTTGATGCCTTCCAGTCAATGGCAAGTCAAGTTAAAAAAGGTATCTTTGCTTATGGGGACGATCCTTATCTTCGCAAGCTGAAGGCAGATGTTCCTATCTATTATTATGGTATGAATGAGAACGACGATATTCAAGCGAGAAATATTGAACGAACAACGACTGGTTCGGTTTTTGATGTGTATCATCATGAGGATTTTGTTGGTCGCTTTGATTTACCTGCTTTTGGAGAACATAATATCATGAACGCACTAGGTGTGATTGCTGTATGTTATTTTGAAGAGCTGGATATGAATAAAGTAGCAGAAGAAATGCTGAGTTTCCAAGGAGTAAAACGGCGCTTTACAGAGAAACAGGTTGGCGATGTTGTCATTGTTGATGACTACGCGCATCATCCAACGGAAATCAAAGCTACTATTGATGGTGCCCGTCAGAAATATCCTGATAGAGAAATTATCGCTGTTTTTCAGCCGCATACCTTCACTCGAACAATCGCTCTGATGGATGAGTTTGCAGAAGCGTTGGATTTAGCTGATCACGTATTCTTGTGTGATATTTTTGGTTCAGCCCGTGAATCACAAGGGGATGTAAAAATTGAAGATTTAGGTAACCGTATCAAAAAGGGCGGTCAGGTGATTAAAGAAGACAATGTATCGCCGCTTTTAGACTATGAAGACGCCGTATTCGTTTTTATGGGAGCAGGAGATGTTCAAAAATTTGAACAAGCTTATGAAACGCTGTTGAGTAATACCACAAGGAATGTTTTATAAGTATTTATTATTGATAGAGTTTAGGGAACGAAGCAGGTTGCTTCGTTCCCTTTTTACGTTAATGAGGTATAATTGACTCAATAATCTAAAAAGGAGAAAAATGATATGGCTTATGACAAAGCAAAGTGGCATTTTGAAGCAGAAGGGTTTCCAGAGAATGTTGGAATTGAGCAGGGAGGAGTTCATATTGCCTTTTTCTATCGCTGGATGATAGAGAACGGCTTCTCTGGATATGACATGATTGAAGAGGCAGCTGAAGAGGTTGAATTAGTGAAAGCTGGCAAATACAGTGCTCTCAAATTATTATTTGAGTTTTGTGACGGTGTTTTATTAGAGGAGGATTTTAATGATTCGGGGGCTTCATTCGCAACTCAGTACTATAATACAAAAACAGCTTTTTCAGATACCTATAGCTCGTATTTAGAGGATTACGCCTGTTTGACTCTGAGCCATATGAATGGCTTAGAAAATACAGACTATGGAATTTTATTCATAGACGACAACTATCAAAAGGTAAAAGCGATTATCAATCAGAGATATCAAGAATATCTTAGCTTTATTCAATAATGTTGAGTTAAGTAAGCGTATTCATAAATGAGTGAGTTTGGGCTCTTCGTTTTTAATGAAAACAGGCATAGGGAAGTTTTAAATTTCTCCTATACCTGTTTTGATTGATTATGCTTTTCTGTTTTTCTTTCGAAGGACTAGCAATGAAAAAGCTCCAATTGTTGATAAAATACCACTTTTTAACAAAGTATTGCTAGCTGATTCTCCTGTTTCAGGAAGCTTCTCTTTAACAGAAGGAACTTCCGGATCTGGCTTGACGGCAGATGTGGTAGAACTGATAGTACTAGGCTGTGTTGTGTTTTCAAGTATGGGAATTTTAAATGTAATAGTTTCGCTGTACTCAACACCGGCTATGGTATATGCAGTCGCAGTCACAGTGCTTCCAGCATCAAACTGTTTTGCATTAATAGAAAAATGACCATTATTATCAGCTGTTACAATGATTGGATCACTAGGTAAACCGAGTATATAAAAATAAACGGAAGCGCCTGGGCTAGTGGTTCCATTGAATGAATGAGAAGAAGAATCGTAAACGATTTCCAAGACTAATGTTGCAACATTACTTTCTACAATATAAGTACAATTAATTAAATAGGATTTACCTTCACTGTCAGTAGCGGTAATACTGGCTGGATTTATACCTAGTATAGCTGTAGTATATTGATTTCCAGATTCAAAGGCTAAATTTTCTAAAGATAAGCCAGATGTTTGATCAAGACTTTGTTTAAAGTCAGCAGGATTTATTGTGGCCCCCTGTTGATACCTTGCTGCGGGACCACCAGTAAGCGTCAATATAGTTACGCCATTCTCTTCTTCAGATATTGGCAATAAAGGTTCGTTTTCCAGTAATTCTGTTTGTTTAAACTCATCAGGTTCAATACTACTATCAGTAGAAGATGCTTCTGTTTCTAAGGGAACACCTAAATCAGTAGTAGGGGTTGTTTCACTAGTGTCTGCACTTTCTACTTGCTCATAGGAACCTGTTTCTGCATAGGTATTTACCCCAAATGAAAAACCTAACAATAATGTACAAATTAAACCCATTTTTTTCATTATACTTCCTCCAAACTTTGTATTGTAATGATATTGTAACTTAATCAAAATGTTTTTGCAATATTTGTTTTTTGTTTGTTATGTAAAAAATAGTAATTCATCTGGTACGGCAAAATACTTATTTTGAGCTTTTAAAATAAAGGAGGATACTCAGATTACTTATCTGAATAATAGTACAAAAACCAAAATATGTTTTTGATAAACAAGGTAATTCTCTATGAAGTCATGCTTCTGTTTGGATTTTATTAGTAACTAGGACGATATATATTCATTTTTTCTATTACTTTTTAAGAAAAGCTTGCTTTAGTAATGTCTTTTTATACTTGCCTTTTGCACTGGTTTTGGTACAATTATCATATCATTAATGGAGGTGTACTAATTTGAACATCGGAAAACCGAGAAAATTAGGCAAAACCATCGAAGATATCGAGGAAGGCGATTCGTTATCCTTAACAGAATCGATTGAAGATAAAGATCTTCTGCTTTATTTAGGCCTGACGAATGATGCCAATCCCCTTTATATCCAACATGACTATGCCCAGCAAACGGAGTATCAAAAGCCGATCGTACCGTCGATCATGT
This sequence comes from Enterococcus sp. LJL51, assembly GCF_054871795.1. NCBI lineage: Bacteria > Bacillati > Bacillota > Bacilli > Lactobacillales > Enterococcaceae > Enterococcus > Enterococcus sp. LJL51. The sequence goes on along the minus strand of NZ_JBTXLW010000001.1, from coordinate 45,830 downwards.
TGATGGGAATCATCACAAGCGCTATTTCAAAGCACTTGCCTGGTCCAGGCTCCCATGTAGTGAATTTTTCTGTTAATTTTTTGGAACCAGTCTTTCATTACGACACACTGACCTTTCATTTTGAAGTTATCAAGATTGATAAAATGAAGGATGTGGTAACGATTTCTATTGAGGCCGTAAATGAGGAAGAGAATCGTGTGCTGGATGCTGTAGTGATTGTACAGCCGCCGAAGCACGTTGACTTAGAAGAAAAGAGTAGGAAAGAAGGGGTATTAAATGAATCAAATGGAAACAGCTAATGTTCAGGAAGGTCTGAACAAGTTTTATGCAAAAATTTATGGATTCTTAGGATTAGGGATTGCAGTTAGTGCATTTATCTCTTATCTAGTACTGGATGTGTATTTTTGGGAAGTTATTGTTTTCTTGAGTCAATACAATTATGCGCTAATGGGACTTTGGATTGCTGAAATTGCATTGGTTATCTTTTTAGGCGTAAGAGCTGCAAAAAATCCGTCCTTAGCAATCGGCGGCTTCATTCTATACTCAGTGTTGAATGGTATAACGCTGGCGATAACATTGGCGGCGTATACAGAAGCAACTGTCGTTTCCGCTTTTATTAGTGCTGCTTCAACATTTGGATGTATGGCACTGGTTGGTGTATTAACGAAGAAAGATTTATCAGGAATGGGCCGGGCAATGTATACAGCGTTATTCGGGATTATCATTGCGTTGCTTTTAAATACATTCCTATTCCATAGCGGAACGATGGAATACATCATCTCAATTATTATGGTGCTGGTTTTTTCAGGTCTGACAGCCTATGACAATCAACGTATCCGCAACGTCTACTTCCAAAGTAATGGAACAGCAGGAAATGGGATTGCAGTGTATCTAGCATTGCAGTTATACTTAGACTTTATTAATCTGTTTCTTGCGTTTTTACGTATTTTTAGCAAAAAATAATTCGTTGAATTTTGGACAGAAAAGTGTCGTAGGATGCTTTTCTGTCTTGTTGTTTATTTTTATAGCTGCGGGAATATGAAAAAAAACAAAGGAGGAGTCAAATGGAGGCATTGAAAGAAAAAATCAAAACAGAAGCAGAGAAACTACCTGGTGCTTCAGTCTATTATCGCGAAAGCTGGGAATGTGACTACTTTGAGATTGCCGGCAAATTCTTTGCTATGTTGGGCAAAAACAAAGAAGGAGAAGAAATATTTACGTTTAAGGGAGTTCCTGAGCAAAACGAATTGCTGAGAGAGCAGTATGAATTTATCGTTCCAGGCTATTACACTAATAAAACCCACTGGAATTCGATTATTCTAAAGGATAGTACATTAACAGAAGGGGAATATCTGGCAATGATGAAAAAATCGTACGAGCTGATTGTTGCTAAACTACCGAAAAAAATAAGAGAAACATTGAGTTAATAGTAGAAATAAGAGCGACTGAGGTATTTTCCCAGACGCTCTTATTTTTATGAGTTAAACCTTTCTATTTGCGAACGTATGTTTTATAATAAGAGAGATTATGAGGTGACGAGAGAATGTTCGATTCAGAAAAGATTCCAATCCGGAAGCTTGTTGAATTTATTTTGCGTAAAGGCAGTATTGATGCTCGAAAGACCAGCAGCCATACGGCTCAGGAAGGAGCAAGAATTCACCGCAAGCTGCAAAAGGAAGCCGGTAAAGCATATAAAAAAGAAGTGAAGCTTTCAAAAGAAGTAACGCTGAACAATAAAATATATTTCGTTGAAGGCCGGATGGATGGTCTATTTACTGATGAAGAAGAACAAACCGTAATTGATGAAATCAAAACATCAGAAGCTGCTTTTGAGGACCTGTATGAGGAACAGTTGGCGATGTATTGGCATCAAGTAAAATGTTATGGTGCAATCTATAGTCAGCAGGAAAATCTGGAGAGCATCACCTTACAGCTGACCTATTTTCAAACCACAACAGAAGAAGTAACGAAGAAACAAAGGACGTTCACTCAAGAAGAGCTGACTGTTTTTTTTGAAGAGTTATTACAAGAATATGAACGCTGGCTGATTTTTAGTGAAAACTGGCGGGAAGTTCGAAATCAATCTTTGAGGAATTTGCCTTTTCCTTATGAAGAGTATCGAAAAGGGCAAAGGGAGCTTGCTGTCGCTGTGTATAAAACAATTCTCAGTGAACAACGCTTATTTGTCGAAGCGCCTACAGGAACAGGAAAAACAATCTCAACACTTTTCCCAGCCCTTAAAGCAGTTGGTGAAAACAAGGCTGAGAAGCTTTTTTATCTAACTGCTAAAACAATTACGCGGCAGGTTGCAGAAGATGCAGTCGAAGCAATGAACAGAAGAAATCTGAAAATCAAAAGTCTGACGATTACTGCTAAAGATAAAATCTGTTTTCTCACAGAACGAAATTGTACACCAGAGCATTGTCCGTTTGCCGCAGGCTACTATGACCGACTGAATGAAGGCTTGTGGGACATTCTCCATCATGAGGACCGTTTTACAAGAGCAACGATTGAAACATATGCGCAGAAGCATCAGCTATGTCCGTATGAGTTTTCTCTGGACATCAGTTTATGGTGTGACTTGATTATTTGCGATTACAATTATGTCTTCGACCCAGTCGTTTACTTGCGGCGCTTCTTTGAAGAGGGAATCAAAAAAGAATATACTTTTTTGATTGATGAAGCACATAATTTGGTGAACCGTTCAAGGGAGATGTATTCTGCTGAACTTTCTAAAGGTCAGCTGCTTAGGATGAAGAAACTGATAGGAAAGCAAAATCGTACGCTAACCAGAGCGGTAAACAAAGTGATAGATGAGTTTGATAAGCTGGATGACTTCTGCAATGAAGAGAAAAAAGAGTTCATTTCACAGTCGGCAGCTATCGACAGTCTAGTGAAGCAGATTTTTCGGTTGACAGAAAAAATTGGGGAGTGGTTGCCCCAGAATCAAGAGCTCCCAGAACTAAATCAATTTCTAGAAATCTATTTCAGCTTGCTTAATTATCTGAAAATCAGTGAATTCTATGATGATCACTACTGCACGTATATTCAGCAGAAAAATCATACGTTGATGGTCAAGCAGTTTTGCTTAGACCCATCGTACTTGTTAGGACAAAAGCTGGGAATGGCCAATGCCAGTATTCTTTTTTCAGCTAGCTTTACTCCGCTGAATTACTACAAGGAAGTACTCGGCGGCGGGGAGGAAGGCTTAACATACCGTATTCCAAATCCCTTCCCGGAAGAAAATCAGCTGCTGCTAATCAGCAATTATGTTCAAACAACTTATCGGGAACGGCAAAACAGCTTAAATCGTGTTGTTGAAAGCTTGACAGTGATGATTAAACAGAAAAAGGGCAACTACTTCTTTTTCTTTCCATCCTATGCTTATCTGGATATGGTCTATGATGCGTTTGTACTAAAGAATCCGGATGTCCGGACTTTAATTCAACAGACGGAAATGGATGAAGTGGAAAAAGAACGGTTTTTGGAGCAGTTCCAGTCTGACCCTGATGAAACGCTGATTGGCTTTTGTGTACTTGGCGGTGTATTTTCAGAAGGAATCGATTTAAAGGGCAGCCGTTTGATTGGTACGGCTATTATTAGTGTAGGCTTGCCCCAAATCAACGAAGAACAAGAGTTAATTAAAGAGTATTATGATGAACAAGGGCTGGGTTTTCAGTATGCATATCAGATTCCTGGAATGAACAAGGTGCTTCAAGCAGCAGGAAGAGTGATTCGCGATGCTTCGGATTTAGGTGTTGTTTTATTATTGGATCAGCGTTTTGCAGGCCCCTCTTATCGAAGTTTAACACCGCCTCACTGGTACCGTGCCCAGATTCAGCCGAGCGTTCATCATTTAGAAAAAAATATTGAGACCTTTTGGCAGAAAACTGATAAAAATGATACGGGAGGAAGAGAATAAAATGAAGCAAATCCTTGTTTTGCATACAGGTGGTACAATTTCAATGGCTAAAGATGCCGGCGGTGGAGTCATCCTCAGTGATGAGAATCCCTTGATGAACCAAAATGAACTGTTTCAAGGAGAGGTTGAACTGATTGTAGAAGAAATATTTAATCTCCCTTCTCCTCATATGACGCTGGAACGGATGCTTGAGCTAAAGGAACGAATAATGCTGGGGATTGAAGAAGGAATTGACGGTGTAGTTATTACCCATGGAACAGACACACTGGAAGAGACAGCTTACTTTTTAGAGCTGACAGTGCCAAAGAAAATTGCTGTTGTTATAACAGGAGCGATGCGTTCCAGCAATGAAATCGGTAGTGATGGACTTTATAACTTTATAAGTGCCGTTTGGACAGCCGCTTCCGATGAATCAAAAAATAAAGGCGTTCTTGTTGTAATGAACGATGAGATTCATATGGCAAAATATGTGACAAAAACCCATACAACAAATGTAGCAACTTTCCGAACGCCAACCTTTGGTCCCATAGGTATGCTGACCAAGGGCAAAACCTTCTTCACTAAAGAAGTAATGCCGGAAGAGGTCTGTGATATCAAATCTGTTGCAGGAGAAGTTCATTTAATTAAGGCTTATGCAGGAATGGATGGGCAGATTTTTCAGCTGGTCAATACTGAATCACTTAGTGGTATTGTAATTGAGTCGTTGGGTGCGGGGAACTTACCTCCAGCTGTTTTGAAGGAGCTACAGGTTATCCTTGATAGAGGAATTCCTATTGTACTAGTTTCCCGCTGTTCTAATGGTATCGCTGAGGATATTTATGCGTATGAAGGCGGCGGAGTAGAACTGAAGAAGCGTGGTGTGATTTTTGCCAGAGGTTTAAATGGACAGAAGGCACGTATTCGTTTAATGGTTGGATTAAACAGTGGGAAAAATGATGGTTGTTTAAAGCTGTTTTTAGCGGGAGAGTAATAGTTTTATAGGACGTAAAAATTTATCGATTATAGTGAAAGCTGCAGCTCTTGTCGAAATGACAGATGTGCGGCTTTTTTTGTATGACATGTAGGTCTGTTCTACTTTGTAAAATTATTTAAGCTCGTTTTAAGTTCCTGCGGGTAAGCTTTTCCTAAGATTAAAAGAAAAGCAGGTGACGAAATGGCAGCAGCAATCGTGATTCCCAGTTATGAGCCTCAAGAGAAGGTTGTTTTATTCATCCAGCAGCTGAGGGAAGAGCTCAGTGAAACAATAATTGTAGTTGATGATGGGAGCGGGAATAAGTATCGACCGATTTTTCAAAAGCTGGAGCAGCTTCAAGGAGTAAAGGTCTGCTCGTATAAAACAAATGAAGGAAAAGGTCACGCTTTAAAAGCTGGTTTTCAGGAAATTATAGATAACTTCCTTGAAGTTGAAGCAGTTGTTACTGCAGATTCTGATGGGCAGCATAGTATTGAAGATATTCAGCAGTTAATTGCACAGATACAAGCAGCGGATACACAAACTATCATTTTTCTATGTTGTAACTTGTCTATTTTTACTGTCGGCAACTGTATTGACGCTGTTTTCATATATAAAATGAGGTGATCTGATGTGGTTTTTTCTAGTGATTCTGTTTACAGCGGTGTTAGGACTGATTTGGTTGATTATACCTAAAGAATGATGACTTGGAAAAATGAAGCTAAAGAAACAATCAATGTCTGAAAGTGTAAAGCAAGTGTAGAAAAATTGGAGACTGTTCTTTTTTTGATTCTAAATCCGAAGGAGAGTACAAAAACAGCCTATAAAAAGCCGAAATACGCTGAAATCGATGCTAAGATACGATTTCAGTGTATTCCGGCTTTTTTCTTAAGATAGATCGCTTTTATTACAGTCTGCTGCTAATTTTTTATCTATAGTTAATAAACTGCAGTTCAATTGGAAGGTTAAGCTCTCTGAGCAATGCGATGACTTTTTGTAAATCATCACGGTTTTTCCCTGTTACTCGAATCTTGTCTTCTTGAATTTGGGATTTAACCTTCAAACCTGAATTTTTAATAGCTACGTTGATTTTTTTAGCATTCTCTTTATCAATGCCGCTAATTAGCTCTCCATACTGTCTGGCTGTACCGCCAAGTGCTTTTTCGCTCTCTGAAAACTGAATGTTTTTAGTAGGTACATTGCGTTTAATCAGTTTGCTGAAGAGTACATCTTTGACCTGTTCTACCTTGTAATCGTCATCTGAAACAACCACCAAGCGATCATTTTCCAATTTGATATCAACAAGGGAACCTTTAAAATCAAATCGGTTTTTAATTTCTTTTAGCGCAATCTGCATGGCGTTCTTTACTTCTTCCATGTTCATTTCAGAGACCACATCAAAACTTGCTTCTTTTGCTGCCATTTGATAACCTCCTGTTTTTGATTGTTCTTTCATAGTAACAATGAAAGAAAGATACGACAAGAGATTTTGAAAAAAAGAAACAAAAAAACAACATTTTTGCAGATAGAAAAACAGTGGGCGCTTGGCTAAACAAAGGACAACCTGAGAGGAAAAAAAGATTGTTTGATTCAGCATAAAAACATTGCGAAAATCTTGGGAAAACATATAATTGGAATGGGGATAGTATCAGTTTTTTTATAAAATGATTATTGAAGGAGCGAAAAAGATGGGGAAAGAGCTTGTGTCTCATAAACAGGGAGAATTTATCAAAAAGATTTTCGTTATACTTATTACCGGAATCACTGGGGCAATGGGCTTAAATTTGTTTTTAATTCCAGCTAAAGTTTTTTCAGCAGGAATGAATGGGATTGCGCAAATACTGGCCACCCTTCTATACAGTCATTTTTCCATCACAATAGACACAGGTTTGTTCATTCTACTATTGAATTTGCCGATTTTTATTTTAGGTTTTTTAAAGCTTGGGAAAGAAGCCACGATTTTTAGTTTTATGAATGTTGCCTGTGTTTCGGTTATAACCATGATTTTTCCAGTGTATACTGTTACCGATAACCCGCTGATGAACGCGATTGTCGGGGGCGTACTGATTGGAATAGGGGCGGGTCTCTCTTTAAAAATGGGATTTACCACTGGGGGAATGGATGTTATTTCCTTAGTTCTATCTAAAACAACAGGAAAAACAGTTGGAAAATATATTTTTATGTTGAATAGCATTATTGTGGCAATTGCGGGTTTTCTGTTTAACTGGGAAAGTGCATTATATACGATTATCTCAATTTATTGTATGACCCAAGTGATTGATGCGCTGCATACTAGTCATCAGAAGGTGACTGCGATGATTGTCACCACAAATCCAGAGATTGTGGTGCGGGGAATAGCAGAACAGATGGTGAGAGGGATGACGCTGCTGCCGTCAGTTGGCGGGTATTCTAAGGCTGAGGGACAGATGATTATGATGGTTATAACCCGTTATGAATTATATGATTTAGAGCAGATTGTTCACTCAATAGATGAAAATGCATTTATGAATATTGTACCAACTCAAACGGTCTTAGGCCGGTTTGCTAACGAAGATGAGCAGAGAGTATTTAAAAGTACTGGAAATTTTCCTGAATTAAAAAAACATAGAATCAAGTAAAATGAGAATAGATGAATTTTTATAGCCTTTGAGGAGTTTTTTTATGAGTAAAGAACAAATGATTTTCAAAAAAGCATTGACAGCATGTATGCCGCAGCTGCTGGAAGAAATACTGTCGTATAACGAAAGCCAAAAGGTATACGGGGTTTCTTTTATAACGACAGACGATTTTTATGGGATGTACGCAGCCTTTGTTACAAAAGAATTTATGGATGAACAGGTCAAGTCGGAGTCAGAAAAAGAATACAAACGGTGGCTGCCGACAGAATGGCCCTTTTCTGATAGCGTTCAATACTTAATTATATAGAAACTTGTCTGCGATTATTGATAATGATGAGGTAACTGATTTTACACGACCCTCAGATGAAAAATGGGCATTCGCTCTTACGCTGATTGATACAATAAATGAAGCACTTGAAGCTGTGCCGAAAACATTGTTTACAAAGCAAGGCTATGAGAAAGAAAACGTGATTTTTTCCGTAACGATGTCTGACGCGACTACATGGATGAGATGTTTGTTGGCTCTATTAAAAAAATGAACAAGGGGACAAAAGCGTTAGAATTACTGAAAACCCTGGAAAAATAGGAAGTATTACTAAAATATTCTTTTTTCAAATAATAACTTTGTGAAAAGGTGTATAAAATTTTCTGAAAAAGGTATTTTTAGTAGAAAAGTACCAAAATATCTGCTAAAATGAATCTGTTGGTTAAGGAGTGTCCTTAACAAATATGGTTTTTTAAAACTTAGGAGGAATTTTTTATGCCATTAGTATCAGGAACAGAATTTCTTAAAGCAGCTCGCAAAAGCGGCTACGGTGTTGGAGGATTCAACACAAACAACTTAGAATGGACAAAAGCTATTCTTGAAGCAGCTGAAGCGAAAAAAGCTCCAGTACTGATTCAAACATCAATGGGTGCTGCTAAATACATGGGCGGCTATCAAGTATGTTACGACTTGGTAAAAGATTTAGTTGATTCTATGGGTATTACTGTACCAGTAGCACTTCACTTAGATCACGGTGAATACGAAGATGCATTAGAATGTATCGAAGTTGGCTATACTTCAGTTATGTTTGACGGATCTCATCTGCCATTCGAAGAAAACATCGAAAAAGCAAAAGACGTAGTAGCTAAAGCTCATGCAAAAGGCGTTTCTGTAGAGTGTGAAGTTGGTTCTATCGGCGGAGAAGAAGATGGAATTATTGGTTCTGGCGAATTAGCTGATATCGAAGAATGTAAACAAATGGTTGCAACTGGTATTGACTACCTTGCCTGCGGAATTGGTAACATCCACGGTGCTTACCCAGATAACTGGGCTGGCTTGGCATTTGATCACCTACAAGCAATTGCTGACGCTGTTGGCGATATTCCATTGGTACTGCACGGAGGATCTGGTATTCCTTTGGATCAAATCCAAAAAGCAATCTCAATGGGTGTATCTAAAATCAACGTAAATACTGAAGCTCAAGAAGTATTTGCTGCTGCAACACGTAAATACATTGAAGAAGGTAAAGATCTTGAAGGTAAAGGTTTTGACCCTCGTAAATTATTGGCTCCTGGTACTAAAGCAATTACTGAACTGGTTGAACAACGTATCGAATGGTTCGGTTCAGAAAACAAAGCATAAGTTTAATTGATAGATAGAAAACTGCTTCAGCTTTTATTAGCTGGAGCAGTTTTTTCATCTTATTAGAAGTGTATCAGCTGGTAAACTTCAGGAAGATTCCCGCTATCCATGCTATTTTTTTATTGATAAGCAGCCGGCTTTTGTTATTCTTGAAAATCATTGCTTTTTTATTGATGTGTCTTATGTTAGAATAGTCTGGGTATATTAAAAAAAGAATTCAACTTCTGACATAGTTAGGTGAGAAAAATATAATGAAAAAAATAGTAATCAACGGTAATCGTCCTCTAAAAGGCGAAGTAAGTATCAGTGGTGCAAAGAACAGTGCAGTAGCATTAATCCCAGCGGCGATTTTAGCTGACTCTCCAGTTACCTTAGATGGTGTACCGGATATCCAAGATGTTCATTCTTTGATTGAAATTCTGGAAATCATGGGTGCCAAAACAACCTTTGAAAATAACACGCTGGTTATTGATCCGACTGAAATTGTTTCAGTACCAATGCCTACTGGAAAAATAAACAGTTTACGTGCTTCTTATTATTTCATGGGCTCTTTGCTGGGGAAATTCGGAGAAGGTGTTGTAGGACTTCCCGGCGGTTGTTATCTTGGACCAAGACCAATTGATTTGCACATTAAAGGATTTGAAGCTTTGGGGGCTTCTGTATCTAATGAACATGGTGCCATGTATTTGAGAGCAGACCATGGGTTGGCAGGTACGAGAATCTTTATGGATATGGTTTCCATTGGTGCCACGATTAATGTAATGCTGGCAGCTGTTAAAGCTGAAGGCAAAACGATTATCGAGAATGCAGCTCGCGAACCTGAAATTATTGATGTGGCAACGCTGCTTAATAACATGGGTGCTAATATTCGGGGGGCAGGTACGGATATAATCCGCATTGAAGGCGTGAAAGAGCTTCATGGCTGCCGTCATTCGATTATTCCAGATCGTATCGAGGCGGGAACTTATCTAGCCATTGCTGCTGCGATGGGACAGGGTGTTAAAGTCCGTAATGTAATTTATGAGCATCTGGAAAGCTTTATTGCAAAGCTTCAGGAACTAGGCGTGAAGATGACTATTGAAGAGGATATGATTGAGGTACATCCTTCCAATGATTTAAAGATGATTAATGTGAAGACCTATCCTTATCCGGGCTTTGCGACAGATCTTCAACAGCCGTTGACCCCGTTGCTTCTAAAAGCCGTAGGAACTGGTCAAGTGATGGATACAATTTACGCTCAGCGTACAAAACATATTCCTGAGCTGGTACGCATGGGTGCCTCTGCTTCGGTTGAAGGGAATATGATTGTGTTGAACGGACCAGCTAAACTTCATGGTGCAGAGGTTGTAGCATCTGATTTGCGGGCAGGAGCTTGTTTAGTAATTGCCGGGTTGATGGCTGAAGGAACAACTACTGTGTACAATGTTGAATACATTCTACGGGGATATGATCATATTATTGAAAAACTGACAGCATTAGGTGCTGATATTCAGATGATAGAGACTGAACAGGTTGAGGTGAATCAATGAGCGATTACTTGACGATGGCGGAGCTGGAAAACAGCACGCTGAAAGATATCTATGCGTATGCAAAGGAATTCAAAATTCCCTACTACAGTCAAATGAATAAAAAAGAGCTTTCTTTAGCTGTGATTCGGGCTCAAGCAGAAAAACAAGGTTTTTTCTTCATGGAGGGAATTCTGGATATTGTTTCTCAGGATGGTTATGGTTTTTTAAGACCAATCAATTATGGTCCTAGTGCGGAAGATATCTATATATCTTCTTCACAAATTCGCCGGTTTAGTTTGAGAAATGGGGACAAGGTTGCTGGTAAGGCCCGTCCGCCGAAAGAATCAGAGCGTTATTACGGGTTAATGCACGTGGAGAGCGTTAATGGGAAAGATCCAGAAGAAGCGAAGCAACGTCCTCATTTTCCAGCGCTGACTCCTCTGTATCCTGAAAAACAAATTCATTTGGAAACAACTCCAGGTAGATTATCTACTCGTATGATTGATATCTTTTCACCCGTGGGTTTCGGTCAGCGTGGGCTGATTGTTGCTCCACCAAAAGCAGGTAAAACAAGCGTTTTAAAAGAAATAGCTAACGGAATTACAGAGAACTATCCTGATGTCGAGCTAATTTTACTTCTGATTGATGAACGTCCTGAAGAAGTGACGGATTTGGAGCGAAGTGTCAAGGGAGATGTAGTTTCATCTACCTTTGATCAGCAGCCGCAAAACCATACTCGAGTTTCTGAGCTGGTACTAGAACGTGCGATGCGTCTCGTAGAAGATAAACGGGATGTAGTTATTTTGATGGATAGTATCACTCGTCTAGCTAGAGCATACAATTTAGTTGTTCCGCCAAGCGGCCGAACATTAAGCGGGGGGATTGATCCTGCAGCGTTTCATAAGCCTAAGCGTTTCTTCGGAGCTGCCCGGAATATAGAAGAAGGCGGAAGCCTAACGATTCTGGCGACAGCTTTGGTGGATACTGGAAGTAGAATGGATGATGTCATCTATGAAGAATTCAAAGGCACCGGAAATATGGAGCTTCACTTATCCAGAGACTTAGCAGAACGTCGTATTTTCCCTGCTATCGATATTAAGAAATCAGGTACTAGAAAAGAAGAGCTGTTGATGGAAGAGCAGCAGTTGGAAGAAATCTGGAAGCTAAGGAATAATATGACAGGGGACTCACTTGAGTATACAGAACAGTTCATCAAATTCCTGCGTAAAACGAAAAACAATCAAGATTTTTTCAGTGCATTTCATGATGTGTCCTTTAGTAAGTCAGGGCCAAAAAGAAATTTAAAAAGATGATTGCAAGTGAAAATAAAACATGCTATCATTGTACTGTTGTATATCGACAAAATAACTCTGACTCAGCAAATGACTCAGGGCAAAGGAGAGAAATAAGTATGAAACAAGAGATTCATCCGGATTACCATCCAGTAGTCTTCATGGATTCAACTACAGGTTTCAAATTCTTGTCAGGTTCTACTAAGACAACACAAGAAACTGTTGAATGGGAAGACGGCAACACGTATCCAGTGATTCGTGTGGAGGTTACTTCTGATTCACATCCATTCTATACTGGACGTCAAAAATTCACTCAAGCAGACGGACGTGTGGACCGTTTCAACAAAAAATACGGTCTCAAAGATACAAACGCTGCAGAGTAATAAGAACATTGAACTATCGAGATTTAGCAGACTACCCTTTATGGATGGTCTGTCTTTTTTTGTTTTAAGTATATGTACTGAAGCTTTTTCAAATATTTAGTCCTTCTGTAAGAGGTTCCTTGCTGCTTTCTGTGGTGAGCTAAAAGGGTCCTTGCTCCTATTAAAGAATGTCTTGTTTAACTACTGTATCTCTTTAATCTTTGAAAAAGCCAAGCGAATGATACCTGAAACAAATCAATACAGAAAAAACGAGTCTACTAAATATAGACATATTTGTAAAGGGAGACAAAATGAGGTTTAGAGAAGCGACAGTTGATGACAAAGAACAAATTACTGAAATAATGACAAAGGATACAAATGAGGATGGCCCTCCAGGATACAATGACGGAAGTCTTGCAGAACGTTTTTTATCAGATTCCCAAGTGACAACTTATATGATTGTTGTTGATGAAACAGAGATTGGGTTTATGAGTTTTAGTGTGAAGGGAATAACAGGAGTCTTGGAAAAATTTTGTGTCCTGCCAGTATATATTGGTCGGGGATTTGGTTTCTAGGCGTGGAAGCTGTTGGAGCAGCAGGAACACTATAACTTGTGGCATTTGGAAACACCTGATTATTCAATAAGAAATCAGCGCTTTTATGAACGGTGTGGTTTTCAAAGAATAGGACAAAAGAAGTATGGTGAAGACAGTTATTCTTTTGTCTTTGAAAAAAGCATCAGTAAGGAATGAAAAGAAAGTGACTGTAACCATCAATAGATTAGCTGCTTAAAACTAATTGAGCGATATTGTAAAACCCAATCATGTTCCATAGGTTGGAACAAAGTGACATGTCTTAAATGCAAAAATTATTTTTTTGACAATAGCTGGAATTAATTTAAAAGTTGTGGAGCACTAAGTAAGAATTAATCAGTATGGAAAATCAGATAAAACATATCAAAGTACTAAGAATCCTATGTCTCTTTTTAAAGAAGTGGCTTAATAAATAGAACTTCTGAAAGAATAACATTTTTTTGAAGAAGCTTTACTTTTTGGTTTTATCGATAGAAAATCTGTGCTGTTGTCAGCATTGTTTAAAGTGAAACAATATGTTATATTATGTTTGGAAATTATTTTGAGTTAAGTAAGTAGAATAAATAGCTGAGGTGTGCTTTTTGAGCAGTGTGACGAGATCTATCTAGATTAATTTAATAGCCTTAAAACATAGGTTTATTTGGCGTATCTATAGATTTCCTTGCATTCTCAAAATAATTTAAACACACTTACTGATATGTAGGCTAGTTAAATAAGAGGAGAAGGCTGTGAAATTTCGCAGTCTTTTTTTATTTTTTAACTACGTAATTCCTGTAAAAGATTCTGTGCTTGAAATATAAGCAAGGATAATGACAACGAAGTTCGGTTTTTTAATAGGATTTATGTATTCAGAGAATAAATAGATAAAACCATTAAATTAGTGTAGATAGTCATTTCATCGAAAGTAATGAATGAAGGGATGGAATGGTTCTTGACACATGAAAATAGAACCGACACAAGTGAATATAGCAAAGATAATTAAAGAACAAACAAAATTGGAAGAATCAGAAGAGGTTGTTCATTTACTTTTAATCGAATGGTACCTGAGGAAGCAGCTCTCAACAAAGAAATTGGCGGGAAAAGTAAAATTACCTCTCCCTCTTGTCTCAGCTATAAAAAAGGAATTGGTTAAGCTAGGTCTAGCGTCCAACAAGGTAGGAACAGGCTTAACTAGAAAAGGTAAACTCTATGTAGAACAGCAGCTTGGCTGGGCAGCAATTAATAAAGAATACTATCTGAAAGTAACTGATTCAAAAGAAGAACAGGCAAGCCTGAAGGAAGTAATGGCGGAGGAACTAACAGTCGGAATAGTTGGTAGACCGAGTGTTGCCGTAGCTTACGACCAAGCATTTGCTACAATAGAAACGATTGTTGAGCGGGCCTTTTTACTACTAGAAAAGCCTGATTTTATAAATAAACATATTCTATTTTTAGGGGATGATGATTTGTCTTCTCTAGCAGTCGGTTTGTTAATAAAAAAACTAAAAGCTTCCGGAAGAACAAAATCAATTGAAAAACTAACTGTATATGAGTTGTCGCCTGATGTTATTCATTGCATAAATACCTCTGCAAAGAAAATGGACTTAGACATAGTCTGTCAACATTTAGATTTTCGTGAAGGTTCCCTGAGCAAGTATAAAAACCAGTTTGACTATATATATGTTGATCCGCCGTACACACTTTCAGGACTCAAGCTCTTTTTATCAAGGGCAATTTCATGCAGCCGCTTGGAACATGCTCATATTTTCTTATCATTTGGGGAGAAAGCGCCTAAAAATCAGCTGGCACTTCAAAAGCTGATTGGTCTTCAAAATCTCGTCATAGAGAAAATTAAACCTAATTTTAATCAGTATTCAGGTGCTTCCATCATCGGAGGAGTAAGCACACTATATGAACTGACCACTCAAATTGACAGTTATCCAGCTGTCTTAGCGGAAAGTTCTTACTCGGATTACATCTATACTGGTGAGCTTCGACCGCGAAATGTTGTGTATCAATGCTGCCGCTGTGGAAAAGAATATACAGTCGGTCTCTATACGGAGATGACAATCGAAGAATTGAAGAGGAAAAAATGTTCAATCTGTGCTAATGATACTTTTTTGCGTATAGATACTAAGAAACTGCCTGATTTGCAGGAACAGCATTCTCTTGGCAAACATTATCTTATTGAACTGAAAAACTGTCCCAAAGAAAAGCTGACATCAGTTCCTTTAGTAGAACAGCTAATGCTCCAGATTGCAGATGGGTGTAAACTCACCAGAGTACAGCACTATTTTCATCAATTTGAGCCTTGGGGGGTCAGCGGAGTGATTATTCTTGCCGAATCACATCTTACTATCCATACCTGGCCGGAAAAAAACTATGCTGCAGTGGATTTATTTGTATGTAGCGATTTATCTTCAGAATCACACTTTACTTCATTGCTGCTGACATTGTTTGAAGGGAAAGAAATTGAATGTCGGTGTATCATCAGAGGGAATGTGAGCTGAAAAGTCATTAGCAAGGGAAATCGTTGATAAAATAGGTAAACAATAGAACACCTTCTTCAAAATCCGTGAAGTTTTTCTAAATACGGATAGTTGATAAATCAAGCTGTATGCTATAATAACTTTTACAACACAGGAGACCTATCGATGAGAGTGAAGGAGGAAAGCAAAGTGAAATTTGCAGATACAGATTTTAGCTACTATAGAAGAACAATGGAAAAGATGTACCATAGTTACTATCTAAAGCGCATTGTTGGGATGGCAGCAGCACTGCTAATTACTAGTTTGTATACCGTGTTTTTTCCGGAGGGCTTATGGGTAAACCTTGTGCTGATCCTTCTATTTGCCGGAATGCTATTGCTTTTCATATTGCAGCGGCTGAAATTTAATGAGATTTATGACAAGTTTTTACTAGAATATCGTGAAAATGGAACCATAAAAAAGCTTGAAGAAGATGAATTTACCTATAATGTATTATTGGAAAATGGTGATAAGCTGCGTATCAACAAACAAGGTTCAAGGAATCTGCCTTCAAATAATAAAGAATTAACTCTTTTGGTGGGATTTGTTAAAGCGTTCTTTAGTAGACAGCCATTTCAGATTGTCTATTTTGATATGCTTGAACTAACGTATGATGAGAAATACCGATTAAGAATGAATAGGATTTCCCGGCTTCCACGTTTTTTACGGGCATTTACATGGAGAAATTTGAAATCAAGCTCAACTGGACTATTCCGCTTGATTGTTGGCAACTTATTTACATTGTATATTCTATATCGGTTAATCAGTTATGTTTTCTATCTGATTCGCATGTTTATCTCTTAAATGAAAAGTCAGAATATAAGAATTGAAGAGTTTGAAATAGAAGAGTAGCTGGTTTTTAGAACAATGCTGAACTATAAGCATTTTAAAGGAGAGGTCAAATATGAAAGAAGCAAGAAACCATGCGGGTATCCACCCGCCACTAGGAGCCTATACTCATCAAATAGAGATGAGTGGAAATATTCGCTGGTTAACACTTTCTGGTCAAGTTGGTATGACACTGAATGGCTTATTGTCAGAAGACATAGGAAAACAATTTGAAGAAGCTCTAATAAACATCAAAAAAACCTAGAGGCAGCTGATATGAAGGTATCAGATATTACTAAGCTGGTTATTTATCTAGTTGATCCGATGGATATGAAAGAACGTACAGAGCTGCTGAATGATTTTCTTCAAGGAACCGAAGTCTGCATGACCTTGCTCTATGTAAAAGCATTGGCCTCTCCTAAAATAAAGGTAGAGATTGATGCTTGGGCTGCGTGTGAACAACCAGACTAACTGAACTAAAAGACAATTCGCAGAACAAGTGAATTGTCTTTTTTTTACAGTAAGTGTACAAAAAAAATCAAAAAAGGCTTCGCTGCTTTTGTTATAGTAATTATAGGAAAAGGAGCGTGGTAATTATGAATAGTTTCAATCAGCTGAATCAGGTTGTGGTATATATTGAAAATCATCTTGAGGAAGAGATTGATTATTTGGAATTAGAAAAAATTGCACAATGCACACCAAAGCAGTTGCCTAGAATTTTTGTCTTTGTTACAGGAATTACCCTTTCAGAATATATTCGTAAACGAAGACTGACGATGGCAGCAGAAGACATTCGCAAAACAACATTATCCCTGCTGGCGATTGCAGTTAAATACGGGTATGATTCTCAAGCAGCTTTCAGCCGGGCATTTAAAGAACAGCATTGTGTGTCGCCGTCTATGCTGCGAAAAAACAGAGATACACAAGTTAAGCCGTATCCCCGTATTGTTTTTCATGAAGAAGCGATGATTGAACAGCTGGAAAATTATCGGGTTGTTGAAGGGGAGGTAAAAAAAGCCAAGGTGGTTTACAGTGATTTTGGACCACTTGAAGCTTGTAAATTTGTGGGAAAAGAGATTCGTGCTGCATTTATGTCCCAGAGCATTTCCCAGCATTGGGGACGCTGCTTCGCTGAAAAAGTTTTTGAGCAATTGCTTGAGCACGAAGCATTTATTATGGAAGAATCGGTTGAAAATTACATTGGCTATGTTCGGGATGTTGACCACGATACGGGTATGTTTACTTATGTGATTGGGCTGTTTATGCAGCTGGATGCGCCAATTCCAGAAGGATTTTCTGTTTACAACGTTCCAAGTTGTACCTTAGCGAAAATTTGGGTTCAAGGGGAAGACTATGATGTTTTTTCCAGTGGTCCGGAGCTTTCAAGAGCAGAGATAAGTAAACAGGGATATGAAATAGATGAAGAGAATTATTTTTTGTGTGAAGTTTACACAGATGAACGCTATGAAACGCCTAAGCAAAAAGGAGAAACCAGTGCCATTTTAGATTACTATCTACCAGTGAAGAAAACAGAAAAAAAAGTAAAAAAATACTTACAAATATAGAATTGGCTATCCATAGGAGCAACCAGAATAGCTTTATTTAGATAAAAAAGACAACTATCCGATAAATGCAGGAAGTGCGTCTTCAAAGTTAGATTTTCCTATCTAACTTTGGAGGTGCACTTCCCTGATATTCTATTGACTTTTTATTAGTTTAAGCTTAAATAGTTTTCAAGGTAATCTGCAAGTCCGTTTTCATCATTGGTTTTATCAGTGATATCGTTGGCTACTTTTTTTATTTGATCAGTGGCATTGCTCATAGCAACGCCCCAGCCAGCGAATTCCAGCATTTCTTCATCATTATGTTCATCACCAAAAGCAATGATATCTTTTTGGCTGATATTTAGATAGTCAGCAACTTCAGCAACACCTTTTGCTTTCTGAATTCCTTTAGCAACAACCTCCAGAATCGGCTTGGCACCACCCCAAGTACGAATATCCAGTAAATCACCATATTGCTTCAGTAGAGTTTCTGACGCTGCTGCAACCTGATCTTTGGCCGGACACAACATAAGAGAAGTCGGATCTGTAATCAAATTTGTCGTATTCAGTAGATTTTTTTCTGATGCTTCTGCAGCAAAAAATGCAGAATCAAAATGGTCAAAGCTGTCAATAAAAAAAGTTTCTTTATTCTCGGCAGCAACAAAATCCAGATTTAGAGCTTTTTTCTGTGATAGAATATCAAAAACAATATCTCTTCCTACACTGGACGAACGTTCTCCTGCCCACTCTTTTTCGGGAATGTGCACGAGCCCGCCGTTGAAATTAACCATAGGTGTATTTAAATTTAGCTGTTTATAGAACTGATTGCTTAGGCGATAAGGACGACCTGTAGCAATACTGACATAGTGCCCTTGAGCGATAGCCTTTTTTAATGTCTGCTCCGTTTTTTCGCTGATTAAAGAATTCATGTTTAATGTAGTACCGTCTAAATCGATGGCAATTAATTTTTTCAAAGTATTTCCTCCTGCCAATTTTTCTTTTTCTAAGTCTAGCACACTAAATAGAAATGGCAAGCTTAATTCGGTAAAAATCTTCAAGAATAGCCTCTATAAAGTAAAAAGAATCCATATTGCTGTTGACAGCCTTTTCAATAATTGATAGTCTGAAGTGTGAGACTATTAAGGAGGAACGAATGCATGAAAAAGAGAAATAGGGGGTTCCGTTTACTGCTTATATCTGCAGCAGCAGGCGGCTTCTTGTTTAGCAATGGTCAAGGTGTTTATGCAGTTGATCAGGATACAACTAAAATTCCTGTTCAGTTTTTGGGAATCAATGATTTTCATGGTGCATTGAGTACAACAGGATCATTCTACGATGATGCCGGTAATAAAGTCAGCAATACGGGAACAGCAGCTTTATTGGCAGGTTATTTAAATCAGGCGGAAACATCTTTTGCAGCAGAAAATACAGGTGCTCAGACACTGCGTGTACAATCTGGGGATATGGTAGGCGCAAGTCCGGCAAATTCTGGACTGCTTCAAGATGAACCAACAATTAAAGTATTAAATGAAATGAATTTTTCAGTGGGAACTCTGGGCAATCACGAGTTTGATGAAGGATTGGCGGAATTTAACCGTATCATGACTGGAGGTACACCTTCAAGTGATCCTTATGGTATTTTGGCTGATTATCCAAGAGTTGCGTCCAAGACAGAGCTTGTAGTCGGGAATGTCGTTAAGAAGGGAACCGATGATCAAATTCCTTTTGGCTGGAAGCCGTATACGGTAAAAGAAGTTGGTACGGAAGAAGGACAAAAAGTTAAAGTCGGATTTATTGGCGTTGTAACCACAGAAATTCCCAACCTTGTTCTAAAAGAGCATTATCAGGAATACGATTTTCTGGATGAAGCTGAAACAATTGCTTATTATGCCAGTGAACTAAAAGAAGAAGGGGTAAACGCAATTGTCGTTCTTGCCCATGTTCCTTCTACTAGTAAGGAAGGAACCATTTCCGGTGATGCAGCAGAAATTATGGCTAAAGTAAATAAACTTTATCCGGAAAATAGTGTGGATGTATTCTTAGCGGGGCACAACCATCAATATACAAATGGACTTGTGGGAGAAACCCGAGTTGTACAATCTACTTCTCAAGGTAAAGGTTTTGCAGATGTTCGCGGCTATCTAGATGTCGCAACACAAGATTTTGAAACAGCTCCTGCTGCTACCGTTACTCCTGTGGCACTGGAAGGCGAAAATGTTCCTGCTGCGGATGCAGCTGTTGCAGCTGTTGTTGCCGATGCAGACAGCCGTGTATCTGCTGTAACAAGCAAAAAAATCGGAACAGCTAAGAAGTCAGAAGCAATTTTGCGTGAGGTTAATGAGCATAAAGAATCCCCATTAGGGAATTTAATTACAGATGGTCAGGTCGCAATGGCTAAAGCACAGGGGATTGATGTTGACTTTGCGATGACAAATAACGGCGGTATTCGAGCGGATTTAATCGTTGGTGAAAATGGTGAAATTACTTGGGGATCTGCGCAGGCTGTACAGCCGTTTGGAAATATCATGCAAATTGTAGAAATGACTGGTGCTCAAATCGAACAAGTGCTGAATGAACAATATGATCAAGAAGAAAAATATTTCCTGCAAATTTCAGGACTATTTTACACATATGAGAAAACTGCTGATGCTGCACAGCCATTTAAAGTTAAGACAATGGTCGACGCAAAAGGCAATGAACTAAAAAGTGAACAAACATATCGAGTTGTAATCAATGACTTTTTACTTGGCGGAGGCGACGGCTTTGCTGGATTCACACAAGCCAAATTAGTTGACGCAATGCAGCCGGATACTGAAACCTTTATTGGTTATATTGAGATGAAAGAAGCAGTTGGCGAGCCAATCGAAGCGGTTATTCAAAATCGAAAAGCTCCTTATGTAGAGCCGCCTGTTCTGCCGGAAGATAAAGAAGCAATAATTCGTAAGGCTACTTTATTTGATCCTTTGTACGAAGATGATCAGTATCTTCAGGGAGTGACCTTGCCAAATGCAACGATTGTGTTGTTTGCAGGAGATATTCCTAAAAGCAAGTCAACAACAGGCGAAAATGTTCTTCCTAAAGGCGATATAACTGGTAAGGCTGACAGTGAAGGAAAGATTAAAATCGATGTAGCTGCGTTGAAGCTTAAAGGAAAAGAAAAAATTACTGCAGTGGTTCTTGACGAGGAGTTAAACAGTGCGGTTTTCCCGTTGGATGTATTGAAAAGATCTGTTGGAACAACAGATTCATCGTCAACTACCACTAAGTCTGATACGAAAACCAGCTCTAGTGGGGCAACGACAGGAACTAAAGAAAACGGTGCTTTCCCGAATACAGGTGAAGCAACGGCGAATAGTAGCCTGTTCATAGGAACTATTCTTTTAGCAGGAAGCTTTATCTATCTTTTGAAAAAGAGAAGAGCCTAATTTATAAAAGCAGAGTAATAAACGCAGCATTTGACTTTTTCGAATGCTGTGTTTTTTCATTTATCTAAACCAGTTGTTTTTGATTGAACTATGTGAGAAAACGTTTGAAATACGAATATTAAAAATAATTAATGTGTATATCGTTAGTATTTTGTTGAAAAATATAAAAAAATCTCCTATACTTTAAAGGTATTTGTTGGAAATGATTATTTTGCTCTTATTTATTTTTTTCCGATAGGTATGCGAATTATTTTTAAGGAGAGATAGACACTCATGGAAAAGTTTTTCAAATTAAAAGAAAATCGTACAACTGTTTCAACAGAAATGATAGCAGGGATTACCACCTTCTTTGCTATGAGTTATATTTTATTCGTTAATCCTTCGATTCTATCAGAAACAGGCATGCCTTTTCAGGCGGTATTTCTAGCAACGATTATTGCTTCCATTATCGGAACATTAGTAATGGGCTTATTCGCTAACGTTCCTTATGCTCAAGCTCCGGGGATGGGGCTGAATGCCTTCTTTACCTTTACAGTGGTTTTCGGGTTAGGGTATAGCTGGCAGCAAGCTTTAGCAATGGTCTTTATCTGTGGACTGGTGAACATCCTAATCACAGTTACAAAAATCCGTAAAATGGTCATTCGGGCAATTCCTGAAAGCTTACAGCATGCTATTGGCGGAGGGATTGGAATTTTTGTTGCGTATGTCGGAATCAAGAATGCAGGACTACTTGATTTTACTGTACAGGCTGAACCAGTTAATGGAGCTGTAAATGGCGATAGTATTGTGCCGGCATTAGGAAATTTCAATAATCCAGGAATTATTCTAGCGATTCTGGGCTTAGTAATTATGACTGTTCTAGTTGTTATGAATGTTCGAGGCGCGATTTTAATTGGTATTGTTTTGACAACTCTTTTGGCAATTCCGTTAGGAGTAGTTGATTTATCTGCTATTGACTGGCAGGGAAATTCGTTGGGAAGCTCTATTTCAGCGTTAGGCACAACCTTTGGTGCCGCTTTTGGGAAAGACGGGATGCAGTCGCTATTTAGCGACACTTCAAAAATTCCACAAGTTTTAATGACAGTAATTGCTTTTAGCTTATCTGATACATTTGATACAATTGGAACATTTATTGGAACGGGTAGACGGACAGGAATCTTTTCAAAAGAGGATGAAATTGCATTAGAAGAAAGCAAGGGGCTTTCGACAAAAATGGATAAAGCATTATTTGCAGATGCAGTTGCAACTTCTGTAGGTGCTGTTTTTGGAACATCCAATGTAACAACTTATGTAGAAAGTGCAGCTGGAATTGGTGCTGGTGGACGTACAGGTCTAACCTCTGTTGTGGTAGCAGCGTTGTTTGCCTTAAGTAGTCTATTTTCTCCACTGATTTCCATCGTACCAGCCCAGGCTACTGCACCAGCATTAATTTTGGTGGGTGTAATGATGATGGCTTCATTCAAGGATATTGAATGGACAGATTTAGAAGAAGCCGTACCAGCATTCTTTGCCTCTATTTTTATGGGACTATGCTACAGTATTTCATACGGAATAGCTGCTGGATTCTTATTCTTTGCTGTAGTGAAAGTGGCGAAAGGCAAGGTAAAAGAAGTATCGCCAATTATCTGGGTCGTTAATGCATTATTTATTATTAACTTTATTATTTTAGCAACATTATAATATAAAATGAAGAACGATTCGGGATTGATATAGTTAATAAAATGAGAGCGGAAGCAGTAAATGCCCGCTCTTTTTTTTTGATACTACATTAAGCTGTATTATCAGGATTAAAAGGCTGAATAAATTGACATATTTTGGAACAAAGAAAGTGCTTGTTCTATTTCTGGTTCTTTCATTTAGACTAAGAGTAACTTTATCGAATAAACGTATGAAAGAAAATCACAGGAAACACGAATGTTAGACATTCTATGTTGAGTGATTCTTACCTGGTGATTCACAAATTTTTGCTAAATTCAGGCTTATTGTCAAAGAAGCTGCTTCTATCTCTCTGTTTATTCGGGTTCGGGCATACAAAGAGTCTAGGAATTTATTTTTGTCCTGCTCATAACCGTACAACATTATTATTCTAAGATACAGAAAAATAAAAATTTTGTGAGATTTTTAAATATGGAGTATAGTTAAAGAGAAAAAAGCATATGAGGAGGGTGATGAAGGCAATGAAGATAGATTGGAAGAAGAATCTGATGGTTGCCTGGCTGGGAAGTTTCTTTACGGGAGCCAGCATCAGTTTAGTGATGCCCTTCATTCCAGTATACATAGAACAATTAGGAACACCGAAGAGCCAAATTGAACTGTTCTCTGGGCTGGCCATCTCGGTGACGGCTTTTGCAGCAGCTATAGTTGCGCCTATCTGGGGGAATCTAGCCGATCAAAAGGGTCGAAAAATTATGATGATTCGGGCAGCAGCTGGCATGACTTTTACGATGGGGTCTCTGGCATTTGTGCCGAATGTTTACTGGCTGCTAATCATGCGTTTTTTAAATGGTATTTTATCGGGATACATACCAAATGCGACAGCAATGATTGCTTCTCAGGCACCTCGAGAAAAGAGCGGCTGGGCGCTGGGAACATTATCTACTGGTGCAGTTGCAGGCAATCTAATTGGTCCTTCAATTGGTGGAGCACTTGCTCAGTGGTTTGGCATGGAAAATGTATTTATCATTACAGGTTTCGTGCTGCTTATTACAACATTGCTGACAATTTTTATGGTGAAGGAAGATTTTGAACCTGTGGAGAAGAAGGACCTACTGTCTACTAAAGAAGTTTTTTCACGAGTGAACCATCTCTCCATATTAATTGGTTTGTTTGTTACAACATTGATTCTGCAAGTAGGTGTAACGAGTATCAGCCCTATTTTGACACTTTATGTCCGTTCACTAAGCGGCAGTCAGGATAATATTCTTTTTGTTAGTGGTCTGATTGTTTCTGTTGCAGGGGTCTCAGCGATTATTTCCTCGCCTTCATTAGGGAAATTAGGCGATAAAATCGGCAATCACAAAGTATTGCTGGGAGGGCTCCTGCTGTCTTTTCTCTGCTATGTTCCTATGGCCTTTGTGCAAACGCCTTTCCAATTGGGTGCACTACGTTTCATGCTGGGCTTTTCCACAGGTGCTCTAATGCCGTCAATCAATACCTTGATTGGAAAACTGACGCCGCCGGAAGGAGTCAGCCGAATATACAGCTATAATCAGATGTTCAGCAATTTCGGACAGGTTTTGGGACCCATGATTGGATCAACTGTAGCCCATGGACTTGGCTACAGTGCAGTATTTATTACTACAGCCTGCTTTGTTTTGGGGAATATGTGCCTATCTGTTTTCAATTTCAGAAAAATTTTAAAGAAACGAATTTAAACGGTTGAAAACAATCAAAAACCAGTTACAATTAGTGTAACTGGTTTTTTCTGTCCGCTCACTGCTAGGCAGTGAAGCTGACAGATTAAAGGTATTTTTAGTAAGTAAAAAGCAGTGGGCAGGATATCCCAATGAATATCCTGCCCACTGATCTTGGTTTTATACCTGAGATGTTTTCTTTTTGGGGACAGCAAAATGACCAATTAATAGAATAAGAACGCCGGCAATAAGAGATATAATAGTTGTAAGCATAAAATCATAGCTGCCGTTGTTTAAGGCACCGCCAATATATCCTACCACCTGTCCTAATACAAAGGACCAGAATAATGCAATAATGTAGCGCATAAATAGCACCTCTTTTCTAGCTACTAGTTTAGCACAATTTTTTTTATTGTAAAGAAAGAGGAAATTTATTTCATAAGGAGGGTTTCAAATGTTTCCGCAGCTATATACAATTACCTCGTATTCTCTGCTTTCCAGTACCATCAGAATTGCAGAATTTGTTAAGAAAGCGAAGCAGTACGGGTATCACTATTTAGGTATATCTGATATCAACGTTCTTCATGGAGCTGTTGAATTTTACGAAGCCTGTCTGGCAGAAAATATTAAACCCGTCATCGGCATGACACTGGAATATACACCTGAGATTAGTGATCAAAAAGTTCAGTTAATATTATATGCAAAGAATCAGCAGGGCTATCAAAATCTCATGCGTATTTCCAGCATGAGAATGACAAATGAAGCAGCGTTGAAATTTAGCAGTTTTTCCAGTTTGCTGACTGATTTGTATGTTGTTATGCCTAGTGATAAAGGCGTTGTAAATTATTTTCAGGAAAAAAATGCGGAAGAGATAGACAGGGAGCTGAATGAACTGTTGGCAGTAATCGATGCCGAGTCGTTTTTCATTGGAGCCTCTTTCATGTGCAATCCCGTAACTGATCCTCTTTTGTTTGAATTCATCCGCAGCCGAAGCTACCCAATTATAGCACTGCAGGAAACAAGATATCTGGTTCGAGAGGATGGTTTCGCTTTACGGGTACTTGAACATATTGAATCTGGCACACCAATGGAGGTAAACCAAAAAGAAGCTGAAATTGATGGTCCCTATTATCTGAGAACAGCAGAGGAAGCTGAGAATCAGCTGACAGAGCTGATTGGCAGAGAAGGTACAGAGAATGCCCGTAAACTGGCAGAAAACTGCCGTTTTGAATTACCTCTGCACCAGAAATTATTACCTCATTATCCAGTTCCTGATAATTTGCCAGCGGGAGAATATCTGCGACAGCTTTGTAATGAATGTTTATCGCAACGGGTGCTGCAGGTGACTCCAGAGTATCAGGAGCGTTTGGAAAAAGAGTTATCAATCATTCATAGTATGGGGTTTGACGACTATTTTTTGATTGTATGGGATGTAATGGCATTCGCTCACAAAAATAAAATCGTCACTGGTGCTGGACGAGGATCAGCAGCTGGTTCACTTGTCTCCTATGTACTGTCGATTACAGATGTGGATCCAATCCAGTATGATTTACTTTTTGAACGTTTTTTAAATCCGGAACGCTACTCGATGCCTGATATAGATTTGGATATTCCTGATAATAAACGGGAACAGGTTCTAGCTTATGTTCAGGAGAAATATGGACATCATCATATGGCACAAATTGCAACGTTTGGGACGATGGCAGCCAAGATGGTTTTACGAGATGCTGCTAGAGTGTTTGGCTTGTCTCAAAGTGAATCCAACCGCTGGTCTCAGGCCGTACCTAGTACATTAAAAATAACGTTGAAGCAAGCTTATCAGGAATCAAAAAAACTTGTAGAGCTTGTGGAAAGTTCAGAAGTTAATCAGCTGTTGTTTGATACTGCTGTTCGTTTGGAAGGTCTCCCCCGTCATGTTTCTACCCATGCAGCAGGTGTGGTTATCAGTGATAAAAATTTGCTGGAGCTGGTTCCGCTGCAGACTGGGACTAATAATATTTTGCTGACTCAGTTCACCATGAATGATGTAGAAAAAATCGGTTTGCTGAAAATGGATTTTCTAGGTTTAAGAAACTTGTCAATCATTGACGATACACTCAAAGCAATCAGAAAAATCTATAAAAAAGAATTAAAATTAAGCGATATTCCTTTTGATGATGGAGAGACCCTGGCCTTGTTTCAACGGGGAGAGACAAGTGGTGTGTTTCAGTTTGAATCCGCCGGAATTCGCAACGTTTTAAGAAAGTTAGGACCAACCAGTATTGAAGATATTGCAGCGGTTAACGCTCTGTACCGTCCGGGACCAATGCAGAACATTGATTTATTTATTCGAAGAAAAAAAGGTATCGAGCCAATTGATTATCCAGATGCTTCTTTACAGCCTATTTTAGAAAATACTTATGGCGTAATTGTCTATCAGGAACAGATTATGCAGGTGGCTGCAAAAATGGCGGGCTTTAGTCTAGGTCAAGCAGATATTTTACGAAGAGCAATTAGTAAGAAAAAGAAGGACATTCTTGATCAGGAGCGGCGTCATTTTGTTCAAGGGGGCGTAAATCAGGGGTATTCTGAGGAAACCGCCAATATGATTTATGATTACATTGAACGCTTTGCAAATTATGGATTTAACCGTTCTCATGCATTTGCTTATTCCTTTATTGGATTCCAAATGGCTTACTTAAAAGTACATTATCCTGCGGCATTCTATGCGGCATTGCTTCACTCGGTTCGTCATAACCCAAATAAAATTAAAGAATATATTAATGAGGCAAAGAAGAACAATGTGCGGATACTAGCCCCGTCAATTAACTATAGTCAGTATAGCTTTTATTTGAAGGGGCAAGATGAGATTATGTTCGGCTTTAGTTCTCTAAAAGGAATTAGAAGAGATTTCATTCAGGATATTCTGCAGGAACGAAGAGAAAATGGTCATTATCAAAGTTTCGATCAGTTTCTGTTTCGCATTCCAGCAAAATGGCGTAAGAAAGAAAATATTGCGCCTTTGATTGCGATTGGTGCCTTTGATGAATTAACGGCTAATCGACGACAGCTGGATAATCAGTTGGAAAGTAAAATTCAAAATATTATATACAGCGGCGGCAGCTCAGATCTTTTCGAAACATTAGAGCTGAAAGAAGAAGAGATTCAGGACTATCCTCTTGAAGAAAAGCTGGCTCAGGAAGAACAGTATTTGGGTGTTTATTTATCCGGGCACCCTGCTGAAGAGTTTACCAAGCTAATCAAACTAAAGCAGATTCTATCAATCAATGATGTTGTGGAAAACCAACAGGTTCGTTTGTTGATTTATGTAAAAAATGTGCGGACTATCCGAACTAAAAAAGGCGAACAAATGGCTTTTGTTGAAGGGGATGACAGTACAGGTTCTATATCTTTGACTTTGTTTCCAACAGTCTTCCGGTCGCTGCGGCAGACAGTTCATCCAAATCAGGTGTACTATGTTGAGGGCAAGGTTGAGAAAAGCAAGTATAATCAGGAGCTGCAGGTGCTAGTGAATGAAATTGCAGAAGCCGCATCATTAGAAGCAGGAATTAGTGCAACAACTTGCTATTTGAAAATAGAACAGTCACAAGGGGCGCCAGCGGTTCTGCAGGAAGTAAAAAAGATTATCCAACAATTTCCAGGGATTGTCCCCGTAGTATTGTTTTATGCAGATCAAAAAAAGAAAGTCATTTTAGATAAAAGCTTCTGGATTACTGATTCTTTAGAGGCAAAAGAAGCGTTTAATACCCTTTTGGGAAAAGAAAATGTCGTTTTCGAATAAGTTTCAGTAAAAACTACTAGTCGCTTTCAACTTTTTTCAAAAATTTTGACTCTAAGTCAAGACATTTTGCACTATTAATGGTAAAATGGGTGACGTGGTATTTTTGTATAGTTAATGGTAAAGCAGCAACGTTTTATCAGCAGTATAATATTTAGTATGAGGTGAAAGAGCGAATGAAACGTATCGGTATTTTAACCAGTGGAGGAGACGCTCCGGGAATGAACGCTGCGATTCGTGCAGTTGTTCGTAAAGCAATCTTTGATGGTATTGAAGTATATGGAATCAACTACGGTTTTGCCGGACTAGTAGCTGGAGATATTCGTCGTTTGGATATTGCAGATGTTGGTGACAAGATTCAGCGTGGAGGAACGTTCCTTTATTCAGCACGTTACCCGGAATTTGCAACTGAAGAAGGTCAGCTAAAAGGAATTGAACAGTTGAAAAAATTCGGAATTGAAGGTTTAGTTGTAATTGGCGGAGACGGCTCTTATCATGGGGCGATGGCTTTGACAAAACGCGGCTATCCAGCTGTGGGGATTCCAGGAACTATCGATAATGACATTCCAGGAACAGACTTCACAATTGGCTTTGATACAGCGATTAATACAGTTCTTGAATCTATTGACCGTATTCGTGATACAGCAACATCTCATGTACGTACATTCGTTATCGAAGTGATGGGACGCGACGCAGGGGATATCGCTCTTTGGTCTGGCGTTGCCGGCGGAGCAGATGAGATCATTATTCCTGAGCATGACTTTGACATGGCTACTGTTGCTAAACGAATTCAAGATGGTCGTGACCGTGGGAAAAAACATTGCCTAATTGTTCTTGCTGAAGGTGTAATGGGGGGCAATGAATTTGCAGATAAACTGTCTACCTATGGCGATTTCCATACACGGGTTTCCATTCTGGGACACGTTGTCCGCGGTGGATCACCAAGTGCAAGAGACCGTGTTTTAGCAAGCAAGTTTGGCTCTTATGCTGTAGAATTGCTTAAAGATGGCAAGGGCGGCTTGTGCATCGGTATGCTGGACAACAAAGTAGTTGCAGCTGATATCGTTGATACACTGGAAAACAACAAACATAAACCTGACTTATCTCTTTATGATTTGAATAAAGAAATTTCATTTTAAGAAAGTGAAAACTGTATATTAGGCTTTTAAGCTTTTGTATAAAAAAATCGAATGGAGCGTTTGGTAATGAAAAAAACTAAAATCGTATGTACGATTGGACCAGCAAGTGAAACAGTTGAAATGCTTGTCGACTTAATGAATGCGGGAATGAATGTCTGCCGTCTGAATTTCTCACATGGAGATTTTGAAGAACATGGCAACCGTATCAAAAATATTCGCGAAGCAATGAAAATCACTGGAAAAAGAGTAGCAATATTACTAGATACAAAAGGTCCTGAAATCCGTACGAACGATATGGAAAATGGCGCAATCACACTAAAAACTGGTGATGTTATCCGCATTTCCATGACTGAAGTACAAGGAACAAATGAAAAATTCTCTATCACTTATCCAGAATTGATTAACGATGTGACTATTGGTTCACATATCCTTTTAGATGATGGATTAATTGATTTAGAAGTTTCTGATATTGACCGTGATGCAAACGAAATCGTAACATTAGTTAAAAATGAAGGTGTTCTGAAAAACAAAAAAGGTGTAAACGTTCCTGGAGTTTCAGTAAATCTTCCTGGTATTACTGAAAAAGATGCAGCGGATATCCGTTTTGGTATTGAACAAGGTGTTGATTTCATCGCAGCAAGCTTCGTTCGTCGTGCAACAGACGTAATGGAAATTACTAAAATTTTGGAAGATCATGATGCAACACATATTCAAATCATTCCTAAAATCGAAAACCAAGAAGGAATCGACAACATTGACGAAATCCTAAAAATTTCTGATGGTTTAATGGTTGCTCGTGGAGACCTTGGTGTAGAAATTCCAACTGAGGATGTTCCAGTTGCTCAAAAAGAACTAATCAAAAAATGTAATGCACTTGGTAAGCCGGTAATTACAGCGACACAAATGTTGGATTCTATGCAGCGTAATCCTCGTCCAACTCGTGCTGAAGCGAATGACGTGGCAAATGCGATTTATGATGGAACAGATGCGGTTATGCTTTCTGGTGAAACAGCCGCGGGAGATTATCCATTAGAAGCTGTTCAAACAATGGCACGTATTGCTGTTCGTACTGAAGAAGCATTAGTGAATCAAGATGCATTTGCATTGAAACTTTATAGTAAAACAGATATGACAGAAGCGATTGGTCAATCAGTAGGGCACACAGCACGTAATTTAGGAATTCAAACAATCGTGGCAGCAACTGAATCTGGTCATACAGCCCGCATGATTTCTAAATACCGTCCAAAAGCTCATATTGTTGCGATTACTTTCTCAGAACAGAAAGCCCGTAGCCTGTCTCTTTCTTGGGGCGTCTCAGCTGTTGTTGCTGAAAAACCATCAAGTACAGATGAAGTATTCACATTAGCTACAAAAATTTCTCAAGACAACGGTTTTGCTAGTGAAGGCGACTTAATCATTATTACTGCCGGTGTTCCAGTTGGTGAAAAAGGAACAACTAACCTTATGAAGATTCAAATGATTGGATCTAAGCTTACACAAGGTCAAGGTATTGGTGAAGAAGCTGTAATTGCAAAAGCAGTTGTAGCTAAGTCCGCAGCAGAAGCAAATCAAAATATGGTTGATGGTTCAATCTTAGTTGTGAAAACAACAGATAAAGATTATATGCCTGCTATTGATAAGGCTGTTGCTTTGATTGTTGAAGAAGGCGGTTTGACTTCTCATGCAGCAGTTGTAGCAATTGCTAAAGATATTCCAGTAATTGTTGGTGCTGTTGAAGCAACTGACTTGATTTCAAATGATGAATTAATTACTGTTGATCCTAGACGTGGTATTGTATACCGTGGTGCTACAACAGCAATCTAATAATTAGATAAGAGATGGGACGGAAGTGTTTAGTCCTGAGAAATAGGCTGAAATTCACAAAAATTGCTTTTCAAAATTTTTGTGAATTTCGGCTTATTTTTAAAGGGCTTGTTTCTGTTCCCATCGCTTATCAAAATTCCATGTGAGCGGGATATGACTCGATGAGTTTATGTCCTGCTCATTTTTTTTCTGCTCTTTTTTTGTTTGAATTGAACATAATCGGCTGTCTCTGAACATTTAATATGCTTTACTATTTTTTTCATGAGATAGGGAGAAACTGGTAAATAAAGTTCATTTTTAAAGCGCAAATAGGAAGACCCTGTATGAATTTCAGCCACTTGTTTCAAATTGATAATTAATGATTGTGAATCAGTAAAAAAAACAGGAGAATGGAACTGATGTTTTATTTTACCTAAATAAACATTTACAAAAAAGGATTGTGTGGTTGTGACTACTTTAATTTTTCTTTCCCTAGAAAAATTCTCAACATAAAGTAATTCGGAGTAACTAATTTTTTTTCTTATGCGACTGTCTTGAAATAAGAGAACATCTTCCTCTTGTTTTTCCGTGTTCAAAGCTATAATGGCTTTTCTTAGTGTTATGAAAAGATATTCTTCAAATACGGGAGAAGTGACAGAACGATTTTTCAAAAGATAAGAGAAAGGTTCAATATTTTGTTCTAAAAGATTTAAAATTACTTTTTCAGAGGGAACAATATAGATTTGTTTTCCTCTGGGAGCTCTTTTTCTAAGAGTCTGTCCGATGTGGATACCTTCATCTGGCTCATTAAAACGAATATTAATTAAAAAGATTGCAGGTTCATTCTTAGATGCCTTAAAGAGTTTCTCTTTTGTATCACATAAAACAATTTTTTTGATATTCAAAAAATTAGTAGAAATAAGTTTGTCGATGATTGATTCAGTTATTGTTAAAAATAAATTGTTTGTATTATAGATATAAAGTATAGGCATGGCTAATCCTCCTTCGACAGCAGTAACCAAACAGATAGGGTGACGAAATTGCAAAGAAAAGAGATGGATTTGCAACAAGGTATATTAATTTTAAAAAAAAGTATTTATTATTTAAATGTAAGGATATATATAATGTTTACAATTTAAATATATCTAATAGAATGAAGTTTGGTCAACTAACATCTAATCAATCAAGTTTGATCGGTGCTGGAGGGTTCACTTCAAGAATACAAAGAAAATTATTAAAAAAAATCTATAAAAATATGAAAGTTATTTATTTTTGATAAGGGGAAAAAGAGGAAGTGATTTTTTTAATTGGGTACTGCTAAATAATCACATATATGACTGAGCTGTAGGAAAAGCAAGGGAGGTGGAAATGTGTTAATAGGAAAATGAGCGATAATAAGGAAGTGTTAGAGGTGAAGAAGCAGAAAGTATTCTTAGTTTGTATCATGTTTATTTTGAGTCTCCTTGTATTAAAGCCGTTGGAAGCAGTTTCGCAATCTGTAGGAGAAACCTCCGGACATATTGAGTTGACTGAAAATAATACGCCTACACCTCCAGTAAATCCGGAAGATCCTAGTCAAAAACTTCAACCAGTAGACCCCTATAACCCAGGAACAAATAACCCAGGCCCATTGTCTATAGATGTAGCTCCTATCAATTTTGAGTTTGGTGTTCAAAAAATGTATGTGTCTGAACATATCTATGAAGGCATTTCACAAGGAAGGGATCATGTAAGACAGTATATTCAAATTACAGATGCCAGAAATGCAGGAATTAATGGTTGGAAGGTTACAGTAAAACAGGATCGCTATTTATCTAGTGACTCTTACACATTGATGGGAGCAACCCTTATTTTGCCAGCTGGAGATGCTCGAAACAGCTTAAATATTCCCCCAACAGCCATTGATTCCAATTTGAAAACTGAATCTGTGGAAGTCAATATGTCGGAAGCAACATTGTTTAAAACTTTGACGGATGATAGGACAACTGGAAAAGGTCAGTCGGTAACAGTTTGGGAACCAAATCAAGTAAGATTAAAAGTTCCTGAAAATACAGCAAAAGCTGGTAATTATTCAAATACCTTAACTTGGACACTAACCGCAGTAGCAAATCCATAATACACATAAGGAGTGTTTTGATTATGAAAAAGAAAATAATAATTAGTGCAGCAGCAACGGTTTTAATGACAAGTCTCTTTCCATTATCAGTATTAGCAGACACAACACCTGGTGAGATTCATTTTTCTAATGATCAGACTGAAACTGGTGCGAAAGATCCTGATGATCCATCGCAGCCAGCAACACCAGGTGATGGACACAATAAAGAAACAGGAAATCCAGGACCGCTATCTCTTGATGTAATTCCTGTTAAATTTGATTTTGGAACAGTAAAAGCTTCTGTTACTGAAACAACATATCAAGCGAAATCAACAGATAGAGTTCAATATATTCAAGTAACAGATAAAAGAACAGATAAAAATGGTTGGACAGTTAAAGCGCAGCGTACAGAATTTCTAGATGAAAATGATGTAGACGGTTTGGCTGGATCAATCCTAACTATCCCAGCAGGATCTGCTAAAAATGAACTAACTGGATCTGCTACGCCAACGGGCCTACAAACAACTGAAGCCGCAATGGTAGCAGCCACAGAATATACAGTTTTTGAATCAGAAAATCAGAATAATGCTGGTAAGATGTCTTCTGTCAGCAGCTGGGCTGGAGATCAGGTTTCTCTAAAAATTCCGGGAATGACTGCAAAAGCTAAAGGATATTCTGCTACTATAACTTGGACTTTGGCAGCAGTAGCAACACCATAAAATAAATGAGGGGAAGAAGCGGTGATGAATAGGATGAGAAAAGCTAAAAGATGGACAGTTGTCCTCAGCCTGTTTTATTGTTATCTGGTGTTTTTCAATCAATCATGTCCTGTCTATGCGAGTGCAGAAACTAACACTGAAGACAGTTCTATCGGCTACAGCGTTCAAAAAATCGATTCTGAAGACTCTGAAAGCTCTTTTTACGATTTAATTGTACGGCCTGGAGAAAGAAAAGAAATTAAAGCCCGGATTATCAACACTGCTTCTGAACCGATTATTGTTGAGTCTGCTGTTTATGCAGCGCATACGAATGAAAATGGTGAAATTGCATACACCTCTCAAGCGGATAGCTATGATGAATCTCTTAGGTTTAAGCTGGATGATTTTACAGAAATCCAAGCATCTGATATTAAAGCAGAAATTCCAGCCAATGGAGAAAAAATTGTTACTGCTGTCATCATGGTGCCGGAAGAGGCAAAAGATGGTGTTATTCTAGGTTCTTGGTATTTTGAAAAAGCAAATCAAACAACAGAAAAAAAGAAACAATCTGGTATTCAAATTAATAATAAGTATAGTTATGCGCTAGCTATTAAATTAACCGTAAACAAAGAGATAGAGCAGCCCAACCTTAATTTGACAGGAATTACCAAAGGGTTAGGAAACTATCACAAAGCATTCTTTGCAAATGTACAAAATGATCAGGCTGCTATTATGTCTAAAATGAGCTTTCAAGCTGAAGTAATGAAAAAGGATGAGTATGAAGTTCTTTATAAAAATACAAGTGAAGATGTGATTATGGCACCTAATTCTAAGTTTTCATTCCCAATATTTTTGGGAAAAGATCAGATGAAGGCTGGAGAATATTCTATGCGTTTAATAGTAAAAACGCAGGATCCAAAATGGAGTAGTAAAACTTGGGAATGGTTGGAGCACTTTACTGTTACCCAAGATGAAGCGAAGAAAAATAATGAAAATGCAATCAATGATCCGCAACCAGAATCAATGGATATGACTTGGCTGATTGCAGGCTCTGTTCTTTTGTTCCTGTTACTTTTAGCAATTACGTATGTGTTGACAAAAAAGAAGCAGAGAAAGAAATCCACGAACAAGAAGCCGAATAGCAAAAAATCAAACAATAAGAAGCGTAAAAAATCAAGCTAACTTCTTAACCGGTGTAAAGCGAACCACAGAGAATAAGAGGTGTTTAACCTTGAAAAAAATAATAGTACTTCTCCTGCTTCTTTTTCTAGGATTGGTATATGCCCTACCAGTCAGCAGTTATGCTGATTCTGCTGGAAAAAGCGAAGTGTCTATTCTATTTGACGGTTGGGCAGAGGAACCGCTACAAAGCACAGAAGAATCAGGAGAGAAAAAAACTGAAAATGAAAGTGGTGTCATCTCGAAGAATGCAGGCGGCAGTTTTTTGAAATCTGGAGACACTGTTCAACTAGGAATAAAGCTGATAGGCTTTTTAATCATTTTACTAACAAGTATCCTTTACCTGCTTTTAAAAATGGAGAAGCAATCATCTGCAGGAGGTGAGGCTTAAATGAAGAAAAATGGAACTGTAATTTGTCTGCTAGTGTTGCTAACTGGCATTTTTGCCGCAGTGTTTCGCTTCACTCCTATTAAGGCTTCACCAGAAACATTTGCACTAACAGCAATTGACGGTGCGGATGAAGTATGGCTTTCTGAAGAGGAACTGATTTCTATTAGGCTCGTTGACAAACAAGCACTTGAGGGAAATCGTTACATTGTTCCATTGCCAGTTGGAGCTGTTTATCAAGAGATAATCGATAAAAATCAGGATAGTCAAATTCTATATGATAAAGAAAGACATCAATTAGAGATAAAAATGAATGGATTTGAGACTATTTTTCAGCTGGTTATTCCTGCTGATATGTTGAAACCAGTCAGTTTAACTGTGGAGAAGTTATCGATATCTGGTGAAAAAGATACGTCAGCTTCTCTTCAGTTATTAACAGAACCAAAAATAGAAGAAACTATTGATTCATTCCCTATTGTAGATGTCTTGGAAAAAAATCAAGTAGCAGCTAATGAAAGTCCACAAGTAACAACGCCTGAAACAACTATCGATTATACGGCTAGTCAAGTGGATGGGATAATGGATGTCAACAGCTGGGAGGGGCTGGTTACTGGAATGAATGATACAAGCGTCTCAGTAATCAATGTAACTGATTCCTTTGAAGTTCCTGATAATCCTCGCCCATCTTCTATCTCCAATTTTACACTGGGCACAACAAATAATGTGACTAACTCTGCGACTTTTGTAACTTTAAATGGGACTGGAATTGCCCGTAAAGTTGTTATTGAAGGGAATGGGCATACCATTGACTTTCGAGCTGTTTGTTTACGTGCGAATGATAATACTTGTACGAATACAGATGGCTGGGACATTGTATGGAAAGATTTAAAAACCTATCATGGCAATTGGTATGGTTTTATGACACTGAGTATTTTATCAAACGGAGTGAATGGAAATGAAGCAAAATCAAAATTGACTTTTCATAATATAGAAGCTACTGGAAATGAACTGCTTCATTCTCCATGGGGACAAGTATTTATGTCTGGCACTGTTAAAAATATTCAGGAAAAAAATTATACAAGTCCATTTCAAAGCAATTGGCAGATTTATAATGACAGTCAAGCGAACTTGGAAATTTGTAATTTGACACTATTGCCAAATACTACTTTTGAGGGAACGACTTTAAATTCTGGAAATATTCGGTTATATAATGGTGGTTCACTTGTGCTTGAGGAAGGCGCAGAGGTGACTTTGACCTCTGGTCCGAATGCAGTAGTAGGTGAAGCATACGGAGCAAATGTATTAATAGATAGTGGAAACTTACTTTTAAGGAGAGACTCTAAACTTAATCTGAATGTTCCACCAGGTCGTTTAGATGATCGAAGTCTGCATTTAAATTCAGAAAGCTCAAAAGTAGAAATTGGGTCTAGAGCGGAGTTAAATATTCGAGCATATGGGCATACTGGTGCAGTAAGCCTGGTTCAGCTTGAGTCAAAAGCAATTCTGGAAGTTGGCAGGGAAGGAAAATTAGATATCCAATCCACAGGGATGAACGCTTCTAACGCACCAATTATTAACGCAGTTGGAGAAGCTAAGTTTATAGTTGAAAAGTTGGGAATTTTCAATATTGTAAGCGATAGCACTTCAGCTTCCCATTATTTGCTGAATTTTACCTCACCTCAAGCAGTATTTGAATTTTCAGATGCACAATATGTGAATTTACAAAAATTGGGGGAAATATCGGGTACAAATGATCAAAATGGGCTGATTAATATGGCGCCTTACTATTCTCAAAGAGGGATTTTGGATGTCGATATTCAAAAGGTGAACATGTGGAATAGAGACAATTTGCTGGATAATCCTTCAGACAGTTGGAGTCCAATGTTTGGAGTGAAGCTTAGATATAATAATTACACTACAGAATTTGAAAGTGCCAGCTCATTAACAGAAGAAATGATTAACCGCTTTGAGACCGACTTCTCAACACGTAATGTACAAAGAGTGCAGTTTGAGTATATTCCTGATGTAGATTTGATTATTGATTCACGAGCTACAGATAATGAAGTTGATGCAGGATCTCAAACTGTGTATGGAATAACTAGTCCTAATGCATATGTCCGAATTCAAGATATTCCAGCGAATTCCTCTTTTGAGCCAGTGATTGATCCAGCGGACAACCAGCTTATTAGTCCAGTAACTAATCCAGGTGAAGCCAATCCGAAATTCACTGATAATTTTACTTTACAGGCAAATGATCAAGGGCACTACAGTTATACACTACCAGAAGGAAAATACTTTAAATCAGGAAGTGAACTTGCGGTTTATGCCTTTAAAGAAGGAAAATATTTAGAATTAACTCAAACTGTAGTGGATGAAACACCTCCTACAGCTTCAGCTGAAACCGTTTATGCTGTAAAAGATACACCAGCTCCAAATCCTGAGCTGTTTATAAAAAATCCTGAGGACAGTAATCCTTCGAACCAGCAGTTTTACTATGAGTATGTCAACCGTGAGCAAGTAGAAGGTTACATGCTGGCTGCGGGCGAGTATGAACTCGATGTCCTAGTAAAGGATGAAGCTGGAAATGCAACAACTGTTAAGGCACAGCTGATTGTCAGAGAGCAGATAGCTAGTTTAACTGCAGATGATGTAACAATTTATAAGGATACACTGAGTCATTTTTCAGAGGATGAGATAAAAAGATATATCCTTTCTATGGGAAATGCAGCAGCTGAAACGATTAGTAACGGACGCCGCTTGGAATTGACTGATCAAATCAAGGTGACTGACCTAGCTGGATTGGAGGCGACATCTGGAAGTGGGATTTATCAGATAAAGCTTGGAGTAAGCGCAACTGTAGAAAATGGTTTATCTCAAGATTTGGAGAAAGAAATCTCAGTTTTTGTTGTAAATGAAGGACCTTCAGGACCTGTAAATCCAGAAAATCCTGTAGAAGGCAGTCTGCCTCCAAATGGATCGGAAAACGGCGGTACGGGGAATCGGGGAACATTACGTTTAGACTACATTCCAAGTGTTTTTGACTTTGGGAATGTCACTGCCGCTATTCAAGACAGTACCTATTACGCTCAAAAGCCTAAAAACACGAGCAGTGAAGAGCTGTCTAAACAATGGGTGCAGATATCGGACGACCGCTTAACAGTTCATGGCTGGTCTTTAACTGCTGAAATGACTAGAGCATTTTCATCAGGAGATGAGCAGCTGACAGGTGCATTTATTACATTGCCGGCGGGAGAATTTTACAACACAAGAACAGGAGCTGCACAGGTAACAGATGGGAGCATTACAGGGAGCGAACTTGAAATCACTACATCCGCTAAAACTGTTTTTTCAGCCAAGGCTGATGGGCAAGCCGGGAAAAAGATTTCAACAAAAGTTTGGAATCCCGAGGAGGTAACGATTAAGGTAAACGGGGGTACTGCTAAGCCGAATAAAGAATATACTACAACGGTTAACTGGACGTTAACAACAACGCCAGGGAGTTGATATCTTTAATGCGTTGAAGAAGGATTAAATCACCACAAAAAAGCTGGACAGAAAACCAGCTTTTTTGTGGTGATTTAATATATTACAGTAAAATTTATATATTTACAGCAGGAAAAACAGCGATCCTATTGTTTTCTAGAGACACCAGCTGAATAGGTTCCTCATAAAAATCAGTTAAGACAGACTGATTAAACAACGTTTGTCTCAACCCTTTAGCAAAAATCTGTCCTTTTTTTAAAAGCAGCAGCTGTTGAAAACATGGGAGTATTTCTTCTGTATGATGGGTTACATAAAGTATTGTGGGACATGTAGGTTGTTGTGCAATCAATTGAATTTGTTTTAGTAGTCTCTCGCGAGCAAATAAGTCTAAACCATTGCAGGGTTCGTCAAGAATCAGTAACTCTGGATTTGTCATTAGCGCTCGACAAATCAAAACAAGCTGCCGTTCTCCTTGAGACAGTACGCGGTATTCTTTTCCAATTAGAGAACCTCCATCTGCGTTGATTAAAATTTCTTTTGCTGCTGCGGCCTCCTGCGGAGTGTATGCTTCATAGAGACCGATACTGGCAAATTTTCCGGATAATACAATTCGTTCTGCCGTTTCATTTTCATGCATTCTCTGCTGTAATGCTGTACTGACCCAGCCTATTTTTCTCTGAAGTTGTGGGATAGAGCTTTTACCAAATTTTTGCCCCAAAACAGTAATAGAACCTGAAGTGGGCCAGAGATACCCAGTAATAATTTGCAGGAGTAAGGTTTTTCCGGCACCATTTAAACCGAGTATCGCCCAATGCTCTTGATTGTTAACGTTCCAATTGATAGAATTCAAAAGAACCTTCTTTTCTCTTATTAGTGAAAGATTGCTGCAGTTAATGATTGTCATAAGCGGGCCTCCTCTATTCTTATCTATTAGTTTACCATTAAAATAAAATGAGATAACAGTTTTTTTGAAAACAAGAGAAAGAAAGCCGCAAAGAAAATTTCATTGACAAAGGGTCTATCCCCCTGTATAATAGCTTTTGTTGCTTAGGAGTGATAAAGATGAAATGGTCATTATTAGAATTGAATAAATATCAGGAAAGACCTCTGGAATTTGAAGAAGTTCTTGATGTAAAACAGTCCTTAATGAACAGAGACAAACAAATTCTTGATATTACTTCGGTAAAGGTAAATGGAATGCTGACAGTAGAAAAAAGCGGCTATTTATTATTCTATAAATTGACGACTATCCTAACAGTACCATCTTCTAGGTCTTTGGATCCGGTAGAACTGCCTTTGGAGTTAACTGTTGACGAAGTATTTATGACGAAAGAACAGTTCCAAGGGAAAGATGAACGATTATCCGCTGAAGAAATCATTCTGCTAGATACTGAAACGATTGATTTGACAGAATCTGTAGAAGATAACATTTTGCTGGGAATTCCATTGCAGGTATTGTCTAAAGCAGAAAAAGAAAGCAAAGACATGCCTAAAGGAAATGATTGGGAAGTTATCTCAGAAGAAGAATATGTCCAGCAGCGTGAGATAGAAGCAACAGAAACGATTGATCCTCGTCTTGCTAAATTATCTGAATTATTGAATGATGACTTAGATGATTAATTAGTTCAAGATTGGAATATATTGTGTATATTGTATACACAGATTTTTACAAGGAGGTGGAACAACAGTGGCAGTACCAGCTAGAAGAACTTCTAAAGCTAAAAAGGCAAAACGCCGTACACATTACAAATTGACAATCAAAGGTTTGAACGCATGCTCAAACTGCGGAGAAATGAGAAAGAGCCATCACGTATGTCCAGCATGTGGTCATTACGATGGTAAAAATGTAATGTCAACAGAAGCATAAAACATTTTTTAGAAAATGTTAAAATCCCTTAGGCTAACCATGGAGCCTAAGGGATTTTTTATTATAAGACTTGGAGTTTCAGCAGTGACTGTCTATAGAACTAAGTGATTTCTTGTATATCCAAAGAGTGTTTTCCGAAATGATGGAATAAAGAGCTGACATCGATTGATATCTTAAATTACTTCCAGTTTTTTCAGATGCTGCATGTCAAAGAATAGAAAAGAGTCACCCCTCCATATGATAAGAAGCGGTTTAAAAAAATAACTTTTTCAATTTTTAACCGAATTAAGTTTATAGTTAGAATGTTTTTTTCACCAACAGCTCATTTGTATTTAAGGGCGGAACCATTGGAAATTCAAACGATTTTGTTTCCAATACTTAGAAATTAAGCTATAATAAAATAGATTGTAATGAATTTTAGAGTTTTTAGTAAGTGGGAGGATGTATGATGACAAAACAGCAATTTGGCGTAGTGGGAATGGCCGTAATGGGAAAAAATTTGGCTTTGAATATTGAAAGCAGAGGGTACTCTGTTGCATTGTTCAACCGGACAGGTTCTAAAACAACCGAAGTGGTCGAAGAACATCCGGATAAAAATTTTAAAGCAACCTATACAATTGAAGAATTTGTCGATTCAATTGAAAAACCGCGTCGCATTATGTTGATGGTTAAAGCAGGCTTTGCTACAGATGCAACGATTCAAGAACTGCTTCCTCATTTAGATAAAGGGGATATTCTAATTGATGGCGGTAATACGTTTTTCAAAGATACCATGCGTAGAAATGAAGAACTAGCGAACTCTGGTATTAACTTTATCGGAACAGGGGTATCTGGCGGAGAAGAAGGGGCATTGAAGGGACCGTCAATTATGCCTGGCGGACAAAAAGAAGCCTATGAGTTAGTAGCACCAGTCCTTGAAAAAATTTCTGCAAAAGCAGAAGACGGCGAACCTTGTGTGACTTATATTGGTCCTAATGGAGCCGGTCACTATGTAAAAATGGTTCATAATGGTATTGAATACGGAGATATGCAGTTAATTGCTGAATCTTACGATTTGATGAAGAATATTCTTGGTCTGTCTGTTGATGAAATGGCAGATATTTTTAAAGAATGGAATGAAGGCGAACTGGATAGTTATCTAGTTGAGATTACAGCAGATATTCTGACGCGTAAAGATGATGAAGGAACGGATGCACCAATCGTCGATGTTATTCTTGATGCCGCTGGAAATAAAGGAACTGGTAAATGGACAAGCCAAAGCGCATTAGATTTGGGTGTGCCGCTTCCGCTGATCACTGAATCAGTATTTGCCCGCTTCATTTCTGCTTATAAGGAAGAACGTGTGAAAGCATCTAAAATTCTTTCTAAGCCAGCTGCTTATAATTATCAAGGAGATAAAAAAGAACTGGTTGAAAAAATCCGGGAAGCTTTGTATTTCAGTAAAATCATGAGTTACGCTCAAGGATTTGCACAGTTGCGTGTAGCTTCACAGGAAAATGAGTGGGATCTTCCATTTGGTGATATTGCGAAAATCTGGCGAGCTGGTTGTATCATCAGAGCACAATTTCTTCAAAAGATTACAGATGCCTACGAAAAAAATCCGGAAATTGAGAACCTGCTGTTGGATGACTATTTTGTAGAGGTTACTAAAAAATATCAACAGTCTGTTCGTGATGTTGTGGGAATGGCGGTTCAAGCCGGGGTGCCGGTTCCGACTTTTGCTTCCGCTATTGCTTACTATGACTCTTATCGTTCTGATCGTTTGCCAGCAAACCTGATTCAGGCACAGCGTGATTACTTTGGTGCACATACGTACGAAAGAACTGATAAAGAAGGAATTTATCATTACAGCTGGTACAATGAAGAATAAGAAATCGTTGTTTTCGCTAATCCAAAGCTGTGCGGCAAATATTTTCGAGAGATTTCACGGCTTTTCAGCGGGTACTATGATTGTATATACCCCATGCTAAAAATCTGGATTTATATAAGAAAATCATGTAAATGAGAGGAAAACTAGTTTTACTGGCTTTTTATATAAAAAGTAGGTATAATTGAAAAGCTGAAAATGGCTGCTATGAGAGAAAGGATAACGAATCAATGAGCAATATTCTAATTATTGAAGATGAAAAAAACCTAGCCCGTTTCGTTGAGTTGGAGTTGAAGCATGAAGGATATGTGACTGAAGTTCACTATAACGGACGGACAGGTTTGGAGGCCGCTTTAAGTGGCGATTGGGATGCAATATTACTGGATTTGATGTTGCCCGAATTAAATGGACTTGAAGTGTGCCGTCGTGTGCGTCAAGTGAAAAATACTCCTATTATTATGATGACTGCACGAGATTCTGTGATTGATCGCGTTTCTGGTCTGGACCACGGAGCAGATGATTACATTGTAAAACCTTTTGCCATTGAAGAATTGTTAGCCCGCTTGCGCGCGCTTCTTCGCCGAATTGACATTGAAGGGGACAAAAATATTGCAAAGCAGACAACAATTACGTATCGTGATTTGACGATTGAAAAAGAAAATCGTGTTGTTCGCCGCAACTCTGAAATGATTGAGTTGACAAAAAGAGAATATGAACTATTGCTGACATTAATGGAGAATGTTAATGTGGTACTTGCAAGAGATGTTCTCTTAAATAAAGTGTGGGGCTATGAAACGGAAGTAGAAACGAACGTTGTAGATGTTTATATCCGTTACCTGCGCAACAAAATTGATGTTCCCGGAGAAGAAAGCTATATTCAAACGGTTCGGGGAACAGGTTATGTGATGCGCTCGTGAGAAAGAGCCGATTTAAAGAAATAGTAAAACGAGAACTGAAAGGGCCCTCTTTGACTGTCAAGTGGGCTCTGGCAAGTTCTTTCTTTATATTCGTTGTATTTACAATCTTTGCAGTAATAACCTATAAAACATCTGTCAACCTCATTGTTGAAAAAGAACAGGAAAATCTGGAAAGAATTGTTATTGAAGTAACTAATCGACTATCTAATGCTGAAAACGAACTGACTGTTACTGAAGTATATGAAGCAATAAAGACGCCAACGCCTTCGGAAATTGGTGAATACAATCAGCGAACTGCTGTAGGTACATTACTGGAGATGGATAATGTGATAGCTGAGCTAGGGGCTCCAGCACTTTTTCTATCTATTTATGATACTAATGGATTGCTTCTATTTGAAACACAAAAAAAACCAACTGTGTTATTAGGAAAAGAAAAGCAGGAAGCAAAAATTGAAACAATAGGAGAAGATACCGGCTTTTTGATGATTCAACCAGTTAACTCTAAAAGTGCCCGTCAAAAAGTAGGCTACGTACAGGCCTTTTATGAGCTATCATCTTTTTATGAAATACGAAGCCGATTGCTTTTTACATTAATCCTATTAGAATGTATCTCTCTCATTTTAAGTAGTGTGTTGGGATTCCTGCTATCTTCTTATTTCCTAAAACCATTAAAACTTTTGAGAGATACAATGGAGATTGTCAGAAAGAATCCCCAGTCCGATGCTCATGTGCCTGCGATTCAATCAAGAGATGAACTTGCCGATTTAGCTGGAATCTTTAATGAAATGCTGGATCGAATGAGAAGATACATCGAACAGCAAGAACAGTTTGTTGAAGATGTCTCTCACGAATTGAGAACCCCAGTAGCTATTATAGAAGGGCATTTAAATCTGCTAAACC
This sequence comes from Enterococcus sp. LJL51, assembly GCF_054871795.1. Lineage (NCBI taxonomy): Bacteria > Bacillati > Bacillota > Bacilli > Lactobacillales > Enterococcaceae > Enterococcus > Enterococcus sp. LJL51. The sequence continues at coordinate 1,185 of NZ_JBTXLW010000001.1, read as the reverse complement.
GTTGGGGAAAAGAAGACCCGGAAATTCTAGATGAATCGTTGAAAGCCAGTCTTCAGGAAATTGTTCGAATGAAAAGTCTGGTTCAGGAGATGCTGGATCTTTCAAGAGCAGAACAAGTGGATGTTCAATATGCAAACCATGTATCCAATGCTAAAGAGGTTGTTTATCAGGTCTTTAACAACTTTAAAATTCTTTACCCTGATTTTAGGATGACCTTAGATGATGATTTGCAGAATGAAGTAGTTTTAGGAATTTACCGTAACCATTTTGAACAATTGCTAATTATTATTTTGGATAATGCAGTAAAATATTCCACAGATAGAAAAGAAGTACACATTTCTATTTCGCGTTCGTTTAACGAATTTGAGATAGCAATACAAGACTTTGGTGAAGGAATCACAGAAGAAGAACTCAAAAAAATATTTAATCGTTTTTATAGAGTAGATAAAGCTAGAGCAAGAAATAAAGGCGGAAACGGTCTGGGACTATCAATCGCCAAACAATTAGTTGAAAGCTACAAAGGTAGAATTGATGCTGAAAGTGTAATAAATCAAGGAACGATTTTCCGAATTTATATCCCAATTGTTAAAGACATCGCTATAGACGTTTTAGAAACCACTTCATAAAAGAAGTGGTTTCTAAATTTTAATTGGAGTGAAAACCAAATGAGTTTCAATTAGAATAAAAATTGTAAGAATTGATAGATGAGATAATTCAGGAAAGAGAATATTTTTCCGAAGTTCGCCGAATAATTAATCACGAAATGTAAAAAATACGAATAAAAAAGCGAATGCTTTTACCTCATATATTTAGTTTGTTCGCTATCTAAAAAAAGCCTAAGAAAAAGTGAAATTATAGTTGCTTTTTTAGAATAGAATTGATATATTATTACATGTTCTGAGAGATAAAAAAAGATTTTAGTTTTATCTTGACGAAAACAGAATCTTCATGATAAGATAACAAAGCGTTAAAAAAATGATGGCTGTAGAAAGTTGATTTATCAGTAAAAAAGTTATTGACAAATAACAAAGAAGCTGATAAACTGAAACAGTTGTTACGAAACACAACAACGGATTGCCGAGTTCCATCAACTTAAAACTTTTTCAAAAAAAGAGTTGACATCTTATCGGAGATTTGATAAGATATAAAAGTTGCTGCGAGGCAATGATGTAGACCTTTGAAAAC